>JBARER010000210.1:0-17167 GCA_049796395.1 Xanthobacteraceae bacterium
GCCGAGCCCCCGTTCGCTGACGATCGCTGCGATCTCGGCGGCGAGTTCCGCTTCCCCGGCACGTGCGGCATCGACCACCATCCGCGCCAGCCGCGGCGGCAGCGGCAGACGCCGCAAGTGGCGCCCCTCATCGGTGATGCGCCCGTCGCCCTCGAGAGCGCCGAGTTCGCCGAGCAGCGCCGTCGCTTCGCCGATGGCGGCACGCGGCGGCGGATCGAGAAAAGCGAGCTTGTCCGCTCCGCTGCCCCAGGCCGCGAGATCGAGCGCGAAGGACGACAGATCGGCGGCGAGGATTTCCGGCCGGGCATAGTGTTCGAGCGCTGCGGTCTGCGGCTCGTCCCACAGCCGATAACACACGCCGGGTTCGGTGCGTCCGGCGCGGCCGCGCCGCTGGTCGGCGGCGGCGCGCGAGACCCGCACGGTTTCGAGCCGCGTCACGCCGACGTCGGGCTCGTAGCGCGGCACGCGCGCCAGTCCGCAGTCGATGACGATGCGCACGCCCTCGATGGTGATCGAGGTTTCCGCGATTGCGGTCGCCAGCACGATCTTGCGGCGTCCGGCGGGCGCCGGCGCGATGGCGCGATCCTGCTCCTCGCCGGATAGCGCGCCGTAAAGCGCCACCACATCGGTCGACGCCTCGATGCGGCCTTCGAGTGCCCGCTGCGTGCGGCGAATTTCGGCCGCGCCGGGCAGGAATGCCAGCACCGAGCCAGGATCGGTGCGCATCGCGCGCGCGACGGCATCGGCCACCTGCGGCTCGATGGGACGCGCGTCACGGCCGAGATAGCGCGTGTCGACCGTGAAGGTGCGCCCTTCGCTTTCGATCACCGGAGCATTGCCGAGCAAGCTTGCGATCCGCGCGCCATCGATGGTCGCCGACATGACGAGAAGCTTCAAGTCCTCGCGCAGACCCTGCTGCACGTCATAGGCAAGCGCCAGCCCGAGATCGGCATCGAGCGAGCGCTCGTGAAATTCGTCGAACAAGACGGCGGCGACGCCGTCGAGCATCGGGTCGTCGAGGATGAGCCGGGTGAAAATGCCTTCGGTGACGATTTCGATGCGGGTCTTGCGCGAGACTTTCGAGCCAAAACGCACGCGCAGGCCCACCGTATCGCCGACTTTTTCGCCGAGTGTGTGTGCCATGCGCTCGGCGGCGGCGCGCGCCGCAATCCGGCGCGGCTCGAGCACCAGGATACGCCGGCCGTTGACCCATGGCTCGCCGGCAAGAACGAGCGGCACCCCCGTCGTCTTGCCGGCGCCGGGCGGCGCCACCAGAACGGCGGCAGTGTTGGCGCGCATTGCCGCGGTCAAGCCCGGCAGCGCGGCGTCAATCGGCAGAGGGGCTATCGTCATTGCCGGGCTCCCGGCAATCCATGCAGCGTCGCGGCAGCATGGACCCCCGGGTCAAGCCCGAGGATGACGATTGAGAGTGCGGTCGCGCAGTTATCCACGGCACCATGCCAATTCGCGAGAATGCCCTATATATTGGCCATCATGCCCGCAGCGCAAAAAGCCCCGCCGAAGCCGGCCCAACCGCAGCTTGCCGCAAAACCTTTGAAAAAAGGCGACCACGTCTTTCTGGTCGACGGCTCCGGCTACATTTTCCGCGCCTATCATGCGCTGCCGCCGATCGCACGCAAATCGGACGGGCTGCAGCTCAATGCCGTGTTCGGTTTCTGCAACATGCTGTGGAAGCTCCTGCGCGACATGAAGCCGGAGGAGAAGCCGACCCATCTCGCGGTGGTGTTCGATCTGTCGGAGAAGACGTTCCGCACCGACTTGTATCCGCAGTACAAGGCGCACCGGCCGGACCCGCCCGACGATTTAAGGCCGCAATTCCCGCTGATCCGCCAAGCGGTGCAGGCCTTCGATCTGCCGTGCCTGGAGCAGAAGGGCTTTGAGGCCGACGACTTGATCGCGACTTATGTGCGCGAAGCCTGCGAGGCCGGCGCCACGGCGACCATCGTCTCCTCGGACAAGGACTTGATGCAGCTCGTCAACGACTGCGTCGTCATGTTCGACACTATGAAGGATAAGCGGATCGGCCGCGCCGAGGTGATCGAGAAATTCGGCGTGCCGCCGGAGAAGGTCATCGAAGTGCAGGCGCTGATCGGCGATTCCACCGACAATGTGCCCGGCGTGCCCGGCATCGGCGTCAAGACCGCGGCGCAGCTTATCGGCGAATTCGGCGATCTCGAAACGCTGCTCGGGCGCGCGTCCGAAATCAAGCAGGAGAAGCGCCGCCAGACGCTGATCGAGAACGCCGAAAAAGCGCGCCTGTCGAAAAAACTCGTCACGCTCGACGATCGCGTCGCGCTCGACGTGCCGATCGGCGATCTCGCCGTGCATGAGCCCGACTACCGGCGCTTGATCGCCTTCCTGCGGGCGATGGAGTTTTCGTCGCTGACCCGGCGCGTCGCGGAGTTTGCTTCGATCGATCCGAGCGACATCGAGGCGGATACCAAACTTGTAGGGAAGGCCGGAATCGCCTCTCCCCAGGCGGCAGAAGCCGGCGAGGCCGAAATGGCCGAGCTGGGTGAGGGGACAAGTGCCGAGCGGAGGTCCCCGCCCGCTGCCAGCGCCCTTACTCCGCAGATGCTTGCCGCAGCGCGGCTCGAAACCGCGCATCATCAGAAATTCGACCGTTCGAAATATGAAACCGTGCGCTCGCTCGACAGGCTCAAAGCCTGGGCCGACCGCGCCCGCGATATCGGCACGCTCGCCATCGACACTGAAACCTCGAGCCTCGATCCAATGCAAGCGGAGCTCTGCGGCTTCTCGCTTGCGGTGGCGCCGAACGAGGCCTGCTATGTGCCGCTGTCGCATCGGCACGGCGGCGAGGGCGGCAAGGATACGCTGTTCCCCGGCGAGATCACGGCAGACCAACTCTCCGAAGCCGATGCGCTTGAGATCATGAAGCCGGTCTTGGAAGACCGCGGCGTGCTCAAGGTCGGCCAGAACCTGAAGTTCGACTGGCAGATTTTCGCCCTGCGCGGCATCGAGATCGCGTCCTACGACGATACCATGCTGATGTCCTACGTCCTCGATGCCGGGCGCTCCGACCATGGCCTTGACCCTTTGGCGCGGCGCTACTTCGATCACGAGACCATCGATTTCAACGAGGTCACCAAAATCGGCAAGAGCAAGCTGACGTTCGATAGCGTCGACATCGCCAAGGCGACCGAATACGCCGCCGAGGACGCCGACGCGACCTTGCGGTTGTGGCGCGTGCTCAAGCCGCGGCTTGCCGCCGAGCATGTGGCGAATGTCTATGAGACGCTGGAGCGGCCGCTCTTGGAAGTGCTCGCGCGCATGGAGCGGCGTGGTATCCGCATCGACCGGCAGATTCTATCGCGGCTGTCCGGCGAGTTTGCGCAGGAATGCGGCGGGCTGCAGGCCGAGATCAATACGCTCGCCGGCGAGACGGTCAATGTCGGTTCGCCGAAGCAGATCGGCGACATTCTGTTTGGAAAACTTGGCTTGACCGGCGGTACCAAGACCAAGACCGGGCAATGGGCGACCGGCGCGCGGCTCCTCGAAGAGCTGGCGGAGCAGGGCAACAAGCTGCCGCAAAAGATTCTCGACTGGCGCCAGGTGTCGAAGCTGAAATCGACCTATACCGACGCGCTGCCCGGCTTCGTCAATCCGGCGACACACCGCGTGCATACGAGCTACGCGCTCGCCGCGACGACGACCGGACGGCTGTCGTCGTCGGAGCCGAATTTGCAGAACATTCCGGTCCGCACCGAGGACGGCCGCAAAATTCGCCGCGCTTTCATCGCCGATGCCGGGCACAAGCTCGTTTCCGCCGACTATTCGCAGATCGAGCTGCGGCTTCTGGCCGAGATCGCCGAGATCGAACAATTGCGCAAGGCGTTCCGCGAGGGGCTCGACATTCACGCCATGACGGCGTCGGAAATGTTCGGCGTGCCGGTGAAGAACATGCCGGCCGAAGTGCGCCGCCGGGCCAAGGCGATCAATTTCGGCATCATCTACGGCATCTCGGCCTTCGGGCTTGCCAATCAGCTCGGCATCGAGCGCGAGGAAGCCGGCGCCTATATCAGGAAATATTTCGAGCGCTTTCCGGGCATTCGCGATTTCATCGAGGAGACCAAGAAAGCCGCGAAGAAGGATGGCTATGTGACCACGCTGTTCGGCCGCAAATGCCACTACCCCGACATCGGCGCTTCAAATGCCTCCATTCGCGCGTTCAACGAGCGCGCTGCGGTCAATGCGCGGCTGCAAGGCACCGCCGCCGACATCATCCGCCGCGCCATGATCCGCATGGATGCGACATTGGCACAGAAAAAGCTTTCGGCGCGGATGCTGCTGCAGGTGCATGACGAATTGGTGTTCGAAGCGCCGGACGGCGAGGTCGAAAAAACGCTGCCGGTGGTCGCCGCGGTGATGGTCGAGGCGCCGATGCCGGCGGTGTCGCTGTCGGTGCCGCTGCATGTCGAGGCCAAGGCCGCCGACAACTGGGATGCGGCGCATTAAGCGTCATTGCGAGCCAACGGGTCCGCGTCAAGCGCGCTTGATGACAAACGGAACCAAGATTCTGCTTCCTGATGTGCCCGAATAATTGGCGCCCGGTTCCCCGCCTAGAGTCCATCTTGTCGGATTCGACAATTCTGTGATTGTCGTCACTTTTGCCGGACAGGTGCGAACCAAGCAATTCAATGGCGCGCCTGATCAATAAAATGCATGCGTTCCATTCCTCCGCCGCATGCAAGTATCCGAAAGATTTCGGATGATCACGCAAGCGTTACGCAGCTTGTGGGCTGACACCCCTCGCCGCCGCGTAACGGAGCACCAGATACCAGTTCCGCGGTGAGGCGGCGATGTGAAGAAACTTAATTCTTTCGCTTCGCCGTCACACGACGGAGTTTTTTCGCACAATGCCGGAGATGAAACATGAAACGACAAGCTACGTTGCTGGCCCTTGGTGCGCTGCTGACGTTCGCCACGGCGGCACCTTCATTTGCTGCCAGCAATCACACCACAGCGCGCGGCGCCGTGGCTCAGCGCCACGCCACGATTCCGTATTCGGGCTATTACGATTCATCCGTGCCTGAGGGCAATTACACGTATGCGCCGAGCTATAGCACTGGAGGTTCCTCCGGAGATATGGGCGGTATCGGCCGCTGAAACACGCGCTCGACATCGTGCGGCGCCGCCGATGCAGGCGGCGCCGGAGCGGCTACCTACTCGATTGATGTTTGCAGCTTCTGTCCGCGCAGTTCTCGACTCCGCTGTCCGCAATCGGTCATTCGCGCAATTTAAGACCCTCACGGCGATGCGAAAGTGCACATCGCTTACCCGTCAACGTCTTTAAATCGTCACTGCGAATCAACGAGGTCCGCGCGCGGCATGCGGCCGGGTGACGTCCGCGAAACAGTCCGAACGTAAAGCACGCCTAGGTTATTTGGTTGAATTTTAACAACCGGCATGCAATTATTTACGAGCCCATTTTGGGAACGGGGGAAACGATGCGCGGACTTCTTGGCTGTGCCGCGATAGCAGCTTTGATGCTGATGTCACTCGGCATTCATCCGGCCAAAGCGGTCCTCTCCTATTGCGACCTTGCGCCGGAGAATTGCTACTACTCGGGAGACGGGCGGCTTTATTACATGTCGCCAGGTTCGCAGCTGAAAAAAGCGTACGAGGCCGGGAAAGTCAGTCTTCCTTACCTCATTGAAAGACGCCGCAAACAGCAAGCGTGTGCCTTGCACGCTACGAGTGGATATTGCCGCGTCGATCCTGCGCCGCCAAGAACGGGGTCAACGGCGACGCCTCGGACCAGCAGCGGCAATAATATAAGCGAACACGCCTGGGGATGCGGCGCGACGGACGGAACTGCGACGGGTCGATCATGGGGCGCGCGGAACAAAACCGCCGCTTCGTACCGTGCCCTTGCAGAATGCGCGCAACGCAGTACGCGCGGGCATTGCCGCGTCGTTAGTTGCAGTCCATCTATCAAAACATATTACGATGCACACCTTGCTTGGTTCGCGCGCTGAAATTCTCCAAATGTCTGCCATGGGCCCATTAGCGGAATTTAAGACCCTTCATGGAGACGTTCGTTTGATCTTGCGAAAGCGCACGTCGACTTAACCGTCCACGTCCTTCATAGTGGTAACAAAGACGGCGTGGAGGGCCGGAACGAGGCCGGCCATGACGAACTTGGGAACGGGCAATGAAAACATTCCTTCTGATCATCGGCATCATTCTCCTGCTCGCCGGCGTGGTGTGGATGGGCCAGGGCTCGGGCTATTTTCCGTATCCGGCCGAGAGCTTCATGATTAGCGAGGTGCAATGGGTCTATTACGGCGGCGTCACCGCCGTGATCGGGCTTGTGCTGATCTTGCTTTCGCGCCGCTAGAGCGCCTGCGGCCCATTGATTCCACGCCGCTCATTCCCGCGAAGGCGGGAATCCAGTTGGGTCCCCGCTTCCGCGAGGACGAGCGGAGAGCAGCCGCGATCTACGCCGCCGCGATCTGGATGCCGGCCTGTTCGCAAGAATTGGCGATGTCGCAGACGGTGGCGCGTTGCATGTCGCGCTTCCAGCGCAGATCGTCGAAGTCGGTGCCGCGATGCATGGTGCAGCGGTTGTCCCAGATGACGAGATCATGCACCCGCCAGCGATGGGTATAGATGAATTGCCGCTGCGTGGCGTGCGCGAGCAATTCTTCGATCAGCGCGCGGCCCTCCTGATCCGCCATGCCAAGGACGCGGCCGGCGTGCGAGGCCAGATAAAGCGATTTACGGCCGGATTCCGGAATGGTGCGGACCAGCACTTGCGGCACCGGCGGCATGCCCTGTTTTTCCTCGGCGCTGAAATCGGTGAAGCCGAGCTTGGCGCGTGAATTGAAGATCGAATGCTCTGCGACCAGGCCATCGAGCCGGCGCTTGGTGGTTTCGGGCAGCGCGTCATAGGCCGCCCGCTCGTCGGCAAATTCGGTGTGGCCGCCGATCGGTGGAATGGTCTGCGCATAGAGCAGCGACGCCAGTGCCGGCAGCCGCTTGAACGACGAGTCGGTGTGCCACAGCCGGTTGCCGAGCTGGAACATGCGCTGCCGTGAATCCTTGCCCCAGACCTCGTTGTCGGGACCGAGATTGGAGACGTCGGCGAACTCCTTGCGCACGCGCAACTGCGCGTCCTTGCGGTGCAGCGCAATCGTGGTTTCCAGCGGCCCGAAATTGCGCGCGAAGTCGAGATGCTGGTCCTGCGACAGCTCTTGCTCGGGGAAAATCAGGACCGAATAGGCGGCGAATGCCGCCTTGATGTCGCGCACGTCGGCCGGCGCCAGCGGCGTCGACAAATCGACATCGCCGATTTCGGCGGCGAAGCCCGGCGTCGCCGGATAGACGGTGATGGGCATGACCGTGGCCTCCCCATGTTATTTGTTGCGCGCGATTGAATCACAACCGCGCGAGGCATGCAATTGATCCCACTTCAGTTCAGCCGCAGCTCGGTGATGTGGCTGGGATCGGCTTTCAGCTCGCCTTTTTCGACCCGCTTGACCAGATCGGTAAGCACGGCGTTGGCGCGGCAGGCAATGCCGGCCTTCTCGCCTTCGCGCACGATGAGACCGTTGAGAAATTCGATCTCGGTGCGTCGGCCTTTCGCCATGTCCTGGCCCATCGACGGGCGCTGGCCGGACGCGGTGCGGCCGGAGTCCTTCATGCGCTGCTCGTCGCAGGTGCGTATCGCCGCTTCGTCGCCTTCGCCGGCGCGCGCGATCGTCTCCGGCGGCAGATGCAAAACGTCCTCGAGCTGAAAGCCGAGCGCCTGGCCGACGCGGATCGCCTCGGAGCCGAGCCGGGTCGAGAAGCGGCGGATCGGATCGTTCTTGAGCATATCGCTACCGCCAAGCCCGGTGCAGGCGGAAAGCCCGTTCTGCATGGCATTGGCGACGAGCTTCGACCAGCGCTCGCCCCAGAGATTATTGGTGACCTTGGCGCTGTCGGCATAAGCAACCAGCCGGCAGACCTCCTCGGCGCGCGGCGTAATGCGGCCGTGCACTTCGCCGGCACGAAACACCGTATGCGCCGCGCCATGCTTGGCGGCGCCGCGATGGATGTGCCCAGGCTCCGGCAGGTTCACGGTGATGCTCGAGGCGATGCAGCCCAGCGTCTTGCCCCAGCCGACGACGCCGGCGACGGTCTCCTCGTTCATGCAATTCTGCAAGGAGACGACGAAACCGTCGGCCGCCAGATATTGCCGGATCAGCATGGTCGCCCAGGCGGTGTCGTATGACTTCATGCAGACAAAGGCGATATCGACCGGCTTCTCCTTGGCAAGCTGCTGTGCATCCGTCACGTGCAGCGCGCGCACCGGCACGGTGAATTCCGGCTCGGTCATGGCGTGGGTGACGCGCAGGCCGTGCTGGCGCATATGCTCGACATGGGCCGGCCATGGGTCGATGAAGGTCACGTCCTCGCCGGCCTGCACCATATGAGCGCCGCTATAACCGCCGACCGCGCCGGCCCCGACAATGGCGATTTTTCGCTTCATGCTTGTCCTCCCGGAAGCCGGCGCTTTGCTGCAAGTACACGCAAACGCGCCGGCGGTCCGATTTGTTGTTTAGCGGGTGCGTTGCGCCGCGTCGGTCACGACCTTGTAAGCGTCGGCGATCGCCGGCTTGGTCTTGACCACGTCGGCGACGGCGCTGGAAAAGGTCTTCATCAATTCCGCCTGCTCGTCTGCCGGCAGGGTGATCAATTCGCCGCCGGTCGCCGTCCAGCCCGTACGCGCGTTGCTGACGATCTCGGCCGCGGTGGGGATGATCGCCGCCTGCTCGGCGGCCGCGTCCTTGTCGATGATGGTCTGCAGATCGGCCGGCAGCGAATCGTACCAAGTCTTGCTGATTTCAACGATCACGTAGACGGCGGGCTGACCGGTCTCGGTTACGTATTTTGCCGCGTCATTGAAGTGCATCGGCGTCCACACCACGATGCCGCCGACGGCGCCGTCGATGGCGCCCTGCTGCATGGCCGGCACCACGTCGCCGAGCGTCATCGCCACCGGCGTCGCGCCGAGCCGCGCCAGCGGTTGCTCCTGGAACGGTGAAGCGAGCACGCGGATTTTCTTGCCCTTGAAGTCGGCGAGGTGGCGGATCGGCGCCTTCGCGATCACCGAGGATGGCGCGTTCATGAACAGCGCGACGCCGTGCAGGCCCTTGTTGGCACCAAGCCCCAGCATCAGCTTGCGCAATGCCGGATCGGCGGCGAGGCGCTGGCCGTGCGCGATGGAATCGACCAGGCCTGGCGCGGCCATCAGCTCGAAACGCTCGTCGACGCCGACGAAGAATTCCGGCGGAATCAATGCGCATTGGATGGCGCCGAACTGCGTGCCTTCGATCTGCCGCGGGATCGAGCCCAACTGGCTGGCCGGAAAAATCTCGGGTTTGATGCGGCCACCGGAGTCCTTCTCCAGCGCGGCGGCGTAGGCCTTGGCAAAAAAGTAGCTCGGATCGTTGAGCGTCGGCATCGTCATCTTCATCGTATAGGTCTTGTCTTGTGCGCATGCCGCGTTAAACGCCAGCATCGACGACAGGGCCATCGCCGCCGCCGCAACTGCGCCCCGAGCAAGTCGTTTCGTTTTCGTGATCGTCATTGCATTCCCCCCGTTTGCCGGCCGATTATGATTTTGCCGGCCGGTTATGATCGCCATGTTAGCCCAGCGCGCGCCGGGCTGTAATGGGCTGCAGGTTGTTGCCGCCGGATCGCCGCCGGAAGCCTACGCCCCGGGCACGACCGCGATGGCCTCGATTTCGAATACCGCGTCCGGATGGGCAAGCTTGGCGATCTGAACCGCCGTCGAAGCCGGCGGCGCCGCGGTGTTCACATAGCGATTGCGCACCTCGAGGTAGGTGGCGATGTCCGCAATGTCGGTGAAATAAGCGGTGACTTTCACCACATGCGCGAAATCCGCGCCGGCAGCGGCCAGTGCCAGTCGCAGATTTTCGAAGGCTTGAACGGCCTGGGCGCGAAAATCGCCCGGGCCGCCGGCAAAGCTGCCATCCAGGCTGCGTCCGAGCTGGCCGGCGACATAAATCGTGCGGCTCGGGCTTCGCGTCTCGACGACGTGCGAATAGCCGCGCGTTTCGTGCAGCGTCGGCGGATTTTGAAAGCGGTGAACGGCCATGGTGGATGCTCCCGGAGGTGGCGGATCGATCGGAGGCGGATAATGCAAAGACCCGGTCGCCGTGGCAAACTATCGGCGATGTCCGCGCGCTTCATCGCCCTGCTGGTTGCCGCAATCGTGCTGCCGGTCCCCGCCCAGGCGGCCGCGCTCGATGGCGCGGCTCTGTCATGGCCCTGGCTGCTGCCGTTTGCCGGCATTCTGCTGACCATCGCCTTCGGACCGCTGGCTTTCCCACGCCTGTGGCATCGGCACTACGGCAAGCTCGCGTTTGTCTGGGCGGCCTTGACGCTGGCGCCGATGGCGGCGCTGTTCGGCACCGGCGTGGCGGCGGCGGCGCTGTCGCACGCGATCATCGGCGATTACGTCGGCTTCGTCGCGCTGTTGTTTGCGCTCTATGTGGTGGCCGGCGGCATATCGCTTGCCGGCACGCTGCGCGGCACGCCGCTTCTCAACGCGCTGATGCTGGCGTTCGGGACGCTGATCGCCAGCGTCATCGGCACCACCGGCGCCGCCATGATCCTGATCCGGCCACTCTTGCGCGCCAACGCGGCGCGGCTCCACAACGCCCATGTGGTGATTTTTTTCATCTTCCTGGTCGCCAATATCGGCGGCGCGCTGTCGCCGCTGGGCGATCCGCCGCTGTTCCTCGGCTTTCTCAACGGCGTCGATTTTTTCTGGCCGGCGCAGCATCTGTGGCGGCCCACGCTGTTCGCCGCCGTTTGCGTGCTGGCGGTGTTCGTGGCCGTCGATGTTTGGCTGTTCTTTCAGGACCGCCGCGCCGCGATCGTGGGCGAGCCGGTCGAGCGCGTGCCGCTGCGGCTGCACGGCGCCATCAATCTTCTCCTGCTGGCGCTGATCATCGCCGCCGTCATCGATTCAGCGCTGTGGCGATCCGCGATCCATTTCACAATTTACGGCACCGATCTGGCGCTGCAGGATATCGCGCGCGATGGTGTATTGATCCTGGCCGCGCTGGCCTCACTGTGGCTGACGCCGAACAGTCAGCGCGCCGCCGACGGTTTCTCGTTCGAGCCGATCCTTGAAGTCGTGCTGCTGTTTGCCGGCATTTTCGTTTGCGCGGTTCCGGTCCAGGCCATGCTCGATGCCGGCCACGACGGTACATTCGCCTGGCTGTTGACGGCGGTGACCCGGCATGACGGCACGCCGCATGAGGTTGCTTATTTCTGGCTCACCGGCATTCTGTCGGCGATCCTCGACAACGCCCCGACTTACCTTGTCTTCTTCAAGCTCGCCGGCGGCAATGCCGCTCAACTGATGACCACGCTGGCGCCGGCGCTGGCCGCCATGTCGATGGGCGCGGTCTACATGGGAGCGCTGTCTTATGTCGGCAACGCGCCGAATTTCATGATCTACGCCATCGCCGCCGAGAGCGGCGTCAAAATGCCGAGCTTTTTCGGCTACATGATCTGGTCGGTCGGGGTGCTGGTGCCGGTGTTCATCGCCGTTACTTATTTCTTTGTTACGCCGGGCTGAGCGGAGGCATAGGCTCACCGCCGATTATAGTTGCCTTTGCCGCCTGCCGCGGTTACCCGAAAGCATCGGCTGAGACGGCAAGTTGAGCGAACATTTTACCCCGCACATCATTTTTGGCGCCAACCCGATGTGGTTCGCGGGTGTCGTGCTGTGCATCACCTACGTGCTGATCATCTGGGACCGGCTCAATCGCGCCATCATTGCGCTGGTTGCCGCCGGCATCGTGGTGTTGTCCGGCGCGCTCGATCAGGCCGAAGCGCTCAGCGGCATCGATTGGAACACCATCGGCACGCTGGCCGGCCTGATGATCATCACCTCGATCGCGCAACGCTCCGGCGTGTTTCAATATGCCGCCATCCGCGTGGCCCAGATCGCGCGGGCGCATCCCGCGATATTGCTGCTGCTGGTCCAGGTCGTGACATTTGCTTTGTCGGCGATCCTCAACAATGTCAGCACCGTGCTGCTGATGGCGCCGGTGACGCTCGCCGTCACCCGCGAACTGCAGATCGCGCCGTTTCCCTTCCTGTTCGCCGAAGTGCTGGCCTCCAATATCGGCGGCACTGCGACGCTGATCGGCGACCCGCCCAATCTGATGATCGGCTCGCAGGCCGGGCTCGGCTTCGACAGTTTTATCCTGCATCTGGCGCCGGTCGTGGTGGTGGTTCAGATCGTCCAGCTCTTGATGGCGCATTGGATGTGGGGCCGGGCGATCCATGCCACGGCCGAGAACCGGCTGCGTGTCATGGCCATGAATGCGCGCGCCGCCATCGTCGACTTGCCGCTGTTGCTGCAGTCCGTCGCCGTGCTGTTCGCCGTCATCGCCGCGCTGATTTTCGAGGATCGGATTCACCTGCAGCCGGCTACGATAGCGATGGGCGGAGCGGCCGTTCTGATGCTGCTCGACAACTGGGAGCACCACAGCGCAAAGCAGGCCGACAAGGTCACGCAGACATTCACCGAGGTGGAATGGATCACCATCTTTTTCTTTATCGGCCTGTTCATTGTCGTTCGCGCCGTCGAGGTCAGCGGGCTCCTGCAATTGCTCGCCGCCAGGCTGGTTGCCGTGACCGGCGACAATATTGCCTTGGGCGGCACGATTATTCTGTGGTCGTCGGCGCTGTTGGCCGCGATCATCGACAATATTCCGTTCGTTGCCGTGATGATCCCGGTGATCAAGAGCATGGCGCCGGCCTATGGCGGGCCGGAGCACATCGAGCCGCTTTGGTGGTGCCTGGCGCTCGGCGCCTGTCTCGGCGGCAACGGCACTCTGGTCGGGGCAACGGCGAACCTGACCGTCGCCGGCGTTGCCGAACGCAACGGCGTCGGCTTTGGCTTCGTCAAATTTACGCTTTACGCCCTGCCAATGATGATCGTTTCGATCCTGATCTGCCAAATCTACGTCTGGCTGCGGTATTTTTAAGAGGCGAATAGCGAGTGGCGAGTAGCGAATTGCGCGGTTTCCACTCGCCACTCGCCACTCGCCACATTCACCCATTCTTTGCCATATCGGGAAATCGGCAGCCGTGTCGGCGTTCGGCCACGGGATGGTGACCCTTTGCCGTCATTCTTTTGTCCGCAGAAGGCGGGGAACCGTCCTCCCCGCGCAATGGTTATTGGCGCGGAAATCGGCTGCAAAGAGGTGTCGCCGTGCGGCGTTGGCCGTCGAACAAGCGCGCGTCGTGGCGTGGGATGATTGCCGCCGGCGCGCTGGTCGCGCTTGCCGGCATGACCGCGCCGGCGCATGCCGGCTTTTTCGACTTTCTTTTCGGTAACTCGCAGGATCAGCCGCCGCCGCAGCAATCCTATGCCGAACCGCCGCCGCCGGCGCTCGACCGCGTGGCGCCGGCGCCGCTGGGTTCCGAAAGCGTCCGCCAAGGCGGCGATAGCACCGGGCACGCCGTCGCCTTTTGCGTGCGGCTGTGCGACGGCGAAAGCTTCCCGCTCGAGCACATGTCGAATGCGACGCCTGTCGAGACCTGCCGAGCGATGTGTCCGGCGAGCAAAACCAAGATCTTCTATGGCAGCGAGGTCGGCAATGCCGTCGCCAAGGACGGCGAGCGTTACGCCGCTCTCGACACGGCCTTTACCTATCGCCAGCAGATCGTGCCGAATTGCACCTGCAACGGCCACAGCGCCCGCGGCCTGGCGCCGTTCGACCTGTCGAACGATCCGACGCTGCATCCCGGCGACATCGTTTCGACCAAGCAGGGCTTCATGGCCTTTACCGGAAAAAGCGGCACCGCCGACGCTTTCACCCCGGTCGATCCGGCAAGCATCGAAACCGAGCTCAATTCCGTGACCGTGGGCGTCGCCGCCAATGGGCATGAGAAGACGCATGACAAACAGGCGCGGGCCGACGAGGATGCAAACATCGTCGCCAGCCGGCAGCCGGGCGACGCATTCGATCTCGGGACCGCCATGCGGGGCCAGATCCCGCGCTGATGAGACCGCGCACTTATAACATCCGGATGTCCACTTAGCCCGGAAGGCGATAGGTTACCCGCGCGCGCCGACCTTGTCCTGCGTTCTGGTCGCGAAGTCGCCGGCGTCATGGCGTTCGTGCAACTGTTCTTCGAGCGGCCCGCTGGCGCGGTTGACCATTCGCCCGCGCTTGACGGCTTTGCGTTCGCCGATTTCTTTCGTCCAGCGCGTCAGGTTTTTGTAGTCTTGCGTCTGCAGGAACTTGCGCGGGTCATTGTATGAGGCGCCGTTCAACATGCCATTGCCGTACCACGGCCAGATCGCCATGTCGGCGATGGTATATTCGTCGCCGGCGATGAATCGATTATCCGCAAGCTGCCGGTCGAGCACGTCGAGCTGGCGCTTCACCTCCATTGCAAAGCGATCGATGGCGTATTTGATCTTCACCGGAGCGTAGGCATAGAAATGCCCGAAGCCGCCGCCGACATAGGGCGTCGAACCCATCTGCCAGAACAGCCAGTTCAGCGCCTCGGTGCGCCTGCCGCGATCCTTCGGCAGGAAGGCACCAAATTTATCCGCCAAGTAGAGCAGGATCGCACCGGACTCGAACAGGCGTTGCGGTGTCGGCTCGCTATAGTCCATCAGCGCCGGGATTTTGGAATTCGGGTTCACCCCGACAAATCCGCTGCCAAACTGGTCGCCCTCACCGATCCGGATCAGCCAGGCGTCGTATTCCGCCCCGCCATGACCGGCGGCCAGCAATTCCTCCAGCATGATTGTAACCTTGACGCCATTGGGCGTCGCCAGTGAATAGAGCTGCAGCGGATGCTTGCCGCGCGGCAACGCCTTCTCATGCGTCGCGCCGGCGATGGGGCGATTGGTGTTGCTATAGCGCCAGTTGGGACTGTCGTTCTTCTCCCAGACCCAGACGCCCGGCGGCGTATATTGCGATGTGTCAGTCATGTTGGGCTCGCGTTTGTCGCTCGATAGGCTGGCCGAATGGATAGAATGGCGAGCGTGGGCTGTCCAATCAAGGTTTAGGCGTTGTCATGAATGCACGTCCTAATCCAGCTCTTTGACGATCGCTTCGGCCAATGACAACGACGAGGTCAGCCCCGGCGATTCGATGCCGAACAGGTTGAGCAGTTGTGGCATGCCATGATCGGCCGGTGTTGCGACCATGAAATCGGCTTGGCCTTCGCCCGGACCACGCAGTTTCGGTCTGATGCCGGCGTAGTCCGGCACCAAGGAGCCGTCCGGCAAACCGGGCCAATAGGTGCGGATGCGTGCGTAGAAACTGTCGGCCCGGCGCGGATCGACGGCGTAGTTCTCGTCGGCGATCCACTCGACGTCCGGTCCGAACCGCATGCGCCCGGCGAGGTCGAGCGTGACGTGAACGCCAAGCCCGCCGTCGATCGGCGTCGGATAAATCAGCCGCGAGAACGCCGGGCGGCCGGCGAAGCCGAAATAATTGCCCTTGCCGAGCACCAGCCGCGGCACCTTTTCGGCCGGATAGCCGTCGATGCGCTTTGCCAAGGCTTGCGCGCCGAGGCCGGCCGCATTCACCACCGCATCGAACTGGGCGACGACGGCGTCGCGGCCGCCGAATTGCACGTGCCATTGTGAGGCCTTGTAACTCATCCGCTCGACCGGCGTTTGAAACGCGATCATGCCGCCGCCGTCTTCAAGCTCGCCCCACAAGGCGCGCATGTAGGCGTGGCTGTCGATGATGCCGGTTTCCGGCGACCACAAGGCGCCGATGGCAAACAGCTCGGCCTCCATGGCGCGCGCGGCATTGCCGCCGACCATCTCGACGCCTTCGACGCCGTTCTTCTCCGCTTGCGCCAGGATAGTTTCGACCTTGGCCAGCTCCGCCTCATTGGTGGCGACGACGAGCTTGCCGCATTTGCGGTGCGGCACGCCGTGCACGGCGCAAAACTCATAGAGCATGCGCCGGCCACGCACGCAGTGGATGGCGCGCAGCGTGTCGGTCGGATAATAGAGGCCGCCATGGATCACTTCGCTGTTGCGCGAGGACACGCCGTTGGCGATGCCGCCGGTCGCCTCGGCCACAGTGACATCGTGCCCGGCAAGCGCCGCGGTGCGCGCGATCGCCAGCCCGACCACGCCGGCGCCGATCACCAAGACTTGCATTGCGCCTCCGCCCTTGTCATTCCGGGCTCTCGCTTCGCTTGGCCCCAGGATGACTATATAACAAGGGAAGAAAGGGGAGGACTATGGCGGACAATGTGGTGCGGGTCTGCGCGCAAGCCGATATCGCGCCGGAAACGGTCAAAGCGTTCGAGGTGGGCGACAGCCGGCTGGCGGTCTACAATATCGGCGGCACGTTCTACGCCACCGACGACGAATGCACCCATGCCTCGGCGAGCCTCGCCGACGGCCTGCTGGAAGGCGACGTGATCGAATGCTGCGTGCATTTCGGCGCCTTCGACGTGAAGACCGGCGCGGTGAAGGCACCGCCCTGCGCGGTGGCGCTGCGCACCTATAAAGTGGTGCTGCAAGGCGACGACGTTTGCGTCGATCTCGACAAGAATGCCGCCGGCGAGCCGGCCTGACCACGGTTTCGCCAACGTCTGGAATTCATTATAAGCGCGCAGGTTTAAGGAAACGGCTGACAAGGAACGGCAGATGTATTCAGGACCAGGCGTGAAGACGAGCCCCGATTTTCCGATCCCGGACAAGATGAAGGCCTGGGTTCTCTGCAATCCCGGCGAATTGAAGCTGAGCGAGAAGCCGGTTCCGGTTCCCAAGCGCGCCGAGGTCCTGGTCCGCATCGACGCCGTCGCGATCTGCGCCACCGACCTCGAGATCATCGATCATGGGCCGCCGGCCTCGATCCAGGGCGGCATGCCGTTCAACAAGAATTTCACGCCCGGCCACGAATATATGGGCACGGTCGTGGCGCTTGGTCCCGGCGTCGACGAATTTCCCATCGGCCAGCGCGTCACGGTGGAAATCCATGCCGGCTGCGGCCAATGCAAGCGCTGCCGCGAGGGCATGTACACCTCGTGCCACAACTACGGACTCAATTACGGCGACGTCGACAAGGGCCATCGCGCCAACGGCTTCACCACCGACGGC
>JBARER010000211.1:0-19037 GCA_049796395.1 Xanthobacteraceae bacterium
ACCTGCGCCTTGAGATAATCCATGATCAATGCATGCTCGTCACGCACCATCGCCATCATTTCGGGCGATGCCGGCTGCACCGCGACCAGTGGAGGAGCGGCATGGCCGATATGATATTGCGTGAACAGAAAGCCGCCAATCACGCTCGCCAGCGCGGCCGGAACAACCTCCAACGCGATTTTACCGCCCAAGCGCGCGAGCCACGGCGCTTGCGAGCGCATCAACCAGTTTGGCTGCACTGTCCTGATCCCACTGCCCTGCATCGCCGGCCCCCGATTATTTCAAACGAGCGGTTGAATTTCAAACACTCGTTCTGGGCGCCGGCGGGCCGAGAAAAAGGAATTTTTGCGGCATTCCCCACCTCATAGCCCGTCAGGCCGGCCGGCTCAGGCCACCGACAACCCAATTGCCGATTTGCTGCGACAGCCAGTCGACCATGGCGTCATCGAGCAGCAGCCCAACTGGCGGCTGCGCCAGCGTATCGCGATTGCGCAAGAATACGCTGCATTGGCCCATCAACCAGATCGAAGCCACCATGATTGTGCGCTTGTCGGCGCCGGGCAGAAACCGGCCGACGATGTCGCCGGCCAGCCCCATGAAGGGAGCCGCCTCCTCGCTCAGCAGACTGCGAAATACCGCGGTGGGCCGTACCGTCTCCCAATTGAAAATACGCATGTGGCGGCTGTATTCGTCGCGTCCCATCAGCGGATGCAATTGGCGGCGGATGAAGGCGTGGAGGGCCTCCTCGCGCGACATCGCTTTGGTCTCCTCCGCATGCGCCAACTGATCCTCGGTCATGGCGCGAAAGGCGTTGTGCAGCACGTCGCGATAAAGTCCATCCTTGCCTTCGAAATGATAATTGATCGCGGCCTGATTCACCCTCGCCTTGGCGACGATGGCGCGAATGCTGGTGGCTTCATATCCGCGCTCGGCGAATAACCGTTCGGCGGCCTTCAGGATGCGCTCGCGCGTGACTTCGGAGGGTCGGGTCATTATCGTTCGGAACTCACTTTTTCAAACCATTGTTTGAATTTCAAATAGCGATTTATCGCGCTCAAGGCAATCGTCTCATTGCCGCGGAATGGAACCGCTGGCGGCTCGCGCTTCGGGCTTCATTGGGGTCAATTGCCGCCGTTATGGCCGGCAACCCAGGCGATTATCACGATTTCCCCGCCTCCCCCTCCCGTCTGCTAAGCTCGCGGTTAGCGGCCGCCAGGGCGACAATGGGGTGCCCGCAAGGCAGAAAAGCCGGCAAGGAGCGAGAATGGCGCGCGTCGACGAAGTGGAACGGGAAAAACTCAATCCGCGACAGCAAAAGATCTTTGACGACATCATGAGCACGCGGCCGCGCGGGCGGCTGAGCGGGCCGTTTTCGGTGTGGATGCACACGCCCGACATCGCTGAGCCGGCCAACGGCTTGGCCGATTGCTTCCGCGTTCGTGCGCGCCTCGACAAACATCTGATCGAGTTGATTACGCTGATGATGTGCCGTGCAGCCACCGTGAAATACGCATGGTCGGTGCACGAATCCCTTGCCCGCCAGGCGGGCCTCTCGCAGCAGACTATCGACGCTATTCGCGCGCGCCAAAGGCCGGATTTTTCTCGTGAGGACGAGAAGGTGATTTACGACGTCGTCAGCGAATTGATCGAGACCAAGACGCTGAGCGCGCAAACCTTCGCCCGCGCCATGGCCGCATTCGGCCGCGAGGGCGTGATCGAAGCGGTGAGCTGCGCCGGCTTCTACGGCATGGTCGGATTCGTGCTCAACGCTTTCGATGTGCCGCCCCAGCCCGGCGGCGCAATTCTCACCTAATAGACGCGGCCTGATACCGGCGCTTTCGCGTTCTCCAGAATAGCGCGGCCGCGCCGGGTCAATGCAATGGTGCGATGGCCGTCATTCTCGGTGTGCACAAGACCGTCGACGACAGCGTCTTCCCACACTGAGATATGCGGGCAGCTGTGCCAGGCTTCCACCGCCTGTTCACGGCTGCGCGGGCGATCCGCCACCCAGCCGAGAAATTGAACCATCAGCGAACTCCGCGATTCGGGCATGTCTCGCCTCCGCAATCATGCGATTATAACAGAATATGCACGCCGAGCGCGGCTGGCTGTCCGCGGCGGAACCGATGCCGGGGGGTTGGCGTTATTCGGCGCATTTCATAAGGGGAAATTTCATGTCCATCCTCATCAGCGCCCTGATCACGTTTGTCGTCGTCATTCTGGTATTATATCTGGTCAACATGCTGCCGATCGACGGCCGCGCCAAACAGATCGTCCGGGTCGTCGTCATCATTATCGGCATCATCTCGCTGCTGCGCTATCTGGCGGTCTTCTAAGCCGGGACTGAGGCTTGCGGTCGGCCGGTTTCTTCTTTTGCCGATCATGCTCTAAATTGCTTTTGTGCGCCGCATCGAAGGTTACGTCATTGTGTCCGCTGACGGCATGCTCGCCAACGCCAAAGGCGAGATGCCGGATTCGATCAAGAACGACGCCGATCAGCGCTTCTTCCAAGACGCGCTCGACCGCGCGGCGGTCGTCGTGCACGGACGGCATTCGCATGAAGGCGGTCCCCATGCCGCCAACCGAAAGCGGCTGATCGTAACCCGCCAGATCGGCGCAATGGCCCTGGATCCAGCGTACCCCAACGCGCTCCTTTGGAATCCCCTCGGCGCCACCCTCGACCAGGCGCTTGACCGGCTCGGCGTCGGCGACGGCACAATCGCCGTCATCGGCGGACCGGAGGTCTTCAGTTTGTTCCTGCCGCTTTACGATGCCTTTCATCTCTCGCACGCCGCCACGGCCGAAATCCCGCACGGACTTGGCGTTTTCACCGAAGTCGGTCCCAATGCGACGCCGGAAGACGTGCTGCAGCAGCGCGGCTTTCGGCAGGGCGCCCGGCGCGACCTCGACGGTGCGGCCGGCGTCTTCGTCGTGACATGGGAACGCCAGCGCTGACGGCGGCCGGTCTTTTGCGATTTAGGCAATTATGCGCGCGGCCGATCTGCAAACTATGATGCCGCAGTGATGTTGCAGAACCCGTTCGTCCCGTCCGGCCGCAAGCCCGTTGCGGCGCTCGACTACGAGATCGCGCAAGAGCAGGCCTCGGCGCTGGGCCGGCTCGGCCGCGCGCTCGAGGCCGCGCTCGCGGCGCTTGCGGACCATGACCAAGCTGCCGCATCCGAGCCTGGGGCATTGCGGTCGCGGCTCGTTGCCGAGGCCGGCGACGCGCTGTGGTGCTTCATGGTTCAGCGCGAGGCCTGCGGCTTGCGGGACCCGCGGCCGGTCTTGCGCGATTATCGCGTGCCCGCCGAAGTGCAAAATCGTATGGGCATTTTCACCGGCCGAGGCAAACTGGCACTCTGACGGTTGGAAGGCCGGCCGGCCTGAAGCTTCCCGCCAAATCCCGCAATCCCGCCAACACGCCGCTGCCGCATTAGGCACGCCTTAACCTTTGGCGGCCGGTCGGGACGGTTCCCCGAAAGGCTTTGTTCACCGTTCTCAATGCATTGTTACCGCCGATTCAACGGCGTGGCGGCGGCCAGAGTTTCGATGCGTACCCTTCCATTGCTTGACGAACTCGAGGATGCGCTGGCGTCCGGCAATATCAATCGCCGAATCGATATCCTCACCCGCATCACGGATTTGTTCATCAACGGCGCCGACCGATACTCCGAGGATCAGGTCGGCATCTTCGACGACGTCATGGCGCGCCTCGTCAACACCATCGAGGTCAAAGCGCGCGCCAAGCTGGCGAGCCGGCTGGCACCGATCCCCAACGCGCCGTCGAACACGATCCACATGCTGGCCTTCGACGACGAGATCGACGTGGCGCGCCCGGTACTGGCGCAGTCACCGCGTCTTGACGAGCGCGACCTGATCACCGCCGGCAGCAATAAAAGCCAGCAGCATTTGTTCGCCATCACCCAGCGCGTGACGCTCAGCGAGGTGGTGACCGACGTTCTGGTCGAGCGCGGCGATCGCGATGTGGTGCATTCGGTGGTCAGAAACGTCGGCGCGCGGTTTTCGGATGCCGGCTTCCGCATGCTGGTCAAGCGCTCGGCCGGCGACGATGCGCTGGCGACGGAAGTGGGGCTACGTCCGGATATCCCGCGCCAGCATTTCCTCGTACTCCTGGAAAAAGCCTCGACGGCGGTTCGCGAACGGCTGGCCGCCGAAAATCCGCAGGCCGGGGCCGCAATCGACGGCGTGGTGGCCGAGGTTGTCGGCGGCCTTCGCATCGAAGCACGCAATGCCTCGCCGGACTTCGCCGCCGCCAAAGCCGCCGTCGAGCGGCAGAACCGCATCCGCCGCATCGGCGAATCCGAAATCTATCAATACGCCCGCGACCGCAAGTTCGAAGAGACGGCGATTGGGCTGTCGATCATGTGCGATACCCCGATCGACGTGGTCGAGCGGGCGCTGCTCGATCCCGGCGCCGAAATCATCCTGATCCTTGCCAAGGTCGCCGGACTGTCGTCGACAACGACCAAAGCGGTGCTGTTGCTGCGCGCCGCCGACCGCGGCATGTCGGCGAAAGACCTCGAGCACGCGCTGACGAGCTTCAATCGCTTGCAGGTGGATACCGCCCGACGGGTGCTGAGCTTCTTCCGCACCCGCGCGAAAAAGCCTGCTGAGCCGGTGGCGCCGCCGGCGGTCGCCGTCAACGGCTGAACGAAACCGCCGCGGCTTCGTCGATACCGGGCTTTAGGGTCGCTCCGCGCAGCGATCGAGTTCAAGTGAGAAAAGAACGGCGCCAGCGAACGCAGATGTGACGAAGGGTTAAAGCTTTTCTTGCAGAATCTGCTTGACTCATTGCTGTTAGCATTTATGTGGGGATTAAGCCGCTATTTGGTCGGTCATATGGACCGATCGGGGCGGCTTTCACTTTCCGCGGCGCCGGTTCGCCGGCATCTCGGGTTCTGATCTAGGTTGGGGAGGACGGCATGAGCCAGAACGCCCTCTTGCGATCGGTGAAGGGCTTGGGGATCCCAGGTACCGCCCGAAAGGAAGACAAAAAGGCCAAATTAAAGGTAGCGGTTCCGGTGCCGGAGGAACGACGGCCCGATCATTTCGCCACGCGCAAAGGCGTGCGCTGCGCGGGCATCCACCTGATCGTCGATCTGCACGGCGCCAAGCGCCTCAACGATATCGAACATATCGAAGCGACGCTGCGGCGCTGCGTCGAAGCCTCCCAGGCGACGCTTCTGCATATTCATTTGCATCATTTCCAGCCGAGCGGTGTCTCCGGGGTCGCGGTACTAGCGGAAAGCCACATCTCCATCCACACTTGGCCGGAAATCGGCTACGCGGCGCTCGACGTTTTCATGTGCGGATCGGCCGATCCCGACAAGTGCATTCCGGTGCTACGTGAGGCGTTTGCCGCCGAACGCGTCGGCGTCAACGAGCTGCTGCGCGGCGGAAACCTCTGAAATCCAAAATCGCTGACCTCCTCGGCGATTGACAGGATTTACCGTTCGGCCGCGGGGGACATCGTGACGAAAAGCCCGGTGAAAAACTTGGCAACAAAATCGGCCGCAAAGCGCTGGATCGCCGAGACCCTGTTCGACGATCTCGGCTTCCGCATGACGTTCCGCGCCGACAAAGTGCTCTACGAAATGCAGACCGCGCATCAGCACCTCGTGCTGTTCGACCAGCCTTTCTTCGGCAAGATGCTAATGCTCGACGGCGCCACCCAGATCTCCAAGAGAGACGAATACATCTATCAAGAAATGATGTCGCATGTGCCGCTGTTTGCCCACGGCAAAGCACGCGAGGTTCTCATCGTCGGCGGCGGCGACTGCGGCATCGCCGAAGAGGTACTCAAACATAAGACGGTACGCCGCCTGACCCAGGTCGAGATCGACCCCAAGGTGATCGAATTCGCCCGCGAGCATTTTCCGGAGTTTACCGGTCCGGTCTTCGCCGATAGGCGATTCGAATCCGTCATCGACGACGGCGCCAAATATGTCGCCAGGACCGACCGCCGTTTCGATGTCATCATCGTGGACTCTACCGATCCAATCGGGCCGGGAAAAATCCTGTTCGGCAAAAAGTTCTATTCCGACTGCAAACGCTGCCTGAACAAAGGCGGCGTACTGGTGACGCAGAACGGCGTCCCGTTTTTCCAGAAGAACGAGCTGACCGCGACGATGTCGAAGTTCAAGCGGTTGTTCGCCGACGCCACCTGCTACGTCGCCGCCATCCCGGTCTATGTGGGCGGCCACATGGCCATGGGCTTCGCGACCGACGACAAGCGTCTGCGGCGGCAAAGCGCGACGGCGATCGCCCGGCGCTACCGCAAAGCGGGCGGTTTCCCGACACGTTACTGGAGCCCCGAGCACCATGTTGCCGCCTTCGCCCAGCCGCGCTTTATCGCCGATCTGGTGGCGAAGGCGCAGAAGCCGCGCTAGATTCTTCACGGGCTCAGACGGTTACGTCGGTTGGCGGCGCTAAAACAAACGTGAATGGCGCGCGTCGCCGTCACTTCCTAAGCTGGCGGCGGTCGCAGAAACACTAAAGGGGAGGACATCGCCATGAAGCTCTATATGCACCCGGTATCGATGACCAGCCGGCCGGTCCGGCTGTTCATCGCCGAAAGCAAAATCCCGGTCGAGGAGGTTGTCGTCGACCTGTTCACCGGCGAACAATACAAGCCGCCCTATACCGAGCTTAATCCGAACAGCATGGTGCCGATGATCGAAGACGGCGATTTGCGGCTGACCGAAAGCTCCGCGATCCTCAAATATCTCGCCGACAAGACCGGCTCGCCAACCTACCCGAAGGATCTAAAGCAGCGTGCCAAGGTCAATGAGGTGATGGATTGGCTCAACACCAATTTCTATCGCGAGTGGGCCTATAATCTCTGCTATCCGCAGCTGTTTCCGCATCTCAAACGCAGGAGCGATGAGGCGCAGGCCGCGACGCTCGAGTTCGGCCAGCAGAACGCCAAGCGCTGGCTGCAGGTTCTCAACGACCACTGGATCGGACCGAAGAAGCAGTTCCTGTGCGGCGACCAGATCACGATCGCCGATTATTTCGGCGCCGCGCTGGTGACGCTGGGCGAGGTGATCCGCTGCGATTTCTCGGCCTATCCCAATGTCGAGCGCTGGCTGAACAATGTAAAAAAACTGCCAAGCTGGTCCAAGGTCAATGAGGCGTTTTATGGGCTGATCGATTCAGTGAAAGGTCAGCAATTTCAGGCCGTATGAGCGCACGGCGCCGCTGCCGATGGACGGCGGCGGCAATGCTGCCTATCTGAGCTTTGACATCCAAATCGGAAAGCCGGCAAAGCCATGAGCTTCTTCCCAGGAAAAGATCCCGCACTCGGCGACGCGCCTTCGAGCGATGCGATCGAGCATATCGTCGTGCCGCGCACGGTCGACCTCGGCGGCTTCCAGGTGCATCGCGCGCTGCCGTCGGCGGGCTCGCGCATGGTCGGGCCGTTCATCTTTTTCGACCATTTCGGCCCAGCGGTCTTCAAGGCCGGCGACGGTGTCGACGTGCGCCCGCATCCGCATATCGGTCTGGCGACGGTGACTTATCTGTTCGACGGCGAAATCGTGCATCGCGACAGCCTTGGCACGGCGCTGCCGATCCGGCCCGGCGCCGTCAATTGGATGACGTCGGGACGCGGCATCGTGCATTCCGAACGCACCGCGCCCGACCGGCGCGACGGCGGGGAGCCGTTGCACGGCTTGCAATTATGGGTCGCGCTGCCGGCGAAGGACGAAGAGACGGCACCCACTTTCGCCCATACCGCGGCCGCCGATATTCCACAGCTTAACGACAACGGCCTGACGCTGCGCGTCATCGCCGGCACGCTGCATGGGCTGCGCTCGCCGGTTACGACCGGATGGGACACGCTATTCGCCGAAGCGCGCCTTGCGGCCGGCACCGTCCTGCCGCTGCAAGCCGACCACGAAGAACGTGCCGTCTACGTCCTCTCGGGCGAAATCGATATCGCCGGCGAGCGCCACGGCCCGGAGCGGCTTTTGGTGCTCAAGCCCGGCGACCGCATCGCCATCGCGGCGACGGCGGATGCCCACATCGTCGTGGTCGGCGGCGCCGCCATGGACGGACCGCGTCACATCTGGTGGAACTTCGTATCTTCGCGCAAAGACCGTATCGAAGCCGCCAAGGCCGACTGGAAAGCCGGCCGCTTCGCGGTGGTTCCGGGCGATACCGCCGAATTCATCCCGCTGCCGGAATCCTAGCATGATCTGGAAATGCCTGTTCCCCAGTGCAGGCTGACCGATCGCGCGCCGGCGTTTTAAAAATACCTGCTCAAAATACTTGCGCCACCGCGGCCGCGATTTGGAAGGCGGCGAACGGAGCCAGCGAGGCGCAAAGCAGAGTGGCCAAAAGGCCCGAAACCGAGAAGATGACGATTCGCGGATCGAGCGAATTGAACGCCTCGCCGACATCCCGCCAAGTTACCTCGTCGCTGCCGCGGCGCTGCCAGGAGCGAAGCGCCGGAGATGCGAGTTCCTCTCTCATGGGCATAATCAAATCCAGGCGCGGCCTACGCGTGCGCGCGCGGTTAGCGCTTGAATGGAGGTACGGAGATGGCGATCCGAAGGTAGTGCAGCTTCCAATCCTCGAAGCCCTCTACGGGTAAGGATTTTTCGCCACGCCCACGGAAGAGACCCCCGACCGAGCGCAAGCCCGGGTAACGGTTGCCGCTTTTACCTGCCCGCGATGACCGGCGCCGCCAAGCGATTGCGGGGACAAAGGACAAAGCGCTCAACGAAGCCGCCACCACAAGCTGCGCCATCTCCGACACCGGCCCCCCACGCATTCTGCCGGCATAGGGGTGAAACGGCCCCCTGACGGGAAGACATCCAACTTAGGCGGCGGCACGCGAGGGCGGCTAAAGAAAACCTAAAGACGAGCTTGGGCGGCGCTGTTTTTTTCGCTATCGTCCGCAAGGGTAAAGGCGACGACGCTTGATCTACAGATTTGGCACCTGCGTTCTCGACGTCGCGGCGCGGGAATTGCGCCGCGACAATCAATTATGTCCCGTCGAGCCGCAGGTCTTCGATCTTCTCGAATACCTTGTCCGTCATCGGGCGCGCGTCGTCGCCAGGGACGAATTGTGGATCAAGGTCTGGAGACGGCGCGCCGTTTCCGATGCAGCGATCGACATGCGCGTCAGCGCGGCGCGGCAAGCCATCGGCGATAGCGGCCGCGAGCAGCGCCTCATCCGTACGCTGCGCAAGAAGGGATTCCGCTTCATCGGCGCCGTCATTGAGGATACCGGTGAGAACACCGGTCAGTCTCCGCGCGCGGCCACGAAAGACGAGACGCGCCATCGCGCCATCCTTACCGACCATCCGACCATCGCCGCCGTCCCGTTCGCCAATCTCAGCGGCGATCCCGCGCAAGACGTTCTCAGCGACGGCATAACCGAGGATCTGATTACGGCGCTCGGCAAGGTTAATTGGCTGTTCGCGGCGACCCGCGCGTCATGCTTTGCCTTGAAGGGACAGGCGCTCAACGTCGGCCAGATCGTCCGCAAACTCGGTGTCCGCTATCTCGTCGATGGCAGCATCCGCCGTGTCGGGGGGCGCGTCCGTCTCACGGTCCAGCTCATCGACGGGTTCGGCGAGCATCAGATTTGGGCCGGACGCTACGACGTCGACGGCACCGTCGATCTGCAGCTCTACGACCGCATTTGCGAAAAAATCCTCGCCGCGGTCGAGCCTCATCTCTACCTCGCCGAGCATATGCGCTCCCGGCATAAACCGATCGACAACCTCAATGCCTGGGAGTGCGTCGTCCGTGCCTTGTCGCTGATGAACAGCCGCGACCGCCATAACGTCGCCATGGCACAAGCGCTGCTGCGCAAGGCGGTCTCGATCGATCCTGCCTCGGCGCAAAGCCACAGTCTGCTGTCGATCGTAACCACGCTGCAGGTGCATATGAGCTGGGCGGAACGGCGCGACGTCGTCCCCACGGCGCTCGACGAAGCCCGCAAGGCGCTGGCGCTCAATCCGGACGAACCATGGGCCCATGCAGCGCTCGGCTACGCTTCGATCTGGAAACAGCCCGCGGACGCAATCCTGCCGTGCCGACGGGCGATCGCGCTCGATCCAAACTTTGCCGTCGGTCACTATTTCCTGGCGCTCGGTTCGACCTACGCCGGCCATCACGATGGTGTTTTGGCGCACGCCGACATGGCGGAGCGGCTGGCGCCGAGGGACTTGCTGGCGCGCGGTTATGCCGGCGCTCACGACAACGTCCGCTCGACGGCGTCGTTTGCCACCGGGGATTATCGCCGCGGGATCAGGTACGCGAGCAACGCTACGATCTACAGTCCGAATTCGCCGACCGCCCATCGCGCCCTGGTGATCAATCTGGCGCTGGCCGGCAAGTCCGTTGAGGCGCAGCATGCGATGCAAACCTTGCAGCGGTTGGCGCCGGACATGTCGCAAGCCTGGATCAAGGACAACGCAGTCTGGTCATCGGCCGAAACCATGCGGCGCTATGTCGATGCGTTTCGCGCATCGGGTCTGGAATAGGAAATGCGGTGGATGACAATACCGATTGAACGGCGCGCTGCTGCGCTCCACGTCGCCGGTCTGTTTTGCGCGCTGGCCGCATTTGCATCGCCGGCATTGGCCGAATCCGACATTGAGCATGCCTACCGCATCATCGCCGCCAAGACATTCGTCGATCTCACCCATTCGTTCAGCCCGGATACGCCGGTCTGGGCCGGCTTCGGCCAAGCCAAGTTCTCGCCGGCAAGCGATCCCAAGACCGGTGAGGCTTATACGATTTCCAAGGACGGATTCCGCGCCACCTATTATCAGATGGTCGGGCAATACGGCACCCACGTCGATCCGCCGGCGCATTTTGCCCAGGACGGCATCACCATGGATCAGATACCGCTCAAACAGATGATTTTGCGGCTGGTCGTGCTCGACGATACGCCTTACCTCGGCAAGGATCCGAACCATGCGTTCTCGGTCGCCGATCTTAAAACCTGGGAGCGCGAGCATGGCCGCGTCCCGAAAGGCGCCTTTGCCGCGCTGCGAACCGATATGTACAAGGATTGGGATACAAATCCGGAGCGTTTCAAGCGCCAGCCGTTTCCTGCCTGGTCGTTCGAGACGATCAAATATCTCTATGAAAAGCGCGGCGTGACCGCGACCGGCCACGAGGCCATGGACACCGACACGACCGATAAGATGGATTCAGAAACCTGGATCCTGCAGCACGGCCATTATCAGATCGAGGTCATGGCCAATCTGGACAAGGTGCCGGAAACCGGCGCGCTGATCGTCGTCACCTGGCCCAAGGTCAAGAACGGCCTTGGCTTTCCCGCGCGCGCCTTCGCGATTTTGCCGTAAAGCGATGCCAATCCGCCGCTTTACCTCCCAAGTAAGGCGTATTCTGACACCTTACGGTGAACCTGTTGCAGGATCGGAAATGATCGGTCTGCGGTCGAGCGCGTGCCGGCGGCTTGTTGCGGCGGCGGCGGCCGTCGCGGCATTGCAACTCGCGGCGCCAGCCGCAGTCTTCGCGGACGCGCCGCAAATCTCCATCAAGAAGAAATATATCGAGGTGTCCGTCACCATCGATCCGGCGCTCAAACCAATTGCCGGGCTCTTTGGCAATTGCCTGGCCGAAGGCAGGACCTGGGCATACAAGGCGGCTTCCGACGCCACCGCGCAATGGCGTAGCGATCCGAGCTCCTTCCGGCATCTGTCATGGTCGTATGACCGGACCTATGACTTGCGTTCGGCGATCGGGCGCTATGTCAGTGTGGTGCGCAGCGACGGCACATTCGAAGGCGGCGCCCACCCGAACCAGAACATCGACACGATCTTATGGGACAAAACCGCCAAAAAGCGTGTCAGCATCCGCCCCTTGTTCAATGAGACTGCCGACGACGGCCCGACCATGATGGCGCTGGCGAACGCAGCCAAGCTTGCGGTCGCCGCCGCCAAGCTCGCCAAGGGCATCAACGGCTACGGCGACGACGAGATGGCCGCCGATAAGATGACGCCCGAGCAGGAACTGCGGCAGGATAATTTCATCAACGACGGCATCAAGCCGAGGCTGCTCGAGCTCGGTCCGGTGACGCTGGCGCCATCGACGGAAACCGGGAAAAGCTCCGGTTTGACGTTCCACTACTCGCCTTACGCCGTAGGTCCCTATGTCGAGGGTCCCTACACCGTCTTCGTCTCGTGGACAGCGTTCAAGCAATTCCTGTCTGCGGAAGGCCTCGCGCTGTTCGGCGGCGAGCGGCCGAAGGCGGATGCGGATAATTGGTGACGGCTCCCTCGCCCTCTTAAGGGAGCCGTCACTGCGCTTTGCTGTGTGACCGGTCAGGCGGCGTTGCGTTGCGCCTTCATCCAGGCTTCGATCTCGCGTTCGGCCTCCGCTCTGGCAAAGCCGTAGCGTGCTTGCAGGCGGCCGACCAGTTCGCGGCGGCGGCCACCGATACGCGTGACATCCTCGTCGGTGAGCTTGGCCCAGTTGTTGCGGACCTCACCCTTGAACCGCATCCAATTGACTTGAATCTGATCCCAGGTCATCGATTGTCTCCCTGCTGGAGGAACGCAAAGCCGTTGACGCGTCGCGCTCACCGCCGGATGACAGCCATTCGTTGCGGCCTGAATGCGACGCCAGCGCGGTCTTTCCGGGATCAATCTTGGCGCCGCGCGGGCGAACCTGGATTGTCAACTGTAATTGCCGGTATTTCCGGCGTGAAAGAATCTCTTCCCGCCGGTGTGGTTGCAATTGGTTAAATTAGATCGCCAAAAACATGCAGGCCTTATGATCGAGCCTTCAGTCGCCCCCGATGTCGAACGGCTTGCGCGCGCAATTCGCGGCGGCGATCGCACGGTGCTGTCGCGCGCCATCACGCTGATCGAGAGCAAGCGCCTCGACCATCGCCATAGCGCGGCGGCGCTGACCCAGGCGCTGCTGCCGGAAACCGGCAACGCGGTCCGTGTCGGCATCACCGGCGCGCCGGGGGTTGGCAAGTCGACATTGATCGACGCGCTCGGCAGCATGCTGACCGGGCAAGGCCACAAAATAGCGGTGCTTGCGGTCGATCCGTCGTCGCGGCGCACCGGCGGCTCGATTCTCGCGGACAAGACGCGCATGGCGCGGCTCGCCATCGATGCCAACGCCTTTATCCGGCCGTCGCCGTCATCGGGCACGCTCGGCGGCGTCGCCGCCAAGACGCGCGAGACGCTGCTGCTGTGCGAGGCCGCGGGCTACGACACGGTGCTGGTGGAGACGGTCGGCGTCGGTCAATCGGAAATCGCGGTCGCCGACATGACGGATTTTTTCCTGGTGCTGGCGCTGCCTGGCGCCGGCGACGAATTGCAGGCGCTCAAGAAAGGGGTCGTCGAACTCGCTGACATGATCGCCGTCAATAAGGCCGACGGCGATAATCTGGCTCGCGCCAGGCTTGCCGCGTCCCAATATGGCGCGGCCCTGCATATTCTCTCGCCACGCTCGCCGAACTGGTCGCCGCCGGTCGTGACCTGCTCGGCACTCGCCGGCGAAGGCATCGCGGCATTGTGGGATCACATTCTCGACCATCGCCGCCGGCTGACATCGTCGGGCGAATTTGCCGCGCGCCGCGGCGACCAGCAGGTGAAATGGATGTGGACCATGCTCGAGGAACGGCTGTTTGCGCCGCTGCGAAGCGATCACGCGATCAAGGCGGTATTGCCGCGCATCGAGGCTGACGTCGCGGCGGGGCGCGTGGCGCCCGGCACGGCGGTCGAAGAGATCGCCGGCATGCTCGGCGTATGACGCTATGCGCGTTCTCCTCGCCGGCTTCGGTCCGTTCCCGGGCGCGCCGCTCAATCCGAGCGCACTCGTTGTCAAAGCGATCGGGCGGCGACGACGCCCTGCCCTCGCCGGTCTCACCCTTACGACTCATGTGTTTGCGACTGCCTATGCGGCCGTCGATCGCGATCTCGCGACACTGATTGCAGCCAAACCCGACATCGTGCTGATGTTCGGTCTCGCGGCACGCCGGCGCCACGTCTGCGTCGAGACGCGCGCCCGCAATGCGGTCTCGGCGCTGTTTCCCGATGCCGGCGGACACCGGCCGCGCGCAAGCGTCATCACGGCGGACAAATCGTCGTGGCGGCGCGGCAATGCCCCCTTCGTGCGGCTCCTCGACGCGGCGCGAACGAGCGGGCTTCCGATCCGGCTGTCGCGCGATGCCGGGCGCTACCTTTGCAACTACGCCTATTGGCAGGCCCTGCAAGCTGCCGAGCGCAGCGGCGCAACGGTCGCGTTCGTGCATATTCCCCGTGTTCGGCTCTCAGCGGCTCGGAAAGGCAAAAAGGCCGGAGCGACTTTGCAACAGCTTACCCGCGCGGCCGAAGCGATCCTCATTGCGCTCGCCGGCGCGCATCGCTCGGTGACAGCGCGTCTGTCGTTCTGATTGCGCCGACTTCGAAGCCGTTCCAATTGCGCAGCACCGGGCGAAGGAACGGCTCAATCGCCACGCGATCGGCGGCGTCGAGCGGCAGGAAGCGGGCGATCAGCGCCGCCATGATCGCCTGGGCAGCGCGCCCGGCGCCGTCGTCGCATTTGATGGCGATGCCAAGACCTTGCTCGGGCAGCACGCCGCAATAAACGCCTTCGGCGCCGGTCTTGACGAAAACGCGGCTGCCGAAGTGCGCCATGATCTCGGTGCAGAAACGTCCCGTTCCGGCGACGAACCACGGTTGCCGCGCACAGGCCTGCCGCAGCCGCGCCGCGGCGCGGGCGCGCTCCGGCGCAAGACCGTGGCCGGTGCCGAATTTGGCAAAGCCTTGCGCCAGCCGGTCGAGCGGCACCGCCCAGGTCGGCACCGAGCAGCCGTCGATGGCGCAGACATCCTGTCCGAGTGTAGTGCCGGTAAAGTCCTCGAGCACCGCCCGCACGGTGCGCTGCACCGGATGATCCAGACGAAAATAGTCGTCCGTGCCGGCCCCGGTCTTCGCCTGAATGGCGCACGCGACACAGAGAAAGCCCGCATGCTTGCCGGAGCAGTTATGGTGCAGCGCCGACGGCCCGCCGACGCGCGCCACTGCAGCCGCCGCGGTTTGCGCCATCGGCCAGTGCACACCACAGCGCAGCGCCGATGGTGACAGGCCCGCGCTTGCCAGCATTCGCTCGACTCCGGCGACATGCGCGGGCTCGCCGCTATGGGATGCGCAGGCAAGCGCCAATGCGTCGTCGTCAAATCCATAATGTTCGGCCGCGCCGCTCTCGACCAGCGGCAGGGCCTGGAGCGCTTTGATCGCCGAACGCGGAAACACCGGCGCGGCGACGTCACCGACGGCGAACGCGATGCGGCCGTCCGCGTCGAGCACCGCGACCGCGCCGCGATGCCGGCTCTCGACCAGCGGGCCACGCATGATCTCGACGAGAACGGGATTGCTCATGCTCGATCCAGGGAAGCACCCAAGCCGCTAGTAGCCAACCGTAAAGCGGCGATTGACGTGCTTGGGGTTTTCGATCTCGTCCAAAATGGCCACGGCAAAATCCTCGCGCGAGATGCGTCCCTCGTCGTTAGCGTCGACCACCATCGTGTCGGTGCCCAGACGGTATTTTCCGGTTCGCTCGCCTGGCTTGATCGAGGTGGGTGGCGAGATCGCCGTCCAGTCGAAATCTGTGACCTCACGCAGCTTGTCGAGCGCGACCGTGGCCGGCTTCGAGGCCGGCGACGGCGTCACCATGTGGTCGAAATGCAGTCTGCCGTCGGACCGCAGTAGGCTCCCGGCGCCTACCACGACCAGCGCCCGCGGGACCGCCGATTCTCGGATTGCTTCGATCACGGCGTCGATATCGTTGACGTCCCATTTAAGCGACACGATGACGACGTCGTGCCCTTTCAATACCTTCGCCAACGCCGCCGCATTCGAAGGATGCACGGTTGCCACGGTCAATCTCTCGCGAACTGGCTTGTCTGGCGCGCCGCGCGTCGTTCCGGTGACGGGGTGTCCCCGCGCCAGCGCCTCGTCCAGGATGCATTTGCCGATGTTTCCCGTCACGCCGACGAGCGCGATGCTGGCCATGGTTCGTCACTCCCTGAAACCTATTGCCGTCGAACATCGCTTAGCATTGTCGCGGAGTGGAAGTCTTCGCGACCGCAACCGGCGAATGGCTCCCCGCGTTGCCTGCATGGCGATTCGACTTCCGATTTGTTGACTCGATCGCAACGGGCCGGGATGCTGTCAGACAACGACAAAGTCCGACAGGACTACTCTGGGGAGGCCTTATGACAGCCGTCGCACACGATATCGGCCGTAAGCTCGATGCATTGCCGGTCGGTCGTTTCCATTACCGTCTCACGGGATTGATTGTCGGCGGCTTATTCGTCGATCAGTTCGATAATTACATCACCGGCGGCGTCTTGGGTGCGGCCATCAAGGAAGGCTGGTCCACCATGTCGGCCAATGCGCTGTTCATCAGCGCGGGCACCGCCGGCATGACCATCGGGTCGATCGCCGCCGGCTGGATCGGCGACCGCTACGGCCGGCGGTTCAGTTTCCAGATGAACCTCTTGATCTTCGGCGTGTTCTCCTTCGCCGCCGCCGCCGCCCCGACCATGGGCTGGCTGACCGTGGCCCGCTTCCTGATGGGACTGGGCATGGGCGCCGAATTCGTCATCGCCTTCGCCATGCTCTCCGAATTCGTGCCGCCGAAGACGCGCGGCCGCTGGCAGGCTTCTCTTGCAGTGATCTCCAACGGCGCCGTCTTCATCTCAAGCCTGTGCGGCTTCATCATCATCCCGCACTACGGCTGGCGATGGGTGTTCGTCATCGCGGGTGTCGCCGCGATTGCGGTATGGGTTTTGAGAAAGTCATTGCCGGAATCTCCGCGCTGGCTGGAGAGCAAAGGCCGCACCGCTGAGGCGAACCGCATTGTCGACGACATCGTGCGTGAATTGGGCCTTAGCGCGGCGCCCATCACCGCTGCGCCGGCATCCGGCCCCGCCGTCCCTGTCGAGGTGCCCTTCAGCGCATTATTCGCGCCGCCCATTCTACGCCGCACGCTGCTGGCGATCATTCTGATGACCATGGGGCTAACGGTGTCCTATGGCTACACCAACTGGCTGCCGACGTTCTTCATCAAGCAGGGCATGAGTCTGAACACCTCGATCGGCTTCACCGTCGTCATGAGCCTTGGCGGCACGCTCGGCGCATTGGTCGCATTTGCCGCCAGCGACAAGGTGGATCGCAAGCCGAGTCTGACCGTCATCGGCATCTGCGCGTTGGTGTTCGGCGTGCTGTTCGCGCAGGGCCAGAGCATGCTGTGGATCAACATATTCGGACTGCTGTTGCTCTGCTCGCTATTCGCTTTCACGACGCTGTCGATCGCCGTCTATATGCCGGAATTGTTCGCCACCGAATATCGCACTCGCGGCGCCGGCATTGCCTTCACCTGTGCGCGCATCGGCATCGTCGTGACGCCGTTTCCGATTGTCTGGGCGTTCGATTTCGGCGGACTAAATGCGGTCACCGCCATGTTCTCGGTTTTCCTGGTCATCGCGCTCATCGCTTTGTGGCTGCTCGGCGTCGAAACGCGCGCCAAGCCGTTGGAAGAGACGGCGCCGGTGTTTGACGCCTCTTTGGAACCGCTGTCGGCCGGCACCGTCCCGGCAGCGGAGTAGCAATCCGGCGGCGTCGCAGCCGCGCCGGCATTACATCCAGGTATTCTGAGCACGAAGGGCCTAGCTGGGCTTGTGGCTCGGGGCGCTTGGCGGCTTTGACGAGATATTGGGGTCCGGCAATGAACGACGCCGCTTGGTCAAAACCGAAAACCGTGCTGGTCACCGGCGGCACCGGTTTCGTCGGCACCTATGTGTGCAAGCTACTCGCCGGCCGGGGGCGAACGACCGTCGCCGCCGGTATCGAGCCATTTTCGTTGGAGGGCCTATTTGCACTGGGACCAGGCGCCCGCTCGGTACAATTTGTCCCTGGCGATGTCTGCGACCTGCCGGGCCTCGAAGCACTCTGCCGGGCGTACAAACCCGCCGCGATTGTTCACGCCGCCGGTCTCTTGGGCCACGACAACTCATTGAAAAATCCGGTCCAGACCTATGCCGTCAATGTCGGTGGGACAGTGAATGTCTTGGAAGCAGCGCGCCGTTGCGGCATTGCCAAAGTCCTCTACATCAGCAGCAATGCCGCCTACCACAAAAAGGAACGCGACGCCTTCGACGAGAGTCATCCGACAACGTCGCTTTACTCGGGCAATCCCAACGCCCACTACGGCGCTTCGAAAATGGCGGCCGAGCAGGCGGCGCTTGCCTATCACACTTTCCACGGCATCGATGCCGTGGTCATTCGCATCACCAGCGTCTACGGCTTCGGCATGAAGCCGGGACAGATGCAGCTCAAGCAGATCGTCGAGGGCGCGGTCGACGGCGGACCGGTCATGATTGCCTCGGGCGGCGGCGTGGTGCGCGACTACACCTATGTCGAAGATGCAGCCGAAGGCATCGTCGACATTCTCGATTTCGATACCCGCGCGCTGCCGCAGCGCGTCTACAATATAGCCAGAGGCGAATTGACCAGTACTTTCGATATCGCAGATGCGGCGCGCACCGCGGTGCCGGGCGCTCGCATCGAGGTTGCCGATCAAATGACCGAGTTCGAGACCGCAACACTGCGGCAGCGCGCACCGCTCGATTCGGCCCGAGCGGAGGTGGTGTTCGGCTACAAATCGCACTATCCGTTGCGCGCCGGCATCAAGGCCTATGCGCAAACATACGCCGCGTTCGAGACTGAGACGCGCCCGCGAACGGCGAAGTAGTCTTCGGACGGGCGCGCTGCATTGTTTTGGCGTTGCATTTGCAATGCCGTCACGTCATTCTTCGTCCACCCGTCTGAACCTAAACTTGGCCATGTGTCGGCTGACGATCGTCGTTCCAGTACTCAACGAGGCGGCAATCATCGTTGACGCGCTCGAAGCGCTCAAGCCATTGCGCGCTCGCGGGGCTGAAATCATCGTCGTCGACAGCGGCTCCGCCGACGGCACGGCGGAGCTGGCGCAGCGGTCGGCTGATC
>JBARER010000212.1:0-5414 GCA_049796395.1 Xanthobacteraceae bacterium
TGGGCTAGGACGGCCGGCAGTGGCGCCCCACCCGGCGCCACGGCCAAGCGGCGAAGCTCGACGCCGTCAACCGCGATGGTCGATTTTTCCGGCAGGCGTTCGGCATCGGCGGCGGCAAGATCGACCACGAGGCCGACGACAGCGCACGGCTCGTAGTCGAGCCGCAAGATGCCGGTCCCGCGCAACTCGATCAGCCCCGCAAGCTGTGGCGCCGGCCGCACCAGCAGCCGGCCGCCGGCGCTCGTCAGTTGAACGCGGTCGTCGCCGATAAGCCGGACAAAGCGCAAATGCCCCGCCGCTCCGGCCTCGAGCAGTTGCAGCGCCAAGCGCGACTTGCCGGCGCCGGAGGGGCCGCGGATCAGCACCGCGCGCGCGCCGACAAGCACGGCGGAGGCGTGGATGGTAGCCGCCATCATCCGCTCATTCCCGCGAAGGCGGGAATCCTGTTCTGGATCCCCGCTTTCGCGGGGACGAGCGGGAATGACATCGTCATGTCATCGCCGGCAGGCGAACGATAAAGCGGGCGCCGAGCACTTCCGGGACGCCGTCCGGTCCGGGCGCGCCGGTGCGATTCTCGACCAGGATCGCGCCGCCATGCGCCTCGACGATCTGCTTGGAGATTGACAGCCCGAGGCCGGAATTCTGGCCGAAACCCTGGTGCGGCCGGTCGGTGTAGAAGCGCTCGAAAATCTTGTCGCGCACGTCCTCGCGAACCCCGGGACCGCTGTCGTCGACGAAAATCTCGATCTGATTGCGCAGCCGCCGGCAGGTGATGCGGACCGCGCCGCCCGGCGGCGAGAACGAGCGCGCATTCTCGATCAAATTGTCGATGACCTGGCCGAGCCGGGAATCGTGGCCCGGCGTCCGGAATACGCGCGGGCCGCCGCCTTCGAATTTCAACGTGACCTTGACGCCGTCATCGCGCTTGACCTCGTTGGCCACGCCAACGAGCGTGTTGAGGAGCTTGGCGATATCGACCGGCGCCGACTCCTCACGCTGCAGCTCGGCGTCGAGCCGGCTGGCGTCGGAAATATCCGTGATCAGCCGGTCGAGCCGGCGCACGTCGTGGACGATGTTATTGAGAAGCCGACCGCGGCTTTCGTCGGTCTTGGCGACCGGCAGCGTCTCCACCGCGGAGCGCAGCGAGGTCAGCGGGTTTTTCAGTTCATGCGAGACATCCGCGGCAAAGCTTTCGATCGCCTCGATGCGCGAATAGAGCGCGCTGGTCATGTCGCGCAGCGTGCCGGAAAGGTGGCCGATTTCATCGCGGCGCTTGGTGAAGTCGGGAATCTCCACCCGCGAGCGGATGCGGCGGCGGACGCTTTCGGCGGCGCCGGCCAGCCGCCGCACCGGCTCCGCGATCGTGCCGGCGAGCAGGATCGACAGCACGATCATGACGCCGGCGGCGACCAAAAACACCTTCAAAATTCCGAGCCGCTCGGCCTCGACCATGTTGTCGATGTCGGCGCCCTGGGTCGACAGCATCAGCGCACCGCGCACCGCGCGGAAGCGCTGCACCGGCACCGCGACCGAAACGATGACGTCGCCGCGGTCGTTGATGCGCACCATGCTGGCGTTCTGGCCGTCCAAGGCCTGCGCCACTTCGCTATAGCCCTTGCCGTCGTCGGCGCCGAGTTCGTGATAGATCGGCAGGTCGCCGCGACCGAGCCACATCCGCAAGGCGATGAAGGAGCGTTCGAAAATGCCGGGCTTTTCCGCCCTCGGCGACGGCAGATCGAAGCGCAGCACATCGCCGCGGCCGAACAAATTACGGCTGTCGACCAAGAGTACGCCGTCGCGGTCGTAAATGCGCGCCCGCGTCTTGGTCGGCGACACCAGCCGTCTTAAGATCGGCGCCACGCGTTCCGGATTGATTGGGAAATCGATGCCGTAAAGCGCGTCTTCGTTGGGACCGTAGCTTTGCCCCGGCTGCAGATTTTGCAGCTTGTCGGGGTCCAGCGTGATCGAAGAATCGCTCTCCACCGTAGCGGAAGACGCAATCGCGCCGGCGATGATCTGGCCCTGCACCGAAAGACTCTGGATGCGGGCGTCGATCAATCCGGCGCGGAACTGCGAAAGAAAGGTGATGCCGATGGACAGCACCACCAGCCCGGTGAGATTGAGAACGACGATCCGCCGCGTCAGGCTCGAAGAGCTCTGGGCGGCGAAGAATTGCAGCGCCCGGGACAGCCAATGGCGAACCCGCCCAAAGCCGCGCGGTTGCGACCGCGCGTCCCCCTCGTCGAGGCCTGCGCTGTCGGCTTGGCCGTCGATCGAATTGTCGACGCGCGGCTCGGCCTTCGCCGAAGCGTGAGGCTCGGAGTCTGCGTCTGCGGTTCGATCGAGCACGTCGTCTGCCGGGGTTCCGCTCATGCTCCGCCACCTCGCGGGCATGGACGCCATTATTACCGCATGCCAGCCGCCCAGTCAGCGCCCCACTCAGCCGACCCAGTCGGCGGCCACGGTTGGCGGCCGGTTACAGTGTGCGCCCCACGGCCCCCGCGGGTTAACGCCATCAGCGGAACCCGGCCTTCGCAACAACCGGCCTACCTGTCGCCGGCGCGCGTGAATTATTCCTTGAAACGATAGCCGACGCCGTACAGCGTCTCGATCATGTCGAAATCGTTGTCGCTTGCCTTGAACTTCTTGCGCAGCCGCTTGATGTGGCTGTCGATGGTGCGATCGTCGACATAGACCTGATCGTCGTAAGCCGCATCCATCAGAGCGTTGCGGCTTTTCACCACGCCGGGCCGGCTGGCCAGCGCCTGGAGGATCAAAAATTCGGTGACGGTGAGCGTGACCGGCTCGTTCTTCCAGGTGCAGGTGTGGCGCTCTGGATCCATGCGCAACAGCCCGCGCTCCAGCACTTTGCTGTCGGCTTCCTTCGGCGCGGTGCCGTCCTTCGGCAGGCCGCGGCGCAGCACGGCCTTGACCCGCTCGACCAGCAGCCGCTGCGAGAACGGCTTACGGATGAAGTCGTCAGCGCCCATTTTCAGGCCGAACAATTCGTCGATCTCCTCATCCTTGGAGGTGAGGAAAATCACCGGCATGTCCGATTTCTGCCGCAGGCGGCGCAAGGTCTCCATGCCGTCCATGCGCGGCATTTTGATATCGAGAATGGCGAGATCGGGCGGCGCCGTCTTAAACCCGTCAAGCGCCGACGCACCATCGGTATAGGTGTTGATGCGGTATCCTTCCGCCTCCAGTGCAATCGACACCGAAGTGAGGATATTGCGGTCGTCGTCGACGAGAGCGATTGTCGGCATGGCGGCCTTCTTACATGAGTCGGCCGCAGCGTCGAAGCCCGGCCCCGCAACCTTTCAAACCCCATGTGGGGGCGGAAGTGTGACGAGACAAGGCAAAATCGGGGCAATTACTGAGGGTTCGGCCCGAGCCTGCGGGGGGCAATAAGGGGCAATACGAACGAAAATACCGTTTGGAGCGTCATGACCGAAGCCGACCCTGTCCCTACCAAGCCCCTGGAACAGCCGGTTCCAGGTCTGATGCCGGACCGGCTGCCGGAGAATGCTCCGGCGCCGGATTTCGACGCCCAGGCGTTCGCCAAGGGGCTCGTGCGGACCATCCGGTCGGGCGCGCTCGCGAGCATCGACCGCAATACCGGGCATCCTTTCGCCTCGCTGGTCAATGTCGCGACCGATAGCGACGGTGCGCCGGTGATCCTCGTATCGCGGCTATCCACCCACACCGCCAATTTGGAAGCGGACCCCCGCGCCTCGGTGCTACTTGCCGCAACCGGCAAGGGCGACCCGCTGGCTTATCCGCGCCTGACCCTGATCGGCAGTTTTTCCCGCGTGCCGCGCGACGACCGCAATGAACCACGGCTGCGCCGGCGCTTCCTCGCCCAGCATCCGAAAGCGGAGCTCTACGCCGGATTCGGCGACTTTTCGTTCTGGCGGCTTGAGGTCGTCTCTGCTCACCTCAATGGCGGCTTCGCTCGCGCCGCCGACCTGAAAGCCGCCGAGGTATTGACGGATATTTCCGGCGCGGACGATCTGATCGAAGCCGAGGCCGGCGCAGTGGCCCACATGAACGCCGACCATGCCGGCGCTGTCCGGCTCTATGCCACCAAGCTCCTTGGCGCACAGGACGGAGCGTGGCGGCTGACCGGGCTCGACCCGGAAGGCCTCGACCTCGCCTGCGGCGACGCCATGACGCGGCTGAGTTTTCATCAGCGCGTCGCCACCGCCCAGCAATTACGCAAGGTGCTGGTCGATCTGGCGGCACGCGCGCAAGCGTCTTGAGCTTTCGCTGCACTGCAGCGTCGGAACAGCGAGAGTATCTTTCGGTTAGGCTTGTGGTGCTGCAGTTTTGCTACGATCTTGGCAGATGCTGGGATGCTCGTTATAGGGTCGCACGCTCACCGGCAGCGAGATTGACCGCGCGGACATCACGGGGACGGCTACTAGGCCCGATGCGGCCGGGCAAGCCATAAGCGGAGGCAGAAAGTGCAGGAGACGGGTGTGAGGAACGGCGCCTATGGCGCCGACAAATTCGGCTTCAAGAACCTCGCCGGGGTGCACTGGAATCTGACCGAAGCCCCGCTCTACGAGCATGCCATCCGCAACGGCGAGGCGACCATCGTCGCCGGCGGAGCGCTGTGCGCCGAAACCGGACATCACACCGGCCGCTCGCCCAAGGACAAACACACCGTCGTCGACGCGCTGACCGAGAACACGGTGTGGTGGGACGGCAATCGCAAGCAGAGCAAACAACACTTCGACAATCTGCTGGCTGACTTCCTCGCTCATGCCAGCGGCAAGACGCTGTTCGCGCAGGACCTCTATGGCGGCGCCGATGCGAAATACCGCATCAAGGCGCGCGTGTTCACCGAATACGCCTGGCACTCGCTGTTCATACGCCAGCTTCTGATCCGTCCCGATGGGTCGGAGCTCGCGAGTTACGTTCCAGACATGACCATCGTCGACATGCCGTCGTTCAAACCGGACGCCAAACGGCACGGCGGCCGCGACGGCTCCGACACGATGGTGGCGATCGATTTCACCCGCAAGATCGTGCTGATCTGCGGGTCTTCTTATGCCGGCGAGATGAAGAAGTCGGTGTTCACCACATTGAACTTCTATCTGCCGGCGCAAGGCGTGATGCCGATGCATTGCTCGGCCAATGTCGGCGACGACGACGACGTGGCGCTGTTCTTCGGCCTGTCCGGCACCGGCAAGACCACGCTCTCCACCGACCCGAACCGCATCCTGATCGGCGACGACGAAACCGGCTGGTCGCCGCAGGGCATCTTCAATTTCGAGGGCGGCTGCTACGCCAAATGCATAAAACTCTCGGCCGAGGCCGAGCCGCAGATCTGGGACGCCACCAACCGCTTCGGCGCCGTCCTGGAAAACGTCGTGTTCGATCCACAGACGCGTATTCCGGATTACGAC
>JBARER010000213.1:0-13588 GCA_049796395.1 Xanthobacteraceae bacterium
ATATCGCGCGCTCAAGCGCGGCCACCGCGCGCGGCTCGCCAAGCCGCAGCAGCGGGTGCTTGAGCAAAGCGAGCAGCGTCACCGGCGGCGTGCCATCGAGCGCGGCGGCGGCGGCAAGACGGGCGAAGACTCCGGCCGGCGTATCGGCGAGCGCATCGCCGCCGGAATCCTCCGCCGCGATGTTCCAGCGTTGCAGGGCCGCCAGCACGCGGCGACCGAGCGCGCGGTCGGGCGTCACCAGCGCGGCGGTTTTGCCAGCGTGCACTGCTTCGCGCAACGCCACCGCGATGGCCAGCGCCTCATCCTCGGGGTTGGCGGCTTCGATCACCGCCATGGTCGCGAGCGCGGCATCGGCGTGCGCCTGAAAGCCGGGATCGGCAGCCGTCGTACGCCACAGCTCGGTTGCAGCGGCGGGCCGCAGCGCTTCCGATACCAGCCGTTCGCGCCCATGTGGCGCCGCGAGTGGCACGGCCGCGTCGCGGCCGATGCCGATACGCGCGAGCAACGCGGCCATCGCGAATTGCGGATGACCCGGAGCGGGGGCAACGCGCTTTGTCTCGTCGCCGGCGATCAGCCGCCACGATGCTTCGTCAAGATCGGTATCGAGTCCCGGCAGCACCACGGCGCCGTGGGGCATCCGGGCGATCGTGGCTATAAGTTCCGCGGTCGACGGAATCGAGCCGGTCGAACCGGCGGCGATCACCGGTCCGTCAATCTTGCGCGCGAGCCGCGCCGCTTCGGCTTTGATCAGCGCGTCGCGGCGCTTGGTGGGCTCGATGCGATCTTGATCCGTCAAAATCTGCGGCCACTGACGGCGCGCGATCTGCAAAAAGCGCAGCGTCAGCTGCCAATATTCGTCGAATTTCTCCGGCACCAGATCGTCGAGACGCTCCCAGGGCACGCCGCGCGTATTCATGTCGTCGATCAGTCGCGCCAGATCGTCGGCCAGCGCACAGGCAGCGGCCGGCGTCTGGGCGACGAGCGGCGTGCCGCTTGCGCCATGCAGTTCCGGCGACTTGGCCCATTTGGTCACAAGCTGCGTGAGCAGGAGCCGGCGTTCGAGGCCGCCGAGCGCCGATGGCAGCGCCAGTGCGTCCGCGGCGATGTCTCCGGTGGCTGCTTCGGCGAAAGCAATCTCATCCTCGTCGATATCGCCGAGGGCGACGATGCGCGGCAGGATAGCGGCGTTGCCATCGGTTCCGTGCAGAAATGCATCGCGCAAAAGGCGGCACGCGCGCCGCGTCGGCAAATAGATGGTCGCGCTGGCGAGCGCGAGCGGATCGCCGCCAAACGCAAAGCCAAGCGTGCCGTTATGCAACGCCTCGATCAGCGTTGGCAGAAACGGCGCCGACGCCGGGATGGTGAAAACGCGCGGGATCATATCGGAATCGCGGATTGTGCCGCGAACACATATCAGATTCTGGCGTACAACTGCCGGTATTTCATGCCATGGCCGCCAGCGCCTGCTCTGCGGCGGCCACGGCCTGCGGCGTGCCGACATGCATCCAGGTGCCTTCGAGCTTGATGCCGAACAGCCGGCCTTGGGAAGCGGCGTGATCGAACGACAGCGTCAACGGAAAGACGCCTGCCGGTGCCGCAGCGAACAGCGCCGGCGCCAGGAGCGCGGTGCCGGCATAAATATACGGCGCCGTTCCTTCCCCGCTACGGCGCCGCAGGCGGCCATCCGGCAGCATGGCGTAGTCGCCGCGCCCCTCGTAGCCGAGGCTGTTGGTCGGAGCCAACAACAGCAGCGCATCCATGGTGGCGGGATCGAAGCCCTCGGCGAGCCGCGCTAAATTAGGTTTGACCCCGTCGAGCCACAACGTGTCCGAATTCAACAGGAAAAACGGGGCAGCGCCGAGCAGCGGCAGTGCTTTGGCAATTCCGCCACCGGTGCCGAGCAATTCCGCCCGCTCGTCGGACATAATAATTTGCGGGTGCTGGCGTGCGGCAAGATGCTGCTCAATCGCTTCGGCGAGGTGATGCACGTTGACGATGGCGCGTTCGACGCCGGCAGCGGCCAGCCGGTCGAGCCCGTAATCGATCAGGGATTTGCCGCCGACGGTCACCAACGGCTTGGGGATGTGCCCGTTATACGGCCGCATACGCGTGCCGAGGCCGGCAGCCAGCACTATTGCGCTTTTCGGCATCATCGTATCGCCCAGCCCGGCTCGCCGCTCGAATCGCAATATCATAACCCATCCGGAGCGGGCACATTTGTGGTATACCAGGCCTTCAGTTCGGCGAGCGCCGGATGCGAGAGCGAGCGCTGCAGATAGTTCCAAAGCCGGGGCATGTGGCGCAAATATTGCGACTTGCGATCGCGCCGATTGAGCCGGGCGAAAATGCCGAGAACTTTGGTCGCCCGTTGCGCCGCCAGCGTCGCATAGATCCGGGTAAACTCGGCGGTGTCGAAGTCCACCTCGGCGCGGAGCCGGGTGCGGACGTAACGGCCCAACAGCGCCATTTCCATCGTTTCGGGCACGTCAACACGGGCGTCCTGCAGCAATGACGCAACGTCATAGGCGGCGGGTCCGATCAGCGCGTCCTGGAAATCGAGGAGACCGATCCGCGCAATGTCGTCGCGCTGCGGCAGCCACAATAAATTGGGCGAATGATAATCGCGCAGGACCCAGGTCGGGGGGGCTGCAATGGCCGGCGCCAGCGCCTCGTGCCACAGTTTTGCGAAAACGCGGCGCGCGCTGTCGGATGGCTGCGCATCGGCGGCCATCAGATACCAGTCCAGCAACAATTCCGCCTCGATCAAGAACGCTTCTATGTCATAGGGTGGCAGGCGGTAATCGAGGTCGGACGTGACCGGCAGTGTGGCCGGCAATTCCCGGCCATGCAGCGCCGCCAAGAGATCGACCGCGGCGGCATAGCGTTCCTCAAAAGGCGCCGGCGGATCGCCCTCGATGAAGCGTTCGTTGCCGAAATCCTCCATGACGATCAGGCCGAGGTCGAGATCGGCCTGCAGGATTTCCGGCGCCGATAAGCCGATGTCGCGCAAGCCGAGGGCAAGCGCGACGTAGGGCATGACATCCTCGGCGAGGTGAGCGATGGCGCTGTAGGGCTTGCCGTCGCGTACCGGCGGCCCGTCGGGGCGACGCGGCGCGTTCATCAGAACAAACGTGCTGTCCTTCAAGGTCAACCGCTCGAAAATACGGGTCGAGGCGTCGCCTTGCATGCGCGCGCGAACCGCCTCGCCGAACCCTGCGTCGTCGAGAAAGGCGCGGATTTTTGCGATGCGCTCGGTGCGCGCGGCGAAGCTGCCATAACCGGTGCAGCGGACATTGCGCGCGGTCGGCCCCTGCGCGGGTAGAAGTGTGAATGCGATGTCGAGCCGATCCGGCGGCAGGAATCCGGCCGCACGATCGGGCCATTCTATTAGCGTCACGGCACCGTCCGGCAGGTCGTCGAATCCGAGCTCGGCCAGTTCAGCCGGGCCGGAGAGGCGGTAGAGATCGGCATGCACGACAGTGAAGCGCAGCACCTCATAGGTCTGGATGAACGTGAAGGTCGGGCTTGGCACTTCGACTGTCTCATCGCCGGCCAGGTAGCGGATCAGCGCGCGCGCGAATGTCGTCTTGCCGGCGCCGAGGTCACCTGCCAGCGTCACGAGATCGCCGGGTTCGAGCGCCGCGGCGATGTCGATCATGAATCGCTGCGTCGCCGCTTCGTCCGCCAATGTCACAGTGAAGCTTGCACCACCGGGGGTGGTCAGAAGCATCGAGACGCTCCACGCCGCAATCCTGGTGGCAACATGAGTTCGTCCGCAATCCGGTTGCCGCTCTTCGGGAGCATGCTACTCCGCCGCCGTCAATGCGGCAGCCGCCGTCAGCGGGAACGTGCAGGTCACCGTGGTGCCTTGGCCGACCTCGGAAACGATCGTCACCGTGCCGCCATGCAATTCGACGAACGAACGGACCAGAGACAGGCCAATTCCGGGGCCGCGGTGCTGCGAGCCCAAAGAATGAGTCTCGAACCAGTCGAATACCTTTTCCAGCACATGAGGCGGAATGCCCGGCCCCTGGTCGGTCACCGAGAAGATCACGGCATCGGAGTTACGCTCCACCGACAGAGTCACGGTCGCGCCGGGCGGCGAAAAGCTGACAGCGTTGGCCAAAAGATTGAAAAGAGTTTGCCGCACCCGCAGCTTGTCGGCGACGAAACTGCCGATGTCGGCCTCTGCGGCGACGTCCAGTGTCAGCTCGGCGCTCACCAGCCGGTCTTGCACGCCTTCGGCGGCGGCCGCCACTGTTTCCAGGATATCGACCGGCCCGAGACTAAGATGCATGCGGCCGGCGTCGATGGTGGCGAGGTCGAGAATATTGTTGATCAGCGCCAGCAAGGTATTGGTCGAAACCGTAATGTAATCGAGATATTCGTGCTGCTTTTCCGTCAGCGGTCCGGTCGTGGCGTCGCCGAGCAAATGAACGAAGCCGATGATGTTGGTCAGCGGCGAACGCAGCTCGTAGGACACGTGATGGACGAAATCGATCTTGATCTTGTCGGCGTCTTCGAGCGCCTCGTTGCGTTCGCGCAAGGCGCGCTCGACATTGACGGAATCGGTCACGTCATGGAACGTGACCAGCGTGGCGCCGTCCGGCAGCGGCACGGTCGTGCAGTCGACGACGCTGCCGTCGCGCCGCTCGATGCGGCCGGGAATCGTCTCGCGGCTGTCGATTGCGGTGACGACGTTGCGCAGTGCCTGCCAAGCCGGGGCGTTACCGTGCAGCGGCTGGCATAAGACCGTGATCTTCTCGATATGCGGCCGGTCCGCGAGTGCGGCGGGTGCCAGCCGCCACATCCGGGCGAAAGCGGCATTGTGCAGCCGCAGCCGGCCGTCGCTGCCGAAAACGGCAACGCCTTCGGCGAGGTTGTCGAGAGTTTCACCCTGAACGCGGATCAGTTCCTGGAAACGCCGCTCGAGATCAAGCCGCTCAGTGACGTCATGGAAGAGATAGGTGACGCCGCCGTCGGGATTGGGCGTGGTGACGACGCGCAAGGTTCGCCCGCCGGGCAAGTGCCAGATATGCTCCTTGGCCTCCACCGCGCGGTAAGACTGGTGCAATTGGCCCTTCCATTGGCGGAAGTCCTGCTCTTCCGGCAGCTTGCGGGCCGCGCGCAATGCCTCGATCACCGCCGAATCGGTCGGGCCCTGATCGAGAAATCCGGTGTCGAGGTCCCACAGCGCACGATAGGCGGCGTTGTAGAAGGTAAGCCGATGGTCGGGACCAAACATGGCAACCCCGGTCTGCAGCTGATCGAGAGTCCGGCGATGCGCATCGGCAAGCCGGGCGAGTGCCGCACGCAGGCTCTCGACTTCGGTGACGTCGGCACCAATGCCGGCGCTGCCGGTCTCCGTGAACACATCGAGGATGTCGAAGCTTTGCCGTGCTCCGGCAACGACGGCGCGCAGCCGGCCGCTGAAGTGACTGCCGGTGGCGCGCTGACGCGCGATGCTTTCGCGCGCGCTGCTGTCAAGAAGCTCCAAGCGACGCTCAATGGCGTCGGTGGGGGTCTTCGCTTCGACAGCCTGCGCGTAAGCGGCGTTGACGAAGGTCAGATGCTCCGATGCATCGCGTACCCAGACCGGGGATGGCAGCCTTTCGGCGAGCGCGCGCAGTGAAGCAAGCTCGGCCGACTGTTTTTCATATCGAGCGACCAATTCGACAAGCTCGCGTTTGATGCCGCTGGCGTCCTTCAAGCGCAGCACCGCGCGGCCGACGATGGCGCGCCCGTGCACTTCGATGGGGTGGCCCGCCAGCGTGGCGAGCGTCATCGAGAACGGCTCGCCGCGAGCGCGCAAGGCATCCACCGCTCGCTCCATGGCGCTGGCCTTGGCGGCATCGAGCCAGGTGCCGAATGCCAGCAAGCGGTGTGAAGCCGGTATGCCGAGCGCCACCAGGTCGCCTTCGACGGTCGGCTCGTCGGCGCCGGCCAGCCAATCGACGACGATTTGAGGTTCGGAAAGGATGACGGCGTTGGCGCGATCGATTTCGTCACGCAACCGTGCGATCTCATCGCCGGACCATTTCTCCAAGCGCGCGGCCCGTCTGCGGGTACGCACCAGCAGGATCGCGGTCACGGCCGCAAACAACACGACGCCGAACGCCAGAGCGAGAAATTCGATCTTGTGCTGATCGATGCTGCGATGCGCGGTCAGCACCAATTCTTGCAGGCTCAGCGTCGGCTGCTCGGCGGCGCCGGCCGGCAGCGGCGCGACGAGGAAAGCACCGGCGGCTGCAAGGAATCCGCCGATTCCCCGCAGGCGCCACCGCCGCCCATCGCTCCGGCTCGTCCGGATCGTGTCCGGCATGCCCCTTCGCCTCTGCTGGCTGCCGCCATCTCGCCAGCGGATCGGTCGCGGTTGAGCCCGCGAATCGGACGACTTTACTCTCAACCGGAATCGCGCCGAAAGAGTCCAGATCGTGAACGCTAGTCGCTTTGCGCCCGCGCTGCCGCGCGCACCGGTTTGCCGAGCGCCTGGGCGTCGCGCGCCATGTCCTCGAGATTGATCCGCGACAGCGCAATGCCGAATTCGAATTCGGCATTGGCCATGGCCGGCAGCACGACCTGGATAAGAAGATCGGAGCCCTTATGCGTCGGCTCCTCGCCCTCTTCAACGGTGCCGGCGGCACGCAGTATGTCATTTGCCGTAACGCGCCGGCGATCGCGGGCAAGTTCATAGCCGCCACGCGGACCGCGTATGCCGCGTAAAATGCCGCAACGCACCAGTGCCTGCAGAACGGGTTCAAGATGCCGTGGCGGCAAACCGTGGCGCGACGCGAGCGCCTTCGCAGAAATCGGCTGCCCATGCTCTTGCATTGCAACATCGATTACTGCGGCGACTGCGAGAACTCCTTTGCGGGGAAGCAGAGCCATCGAACCGGGAAAACGTTGCGGGGGGAAATTGGTTCGCTCCAATCCGCTAATATCGCAGGCCACCTATGCGGTCTAGTTTTTGTTCAATTTAGTTTTCGTTTTTCACAGTATTTGCCGCCAACCCCGTAGATCCGAAGCCATCAGACTGACGTTCCGTCGTGTCCAATTTGGCGTATTCAACAAGAACTGCATGTTGTATTGGCGCTATTACTAGCTGAGCGATTCGCATTCCCCGCTGTATTACTATCGACTCGCTACCATGATTTACAAGAATAACCTGTAATTCTCCACGATAGTCGGCGTCGATCGTTCCCGGGGCATTGAGCACCGTCACGCCATGGCGCACGGCCAAACCCGAGCGCGGCCTGATCTGGCCTTCAAAACCCGGCGGCAGCGCGACGGCGACGCCGGTCGGGATCAAGGCGCGACCGCCTGGTGCGATCTCGACCGGCGTATCGGCGGCCACCGCGGCCGGAAGATCGAGGCCCGCGGCGAGCGCGCTTTGATAGGCCGGCAATGGCAAGTCCGCAGCGTGCGGCAGGCGCGTGATGCGGACTTCCACGCTCATTGAGAGCCCTTTGCCAGCGCCGCTGCAATCCGTTCGATCAACATGCGCGCCGCATCGTCCTTACTTTGCGGCGGCCAGGATTCCACATTTTTCGGCGTGATCAAATGAATCGTGTTGGTGTCGCCGCCCATGATTCCAGTCGCCGGCGAAACGTCGTTGGCCAGAATCCAATCGCAGCCTTTTTTGGCCAGCTTAGCTTGGGCGTTAGCGAGAACGTTGTCGGTTTCGGCCGCAAAGCCGATGACGAGTTTTGGCCGACCGGATTTGAGATGGCCGACGGTCGACAGGATATCGGGGTTTTCGATCAGCTTGAGCGTCGGCGTGCGGCCTTGCTGCTTCTTGATTTTGGTTGCGCTCGGTTCGGCGCTCCGCCAATCGGCGACGGCCGCGGCGAATATGGCGACATCGACCGGCAAATTTTTCTCGACCGCATCGAGCATCTGCCGGGCTGTTTCGACTTTGACGACGGTAACGCCGGGAGGATCCGGCACACTGACCGGGCCGCTGACCAGAACGACCTCGGCTCCCGCGGCTCCTGCCGCTGCTGCGATGGCATGGCCCTGCTTGCCTGAGGAGCGATTGGCGATGAACCGCACCGGGTCGATCGGTTCGGCCGTGGGGCCTGATGTGACCAGCACACGTCGGCCGCACAGGGGGCCGCCGCCATGCAAGAGCGCTTGCGCCGCGTCGGCGATTTCGAGCGGTTCGGCCATGCGGCCGACGCCAAGTTCGCCGCGCTCAGCCATCTCACCGGAATTCGGGCCGATGACACGAATGCCGTTCGCAGCGAGCTCCGCCAAGTTGCGTTGCGTCGCCTTCGCCGCCCACATGTGCGGATTCATCGCCGGCGCAATGAGGATGGGTTTGTCGGTCGCCAGCAAGACCGCGGTCGCGAGATCGTCGGCATGGCCGCCGGCCATTTTTGCGATCAAGTCCGCTGTCGCCGGCGCGACCGCCACGAGGTCGGTGTCGCGGGCGAGACGAATATGGCCGACGTCGAATTCGCTTTGCGGATCGAACAGCTCGGTATAAGCGCGCTCGCCCGCGAGCGCGCCGACGGCCAGCGGGGTAACGAAATGGTGCGCGGCCGCGGTGAGGATGCAGCGCACGCGGATGCGGCGATCCTGCAAGCGGCGGATCAGATCGAGCGCCTTATAGGCGGCAATGCCGCCGCCGATAATCAAAAGCACACGCGGCGTGTCTCGCGGCGCTGTGGTCAGCGTGTCGGATGTCGCCAGTGCTGGAGTCTCGAAACGGTCGCGGCTGGTGCCTTCCGGTTCCTCCACCGCCTGCCGGAGGATGACGCGGATTTCGTCTTCCATCGAGCGGCCGTGGTGTGCGGCGCGCAGGCGAAGCAGCTTCTTGAGCTTATCGTCGAGCTGCCGGACGGTGAGGCTGGCCAAGGGCAGTTCCTACAGTAATCTCAGTACGGTAGCGTACAATTGATAGCATTGCAATCGATGCAATCATAACCCTCTTATGACGAGCCAAGCCAGCAGCGCCGCGATGACCCAGAGCGCGCCGACGGTCCAGCGCGCGAGACGGGTTTCATCCCTTTTGATGTCGGCGACAGTCTGCGGCGATAGCAGCAAAAGCCCTTCGCGGGTGATCTCGTCCAACCGTTCGAGGACTTGGGTCCCCTGCGTCAACAGCTCGGGGATATTGCCAAGGAAGCGGCCGATTTCTCCGAGTCCCTGCGCGGCGCCTTCGAGTTTGCCGGCGGGGCCGAGATTACGCGTCATCCATTCCCTGACGACAGGCTCGGCCGTGCTCCAGATATCGAGCTTGGGATTCATCGAGCGGGCTACGCCTTCGACCACCACCATGGTCTTCTGCAGCAGCAACAGTTCCGGTCGCGTGCGCATGTCGAACAGGCCGGTGACCTCGAACAGCAGCGTGAGGAGTTTCGCCATCGAGATATCTTCGGCGGTGCGGTTGTGGATCGGCTCGCCGATGGCGCGGATTGCCTGGGCAAACTCCTCGACCGAATGCTGTGGCGGCACGTAGCCGGCTTCGAAATGAACCCGGGCAACGCGGTGGTAATCGCGGGCGATGAAGCCGTACAGAATTTCAGCCAAAAACAAGCGCTCCTTGGCGCCGAGCCGGCCCATGATGCCGAAGTCGACCGCGACCAGCCGGCCCCGATCGTCGACGAAAAGGTTGCCGGGATGCATGTCGGCATGAAAAAAGCCGTCGCGCAGCGCGTGCCGCAAAAAAGTTTGGATCAGCGCCCGCCCGAGCAGCTGCAGGTCGAAGCCCTTGGCCTGCAGTTGGGCGCGGTCGGTAAGCGGCGTACCGCCGATCCACTCCTGCGTCAGCACCTCCTTGGCGGTGCGATCCCAATCGACCGTGGGCACGCGGAAATCCGGGTCGTCTTTGGTGTTCTCAGCCATTTCCGAAAGCGCGGCGGCTTCGAGGCGGAAATCCATCTCGACCATGACCGAACGCCGCAAAGTATCGACCACTTCGATGAACCGCAGTCGCCGCGCCTCGGCGGAAATATTTTCGGCGTGTTGGGCGGCATAGGTGAAGGCGGACAGATCGGCATGAAAGCGCCCCTCGATGCCGGGCCGCAACACTTTGACGGCGACGGTGCGCGATCCACCGGCCGTGGCGATGCTCGCGCGGTGCACCTGGGCAATCGAAGCCGCGGCAACCGGCGGCCCGAAGTTTTCAAACATCGCGGCGAGTGGGCGCCCGAATGAAGCGGCGATGGTCGCTTCGGCTTCCGCTTGCGCGAATGGCGGCATTCGATCCTGCAGCCGCTCAAGGTCGCGTGCCAGCACGGTGCCAACGACGTCGGGGCGTGTCGCCAAAAACTGGCCGAGCTTTACGTAGCTGGGGCCGAGACGACTCAACGCCGCCGACAACCGGCTCTCCGGCGTGCCGGAGGCCCGCCGTTCGATCAGGCGCGCGAGGCGCACGAGCGGCCGCACGGAAACCGGCAGCGTGACCGGATCGACAATGCCGAAAACGCCCTCGCGGGCGAGGATGAAGGTCGCCCGGCCGAGACGGATCAAATGCGCCGGACCGGAGATCACAAACGCCAGCCGGAATGCAACGCCACGATACCGCCGCTCAACGTTTTGTACGCGACCCGTGCAAACCCGGCGGCGCGCAGCATCGCCGCAAAATCTTGCGGCCGCGGGAATCGCCGGATCGATTCCACCAGATAACGATAGGATTCCGCATCCCCGGTCACCATGCGGCCCAGCGCCGGTATGATGTTGAATGAATAGAAATCGTACAGGCGATCGAGACCGGGGACGTCAACGCTGGAGAATTCCAAGCAGGCAAACTTACCGCCGATTTTGAGCACCCGACGGGCCTCCGCGAGCGCGTGCTCGATGCGCGGTACATTGCGAATACCAAATGCGATGGTCACCGCATCGAAGCTGCGGTCGGCAAACGGCAGCGCTTCGGCGTTGGCCTCGGTGAATGTCACGACGCCCTCGAGCCCGCGCGCCAGGGCGCGCTCGCGGCCGACTTCCAGCATGTCGGGATTGATGTCGCACACTGTCGCCAGCGTCTGCACGCCGCCGCGCTCGATCACGCGCATGGCGACGTCGCCGGTGCCGCCGGCGACGTCGAGCAGAGCAAATGGCCGATCCCTCGGCGGGCCGACCGCCGTGACCAGCGCATCCTTCCAAGCCCGATGCAGGCCGAACGACATCAGGTCGTTCATCAGGTCGTAGCGGCGCGCCACACTATGGAATACGCCGTCGACCAGGTCCTGCTTGTCCGCAAGCGGTACCTGGCGGGCGCCAAAATGCGTGGTGTCCATCATCGCTAATCCTTCAACGATCAACATAGCGCGCCGCCCGCACTGGCGCTATGTCTTTGAAATTAACCATTGTTGCCGCGCTTAGCCGCAAGGTGTGACGGATGCCCGAACTTCCCGAGGTCGAAACCGTGCGCCGCGGCCTGGCCGAGGCGATGGAGGGCGAACGCCTGGTCAAGGTCGAAGTCCGCCGTGGCGATCTGCGCTGGCCGTTGCCCAAGAACTTCGCCCAGCGGCTGAAAGGCCAAACCGTGACCGGCATCGGCCGGCGTGCCAAATATCTGCTCGCGGACCTTTCCTCCGGCGACGTGTTGCTGATGCATCTCGGCATGTCAGGTTCGTTTCATGTCTTGCAGGGAACCGACAACACGCTCGGCCGCTACCACCACGAACGGGCGAAACACCTCGCCCATGATCACGTCGTCTTTCATCTATCGTCCGGCGCCACCGTCACCTTCAACGATCCGCGCCGCTTTGGCTCGATGAAACTCGTGCCACGCGCGAAATTGGACGACGAGCCGCTTTTGAAAAATCTTGGTCCCGAGCCGCTGGGCAACGCCTTCGACGCTGCCATGCTGGCGCGCGCCTGCCAAGGCAAGAGGACGAGCCTGAAGGCGGCACTGCTCGATCAGCGGGTCGTCGCCGGCTTGGGCAACATTTACGTTTGCGAGGCGCTGTATCGCGCGCATCTGTCGCCGAAACGTATGGCCTCGACGATCGCCGACAGGAACGGCGCACCGAACGAACGCGCCGCTCGGCTGGTCGAGGCCATCAGGGCGGTGCTGAACGAGGCCATCAAGGACGGCGGCTCGTCATTGCGCGATCATCGGCTCACCGACGGCGATCTCGGCATGTTTCAGCATAATTTCCGCGTCTACGATCGCGAGGGCGAGCCGTGCCGGACGCCCGGTTGTCGCGGCACCGTCAAGCGCATCGTGCAGAGTGGCCGCTCGACGTTCTATTGTCCGGTGTGTCAGAAGTAATTTAATCAGCCTCATGCCGGGGAAGTGCAATGACTTATCAGAACATCCTTGTCGAAACCCGCGGCCGGGTCGGCCTCATCACGCTCAATCGCCCGCAGGCGCTCAACGCGCTCAACGGGGCGCTGTTGGCCGAACTGGGGGAAGCCGTCGATGCGTTCGACGCCGAGCCACAAATCGGCTGCATGGTCATCACCGGCTCGGACAAGGCTTTCGCCGCCGGCGCCGACATCAAAGAGATGGCCGACAAGACCTTCATCGACGCATTCCTCAGCAACCTGGCGGCCACCTGGGATCGGGTCGCGCATGTTCGTAAGCCGGTGGTCGCAGCGGTCGCCGGCTTTGCGCTCGGCGGCGGCTGCGAGCTCGCTCTTGAGTGCGACATCGTGATCGCCGCCGATAATGCCAAGTTCGGTCAGCCCGAGATCAAGCTTGGCATCATCCCCGGTATCGGCGGCACCCAACGGCTGCCCCGCGCCGTCGGCAAGGCCAAGGCGATGGACCTCATTCTTACCGGGCGCATGATGGACGCGCAGGAAGCCGAACGCTGCGGCCTGGTCGCGCGCATCGTCCCGCTCGCAAGCCTCCTCGATGAGGCGCTCAAAGTCGCCGACGCCATTGCCGCAATGTCGCTGCCGGCGGTGCTGGCGGCGAAGGAAGCGGTCAACCGCGCCTTTGAAACCTCGCTGGCCGAAGGCGTGCGGTTCGAGCGGCGGCTCTTTCACTCGCTGTTTGCGACCGCCGACCAGAAGGAAGGCATGGCGGCCTTCGTAGCCAAGCGGCCGGCCAAATTCGAAAACAAGTAGGCCGGGCGCCGACCGTCCGGGCCTACTATATTGCCGGCATGTTGAGCGCCGACGAGCTTGAGCGTTACGCCCGCCACATCGTGCTGCACGAGGTCGGCGGCCCGGGTCAGGCGGCGCTGGGCCGCGCCCGGGTGCTGGTGATCGGCGCCGGCGGACTTGGCGCACCAGTGTTGCTTTATCTCGCCGCCGCGGGGGTCGGCACGCTCGGCATCATCGATGATGACGTGGTGTCGCTGTCCAATCTGCAGCGGCAGGTGATCCACGCCACCCCCGATATCGGTGCGCCGAAGGTCGACAGCGCCGGCGCGGTGATCGCCCGGCTCAATCCGCATGTGGCAGTAAAGCCGTACAACACCCGGCTGACCGCCGAAAATGCGTTCGAACTGATAGGCGACTACGACATCGTCGCCGACGGCTCGGACAATTTCGCCACACGCTACCTGGTCGCGGATGCCTGCTACTTTGCCAAAAAGCCGTTGGTGTCGGCGGCGCTCGGCATCTTTGACGGCACGCTGACCACGATCCGGGCACACGAGCGCGGCGCCGACGGCAAACCTTATCCGAC
>JBARER010000214.1:0-3424 GCA_049796395.1 Xanthobacteraceae bacterium
CCCCTGGGAGACTGGTCCGAAATCGATGTCGGGCAGCGGCGTGGTCGGCGGCGTTGTGGGATCGGGATAGTCGACGGCGGTGTATTGCACCGAAGCATTGTTGGATACGTTGGCGCGACCCACGGCAAAACCAACAAATCCGTAGGGCAGGTAGTTGCTGAATGCCCAGCCGGCGCGAGCGCGGAACGTCGCGATATCGGTAATCTCCATTGAAGCCTGTTCGCTGACCGTCGCATCGTAGAAGTAATGGTGGCCGCTCGGAATGTTATCGCTGTCGACAAAGCTTCGCTCTTCACTATCGGCCGACGAGGTCTTCAGGGAAACGCGATTGTAATTGGCTTCCAGGCCAAGGATCACGTCTTCCCACTGCATGTTGTAGCCGACGTAACCGCCGAAGCCGGCGCCGCCGCTGCTGCGCTCCGATGGCAGTACATCCCAGCCCGACAAGTCCTCGTCCTCTTCGATCGTCGTATTGCGGAGGATGAACGAGACGCCGGGCGCCGCGGCGTTGCTGAAATTGGCGTTAGCGCTCGAGTAGCCGATCTGGCCGGCGGCATAGAAGCCGCTCCATTTCGGAACGCTTGGCTGGCCGACGCTTTCCGGCCCGCGTAACGCCGGACCGAATTCCTGCGCGGCCGCGCCTGGCGCGAAAGTACAGAGAAGCACAGCACAAAGGACCCAACGCACCGGCGCGCTCTCCATCCCGTCGGCGCGCAAAGCGGCCGATCAAGCGCGATCATCGGGCATTAACCTTAATGGAGGGTTAGCTTGGGCCGCCGCCGAAACCCCGTCGGCCTGCAGACAAAAACAAAAAAGCGGCGCTGTTTCCCGCGCCGCCTTTGTTTGTTCGCCAGGCGATTCAATCAGCCGCGGGTCGACAGCGGATATTGCGGCGGCTGATAGACCGGTGCCTGCTGATAGACCGGCGCCTGCTGATAAGCCGGTGCCGGCTGATAGACGGGCGCCGGCTGATAGACCGGGGCCGGAACCGGCTGCGCCACCACCGGAGCTGGAATGTAGCTGGCCGGCTGCGCTGCGAAGATTGTGCCGCCGTTGTCGATCGAGAAGCGCCAGCGCATGCCGATCATGAAATCGTTCGAGGTCAGATTCTGCAGCTTGTAGGTGTCGGGATTGCAGCCGCCCTGGCAGTTGATCTGATCGCTGACCGAACCATAGTTGAGATAGCGATAGGCGAATTCGAGCGAGACGTCTTTGGTCACATTGTAAGCGAGACCCGCGTGCAGCGCCCAGGCAAAGTTCATCTGGCTGGCATTGGTGCCGAGGCCGCTGCCGCCGGTGTTGCCGATATCAGAAAGGTCGGCAAACGTGTTGTAGGCGCCGCCGATACCGAAACCGATGAACGGCGTCAGGCAGTCCCAGGTGCCGAGATCGATATAGGCGTTGGCCAGGAAAATATCGGATTTTACGAAGGCGTTGTACTGATCGGTGCCGTAGGCGCCACCGTTGTTGTATACGATGTAGCCATTGAAGGGGGCCCGGCCCCGATATTCCGCCGTCACGTCGAAACGCAGCCAATTGTTGAATTCATAGCCGATACCGCCGCCGAAAAACGTCGAGTCGCCCAGTTCGCCGTGTTGGGCCACGATATCAATGGGGCCACTGGCCGGATTCGGCTGGTAGACAAAGTCGGCCTCACTGTTGGAACCGACGCCGATGAAGCCGCGCAAATACCAGGCGCCTTCGGGCTGCGCCATCACCATCAGCGGCGGCTGGTAAGCCATCTGTGGCGGCGGCGGCGGCAGTTGTTGCGGCATGTCGGCAGCGTATGCCGCGGTGCCTGTTGCGATGGCCGCAATAGCGGTGATGAGGTGTCGGACGCTTACCATTCCTTCGACCTTTCCTCGACGTGGCCGCGTGCCCCCGGCGGCGCACGTTCGTTGAGCAAGGCGAGGTTAGTCAGCAAATGTTTAAGCGGCCCTTAACCTTAACGCTTAACCATGGTCGGATACGCAACACAGATTTAGAGGCGTTGGGGTGAGGCGCGGCCGCGCGCAGCCGTTACGGGCGCAGCGAATTCATCTGCCGCGACGTGTTAGGGTTTTGTTGATCATTGCGGCGGCGCGACGCCAGTGCCGCGAAACGGTGCCGAACGCGATGCAGCGCCAGGCGGAAACCGCCGCCAGGCGCCGCCGATTGCGCTAATCCGTCTCTTCGTCGAGCTCGCCGATATGATGCTGAGCGTAGAGCTCGAGTCCGAGCTTGGCGACGAGGTCAAGCTGCGTTTCGAGAAAATCGATGTGTTCTTCCTCGTCGTGCATCAGCTTCTCGAACAGATCGCGCGATACGTAATCCTTGACCGCGTGGCAGTGCGTCGCCGCCTCCTGGTACAGCGTGCGGGCCGAGATTTCCGCCGCCAGATCGCAGTCGAGCACCTCCCTGACGTTCTGGCCGATATGCAGCGGATCGAGCACCTGCATATTGGGAAAACCGTCGAGGAAGATGATGCGCTCAATCAGCTTGTCGGCGTGCTGCATTTCCTCGATCGATTCCTTGCGCCATTGCTTGGCCAGCGCCTTGTAGCCCCAATTGTCGAGCAGCCGATAATGCAGCCAGTATTGATTGACCGCCGTCATCTCATGCCGCAGGCTTTTATTGAGAAAATCGATAACGCCGGGCTCGCCTCGCATGATGGACTCCTGAAAACGGTGACTATGGCCCGGCGCCGAAGGCGCGCGGGCACGGCATTATAGCCGCAGTAGCGCGGGCAGGAAGCGCAGCGCGGCAGGCAGGGACGGGCAGAGTGGAAAAGTTAAGAACGCTCGGCGTCGTTGCAGCAGCCTGCCTCGGCGCCGGCAAGCGCCTCGGTCATGATGCGCCGGATGGTGCGGGCGCAGCGTCCGCATTGCGGGCTGCAGCCGAGGCAATGATAGACCTGCCCTGTGGTGCGCGGAGCGCTCTCGCCGGGCTTCAGCGTGGCGCGCACGTCGTGATCGGTGAACACGTTGCAGGAGCAGACGATCATTGGTGGGACAACATCGGGCGGCGGGATGACATGGGGTGGCAACCGTCGGGCGGGCATCCTGGTGTAAATTGCAGCGATCTCGTAACCGAGCAATTCCAACTTTGCAAACAAAATCAACAGTTTATAGGAATTCTAATATTCGCTGCGGTCGCCTCCGGCGCGCCGATTTCACAAGACTCATCAAGGGGCATAATGGCCGGAGCCGTCTTGATCTTGATCAATAAAGTGCCAGAAAAATTCCCGCGGTCGGGGTTTTAGGCCGCCGCCTCTTCGGCGTCGTCCTCGCTGCGGCGGCGCCGGCGTCCCCGCAGCCGGCACAGCCGCGATGGGATAAAGCACAAGTCCTCGATCAGGCCGGCGAGCCGTTGGCCGCGGCCGAGCGCGCGGTCGAGCGCCGCCATGGTGCGGGCCTGCCCCGGGTCCTCGTCGTCGACCCAGGCC
>JBARER010000215.1:0-4362 GCA_049796395.1 Xanthobacteraceae bacterium
GGATTGAGCTTGACGAAGGCGGAGCCGATGGCCGGCACCACGATCTTTGGGTCGAGCAGCGCCGATGTCGGCGTGTTCTTGCGAAAGGTTGACGTTTCCATCGAGGTGTCCCCGCCTAATTGGACGAAAAGAGGGTGCCGGCGTTGATCGCGAGCTGTTCGGCGATCGGGCCGAGCGCCAGCGCCGGGAAGAAGGTTAGACCGCCGACAATCACGATCACGCCGACCACGAGGCCGACGAACAGGGGGCTGTCGGTTGGGAAAGTGCCTGCAGAGGCCGGCACCAATTTCTTGGCGGCAAGCGAGCCCGCGATTGCCATTGTCGGAATGATCATCCAGAACCGGCCGACTCCCATCGCGATGGCGCCGCTGAGATTGTAGAACATCGTGTTGCCGTTGAGCCCCGCAAAGGCCGAACCGTTGTTGCCGTCCATCGAGGTGTAGGCGTAAAGCACCTCGGTAAAACCGTGCGGACCGGGATTGTTCATTGAGGCGACGGCCGACGGCACCAGCATGGCGACGGCGGTCCAGCCGAGATACATCAGCGGCAGGACCAGGATGGCGAGCATCGCCATCTTGACTTCTTTGGCTTCGATTTTCTTGCCGACATATTCCGGTGTGCGGCCCACCATCAATCCGGCGACGAAGATAGAGATGATGACGAACAGCAGCAGGCCGTACATGCCGGAGCCGACGCCGCCGACAATGATCTCGCCGAGCTGAATGTTGATCAGCGGAATCATGCCGCCGAGCGCGGTGAAGCTGTCATGCATGGCATTAACTGCGCCGCATGACGCCGCGGTCGTGATGACGGCAAACAACGCCGAGCCGACGATGCCGAATCGGACTTCCTTGCCCTCCATGTTGCCGCCGGTAAGCCCGAGCGCGTTTAGAGCGTCGTTGCCATGCGCTTCCGCCCAGTAGCAAAAAAACACGCCGGCGATGAACAACACGCCCATCACGGCGAGAATGGCCCAGCCTTGGCGCTGACTGCCGACCATGCGGCCGAACACGTTGGTGAGCGCCGCGCCCAGCGCGAAGATCGAGATCATCTGTACGAAATTCGACAGCGCGGTTGGATTCTCGAACGGATGGGCGGCATTGGCGTTGAAGAAACCGCCGCCATTGGTGCCGAGCATTTTGATGGCGATCTGCGAGGCGACCGGCCCGACCGCGATATGCTGCTTGATGCCTTCGAGCGTCGTCGCGTCGACGTAGGCGCCCAGCGTCTGCGGGATGCCCTGCCACACCAGGAACAGCGCATAGGGCACGCAGATTGGGATGAGGATGTAGAGCGTGCAGCGGGTGATATCGACCCAGAAGTTACCCACGGTGCGCACCGAATGGCGCGCGAAGCCGCGGATCACTGCGACGGCGAGCACGATGCCAGTTGCCGCCGACAGATAGTTCTGGTGCGTAAGGCCGAGCATCTGCACGAGGTAAGACATCGTGTTTTCGCCGGCGTAGTTCTGCCAGTTGGTATTGGTGATGAAGCTCATCGCCGTGTTGAAGGAGAGGCCCTGCTCGACGGCTGTTTGTCCTTCCGGATTGAATGGAAGGTAGAACTGCACGCGCATCAGCACGTAGAGAATTAGCAAGCCGCCAACGTGGAATAGCAGCATGCCGACCGTGTAGGTCAAAGCGTGCTGTTCCTGACGCTCGTCGACACCGGCAATCTTGTAGATCGCAATTTCGGCGGGCCGCAGGATCGGCGTCAGCCAAGTTCGCTCACCGTTGAATACGCGCGTCATATAGGCGCCGAGGATCGGAGTGATCGCGATGACGATCGCGCAATAAAGAAGAATCTGGACCCAGCCGATGACGGTCATGGTCGTTGTCCCTTCAGAACAATTCGGGCTTGAGCAGCGCGTAGATCAGGTAGACGAGCAGGCCTGCGGTGACGAAACCGGCGAGCGCATAGTCGAAGATCATGACTTTCTCCTCAGAGCCAGTCGCAGGCGTACGCGTAAGCAATGGACAGTGCGAAAAAGACGAACACGATCGCCATCATGACGGCGTCCATCATTGGAGTTCTCCGAATAAAGATTTCCCCGACTGGCATTAGATGCCTTTGGCGGCGCACCCGCTTGATCTGAATCAAGCCCACGCAAACAAACCGCCGCTTTATGCGTGATTAGGTGTCACCCTCTGCATAGGAAATCGAGAGGAGGGCGCTACGAAAGTTATAGGAATCCCATAAAGGTCGCCGGTCGCGCTAAAATATCTATAGACTCGCCGTCATGTGCATTGTCACAACGGCAGTCATTGCCAAAACATCGGCGCCGGATTGTTAGGGGGGCGTTACTTTTTCAGGTGACGCCATCTTGTTCGCTTCAATGATTTCCTCGAGGCGCGAAATTTCCTTTTTGTTCGCTTCATCGACACCTTCGAGGCGCGCAATATTCTGCATCAGGCGCTCCGTGGTCAGGCGGAGGAAATAATAACCGAACTCGGGGTTTTGGAAATAAAGCTCGAGAAGTTTGTCATAGGTGATGGTCAAAACGTCGGCGTCTTGGATGCACTCCACGGTCTGCGTGCGCCGGTTTTTGGGGTCGACGAAGCCCAGCTCGCCCATCATCCGGCCTGCTGCGAGTTCAACGCCGATTTCAGTGACTAAGAATTTGCCGGTGACGATGATGAACATTTCCTTCGCCACGTCGCCTTTATGGAAAAGGACCTCGCCCGCGCGGTATTTGCGCGGGGCCATGAACGGCCGTAACCAGTCCATCGACAGATCGCCTTGTGCCGAGGCGCGGGCTTTCTTGACCAGATTGAGCATTTGGCGCAGTCGCAGAACGTTGATCGGCAGCGACAGCAGATACAGCAGAAACGTCGGCACCGCACCGGCCAACGCGCCGTAGCCGATAAAGAAGAGATTGCTGATGATGCCGACGATACGCAACGGCACGATGGTGCGCACCATCAGCGTGGCGACGAAAAATATCGCGCCCAGGAGTGCCATCATGTTGGCAAAGTTGATGTGCGCCAGCGTGATGTCGACCACGCGGTTGAATACGTCGTTGAAAGTAAGGTGCGTCGGATCGAGGCCGAGTTGCAGCAGGAGCTTCTCGACCCGGAGGTTCTGCGAAGCGGCCGCAAGGGCGCGATCGAGAAGTGAAGTCGAGCTTGCCGCGCTCATGCCCTGCCGAACGTCCTCGTGGCCCAAGCGTCGAAATTAGCACTACGATCCATGCGGGGGGATAGGCCAAAAGCGAGAAATTCCCCTGCCGTCACAGTAGCGCCACCGCAGTTCGCGTGCTGCCCAAAGGCACAGCTCCAAGCCCGACCGAATCGGCGCGCGAAGCCTTATGCAGTCGCCGTCATTTTCCTATGCCGACTTTATAACGTTGCAACCCGCTTCCTCTCGTTTTTTTACGGGCTCAGGCCTCATCTTACGCCATGCGGAGCCGAACGGCGCCGCTATCTAGTCCTGGGTCCGCAAGATGGCCTTTGTTTCCGACCATACGGTTTTGCTTGATCGTTTGGACGCTGCCCTTTGCCTCGCGCCGAAGCCGTCGCGCGATCTCTTGGCGAAAATCATCGCTGGCGCCTGCGCCCGCGTGCCGATTCTGGCGCAATCCGGCTGCGACACGACCATAGGCCGTCTGGCCGAATCGGGCGCGTGGGCCGACGCCGCGCTGGCCTTGGTCGAGCTGGAACTGCCCGGCTGGAGTTTGCGCCGGCTGATCTGCGAGGACGGTACCTGGTCTTGCTCGCTGTCCCGGCAGCCGAATCTGCCAGCCGCGCTCGACGACACCGCCGACGGCGGTCACGACGTCATGCCGCTCGCGATTTTGCGCGCGTTTCTACAGGCGCGCCGCATGGCTTCGGTTTCGTCTGCCTCGCGCTCTGTCGCTTCGGTTCCCGTCGTCGAACAGGCGCGGGTTGAGTTCGTGTGTTGCGAGAATTTTGCATGAGTGCTGCCACGGCTTCCGGTTCGTTCACGAGCCTATGCTGCGTTTATAAGAAAGCGGCGTGCTCCATCCCGAATTCATATGGTCGGAGAGGCAAATAATCAGAAGCCATGAGTAATGAGGAGCGAAGCCAATGAGTGTTATTCCAATTGATTTGCGCCCGAAGTCGGCCAGACGGCGTTCTCCCCGGAGAGAGTTCGTCGAACGACCTGATGCCCTGCTTGCCTATCCAGCACGGCATGTTGTCTCTGACCAGGAATTACGTCGGATAGACGAAGATATCAAACGCTGCCGTGAGCTGATGTTCACAGCAACAAGCGAAGCGGGATATGACATCGACCACGGTAATGGCAGCGCGGGAGGCTCGAAGCCGCAGCCGAGGCCGATGACAAATTTGAATCAACACGGATAACGAAGAACGACAATGGGCGAGCCTTTCAAGAATTTTG
>JBARER010000216.1:0-10111 GCA_049796395.1 Xanthobacteraceae bacterium
TGCCCGCGGCATGCAGGGCTATGCCGCGGGACGGTGAGCCACTTTTCCGTTCATTCCCGCATAAGCGGGAATCCAGACGAACCAGGGATCGCTGTCGCAAAGCCGCCTGGGTGCCCGCTTTCGCGGGGACGAGTGGTTTCAGCTCAGAAATTCCAGCAGCGCCGTAGTGAACGCCGCAGGCTGTTCGAGCGGCGACATGTGGCCGCTGCCTGCGATGATCTTCAATGTCGCACCGGGGATGGTCTGCGCCAGCAACCGCGCGGCCTTGCTGCAGACGTAATCGTATTGCCCGGCGAGAACGAGCGTCGGCACGGTTATAGCTTGAAGGGCGCTCGTCAACCGAAACAGCGATTTGCGCTTCGCCAGCACTTCCGACAGCATCAGACGCAGGCCCGCGACTGGCGTTGCGCGGATCAATGCCGCCATATGGCTGCGGCGGCGTTCGCTGCCTCTCGCATAGATTTTGAACAATTCGCTGCGCAGCATGTCGGCGACAAGCTCGTCGGCGTCGCCCCGATCGATCAAGGCGACCCAGCGACGAGCCATCGCCTCGATCTTAACCGGATCGTCGGCGCCGGCGCCGACATCGGCCAGCACCAGCCGCAAAACCCGCTCCGGCTTGCTGGCGGCCAAGGCGAGCGCCGGTCCGCCGCCGAGCGAAAAGCCGACGACGGCGGCGCGTTCGATGCGAAGAGCGTCGAGGACACCGATCAGATCGCGGGTGAGATGCGCGGCGGAGTAGTCGGTGGCGGCAGCCGGCGCGTCGCTCAGGCCGTGGCCGCGCTGATCGAAAGTAATCACCCGGAAACGCCGGCGCAGCGCGCGCTTTTGATGAAACCACATGCGCTGGCCGCAGCCGAGACCGTGCAGCAAAACGACCGGCGGGCCATTGCCCGAACGATTGCCTGTGTCTTCGACGGCAATGGAAATGTTGCCAACTTGGATTCTGGCCAAGCGCTCGATTGAGGCCATGCGTTTTCCGGCCGTTGCGAGGCGATTTGATCAGAAACGATGGCGGTGGCAAGCGGGTCGCGGAAAATTCACGCCGCGACCGTGCCCAAGAACTCTTCCACCTCGCGGCGCAGCTTTTCCGTGGCGGTTTCGACTTCCGCGGAGGCGGCCAGCATGGCCTGCGCCGAAGCACGCGTCTGCATGACGCCGCCTGCAACTTCGCTCAGCGCCGCGGTGATCGTCTTGGCTCCCGACGCCGCGCTGGCGACGTTATGGGAGATTTCTCCGGTCGCCGCCTCCTGTTGCTCGACCGAGATGGTGACGGCGCTGGTGTAATTATTGATATCCTGCATCCGCTGGGTGATATCGCGGATCGCCGAAACGGCCTTGCCGCTCGAAGCCTGCACCGACAAAATCTCGTGGGTGATTTCCTCGGTCGCCTTGGCGGTCTGCACCGCGAGCGATTTCACTTCCGAAGCAACCACGGCGAAACCACGGCCCGCTTCGCCGGCCCGCGCCGCCTCGATCGTCGCGTTGAGCGCGAGCAGATTGGTTTGCCCGGCGATGTCCTGGATCAGCTTGACCACGTCGCCGATCTTCTGCGCCACATGCGCCAGCGCGGCGATATCCGTATTGGTGGCGCTGGCGTCGGCGGCGGCGCTGCGCACCACCTCGTTGGTCTGGCCGAGCTGGCGGCTGATCTCCTTGATCGAGACGGAAAGCTCGGCCGCCGCCGCCGCCGCGGTCTCAACATTGGCCGAGGCCTCGTTGGAGCCGTGCACGGCGCCTTCGGCGCGCTGCAGCGTATGATCGGAGGTCTTCAGAAGCATCTTGGCCGCGGCCTTCATCGCCTCGGCGCTCCGGCTTACGGTTTCCAGCCCGCTTTTGGCCCGGGCGCGGAACGCCGAGATCGCCACGTCGGTCGAGCGGCGCCGCTCGTCGCGCTGCCGCAGCGAGTCCCGCTCCTTTTCGGCGCGCAGCCGGTCGCTGACGTCGGTATGGGTGGCAAGCCAGCCGCCGCCCGGCATCGGCCGGCTCACCACGGAAATAACGCGACCGTCCTGCAATTCGGTGGTCTTGGTTTCGGTGCGTCCTTCGGCCACGCGCTTGAGGCAGTCTTCGACGTAGCGGTCGACATCGCCGGAGAAATTGCCGGCGCCGAGCCGGTGCAGCAAAAGATCGCGCAGCGGTGTGCCGGCCCGCGCGTGCTCGGGCCGCAACTGATACATTTCGATATAACGCTCGTTGCATAGCACCAGCCGTGCCGTCTTATCGAACATGCACAGACCCTGAGTCATGTTGTTGAGCGCGGCGCGCAATAGGCGCGTCTGGGCCCGGCGGCGGCTCGAGACAAAAAAGCCGGCCAGCGCTGCGGCACCAAGCGCGAATGGTGCGGCCATCATGGCGGCGGCCGCCGGCCCGGGGCTCTGTGTCAGGGCCGCAGCGATCGGGCTAGGCCCGATGAAAAAATAAAGCAGGAGGCCCGCCGCGAAGCCGGCCGCTCCGGCGGTGACCAGGAATATCCAGTTGCGGCTGGCACGAGCCAGGCTGTTGGCGCCGACCATAGGTGTTTTGCCGGATCAATCGGGGGGAACGTTAGTCGCCAAGCGGTTGTTTTAGGGTTAAGGAATGACAGACGATTTCTTAACGAAAGGTTGAGCGCAACGCGGGCGTGCAGTCCGCTCATTCGGCCGGCGGAATGACCGGCAATAACAGGTGCGAGTCCATATCGCCGCCGGCATAGACGGTATTGGTGGCGCCGGAATTGTAATCGGCATGGTAGTGCATGTAGTGGCTGGAGCCGACGCCGTCGCGCGGCTGAACGTCGAGCCGGATGCGGTGGCCTTTTTTAAACACCATCGAGGTCGGCCAGATTTCGACCTCGACGCGGACGATTTCGCCGGGCGTCAGATAAAGCCGGCGGACGTGACGATGATAGGGGCGGTAGGGCAGGGACAATTCGGGATCGAGCTCGCGGTGCGATGCCCGCAGCCAGCCCTTCGCCACCGGCACCGGCAGTCCCTGCTGGCCGCTTTCCATGATCTCGCTGCCGTCGAGGCCGAAATGGCGCAGCGTCAGAAATAAATCCATGTCCTCGGTGGAACTCGATACCCACAGCACCGCCGCGAGCGGACCGGTGATTTCGGTATCGGCCTCAAGCGGCGGCGTGGTGAAGGCGACGCCCATGCCGGGCTTGATGCCGCCGCCTAGCACTTGCGAGGATGCGGCCGAGGTCGACCCCATGGAACCGAGGTTCGATGCGGCGTAGCTTTGCGAGGCGGCCGTGGCGGGTTGCCGTTCGGTCAAAGCGCCGAGCGGCGGCGTGTCGCTTGCCGACGCGGCCGACAGATCGAGATAGAATTTAGTCCAGCGGGTGCGGGCCAACGGCCATTCATGCTCGTTGCGCCAATCGAAGGCATCGCCGCCCTTGCGGATTGCAAGCTTGATCGGCGGCTCTTCCATCACGCCGTTGTCGATGCCTTTGAGCCAATAGTCGAGGAAGCGAAGCTGATCGCGCCGGCCGTCCTCGGTATAGAACGGGTGCACGTGCGAACCGAGATGGATGCGCATTTTTTTGTGCGGCGTCGCGGCATGCATGAACGCTTCGGTGTTGCCGCGCAAGTGCAGCCCCATACCGGACCAATTGCCGACGGATAACATCGGCACATTGATCTTGTCCCACTGCGCCTGCGAGCCGCGAAAGGCGCCGCTGTCGAGACTGTTGTGCAACCAGAAATATAAGGTGTTGACCTGCCAGCCGTCCGGCTGATGCTGCGAGGCGCGGCCGAGGACATGATGCAGCAGATGCGCCGTGTACCAATTGGTCATGAACAAACTCAAGATGCCGCCGTGGTACAGCGCATCGCGATAAAGATCGGCGAAGCCTTCCCAGGGAATGATCGCCTTCAGCGACGGCGGCTGCAGATTGGCGACGAACCATTGGTTGATCGCAAAATAGGAAATGCCGGATAGGCCGACATTGCCGTTGCACCAAGGCTGCGCCGCCGCCCATTCGATGGCATCGTAAAGGTCGACCGCCTCGGCGAGCGACCACGGCTCGCATTGACCGGGTGATGCGCCGCTGCCGCGGCCGTCGATCCGCACCGCGGCGTAGCCGTGCGGCACCCACCATTTCGGGTTGATCGTTTCCCAGTTCATCCATTCGTTGCCCGGCTCGGCAAGCGTATCCGGCACGATCCAGAGCTTGTCTTTCTGGTAAGGCCCGAGATTGAGGATGGCCGGGAACTTGCCGGCGGCGTCCGGCCGGAACACGTCGGCTTTGAGCCGGGCGCCATCGCGCATCGGCACCTCGAGGTCTTTCTCGAGCCTGACGGAATACTCGGCAGCCGATGCTTGCGCGTTCATCATCTTCGATCCTGTTGGCTGGACTCTAACGTTCGCATCCGGGGTTCCGCAGGCTATCATGCGAATGCTTGGCCTTCACTCTTCCGACACTTTTTTCGCTGCACCATTGCGGCCTCGCTGGGGGATTATTGGAATGGTCCGGCCGTTTGCCGCGCTCGCTTTGTGCGGGCTTGTCGTTGTCGGCTCAGGCCTGGCCGGCTGCACCGACAAGGCGCCGCCCCCGGGCCAGCCTAGCTTTTACATCGACCTCGCCCAGCCCGGCGCGGCGCTCGATGCCAATGCGGCGGCCTCGATGATCTCGGGCTACCGCGCCAATAACGGGCTGCCTTCCGTCACGATCGATCCGGACCTGATGCGGCTCGCGGCCGAACAGGCCCAGGCCATGGCGGCGCGCGACAAGCTCGATCACGACGCGGCGCATCCGTTTGCCGAGCGCATTCGCAAGTCCGGCTTCGATGCCAGCGTTGCAGTGGAAAATATCGCCGCCGGCTACCACACGCTGGCCGAGGCCTTTTCCGGCTGGCGTGACTCGCCGCCGCATCGCGCCAATATGCTCAATCCTGCGGTCACCCACATGGGCATCGCCGCGGTCTATACGCCGAAATCGAAATTCAAGGTCTATTGGGCGCTGATCCTGGCTAGCCCGGACGAGCGGCACGGCCGATAGCCGTCATCGCCGAAGCTTTAGCCGGCCTTCGAATATCTCTGCGGCCACAGCGACCGTAACGTCGCCACCTCTTTATTGAGACGGCCGAGCTCCGTTCTGGTCTCCTGCATGCCGCTCCAGGCGGCGTCGAAATCGGTCAGCAACGCGGACAGCATGATCTCGATACGATGCATCTGGTGTTGCAGGGATTCCAGCTTTTCGTGATCGGTCATGTTGGGCCACGCCACGTTCATTTTTTATCGTTCCGACAGCCCCGACAACTTCACTAAAGCAGGCCGCTCACATTGACCAAGTCGAAATAATAGTCACATTTCTGCAATGCACAAAGTTTCTACGTGATTTATCAACAGGTTGTTGCGTCCTATCGTGGTACACGCAGTCGGCCACCGGGTGCCAACCGCAGGCAGCCCGGTCCCTAGACCATGTCGAAGGTTTTGTGCCCATAAGTGCCGCGCGCCTCGTCGAGCAAGGGTGCCACGGCGGCGACGAATTGGTCGTGTTCGAGTGCGGTCAGTTCGACGATCTCGCAACCGGCCGCCTCGATCGCCGCGCGGGATTCGCGATCCTCGGCAATGGCGAGTTCGCGCTGGAAAGCGACCGCGCGCGTGACCGCTTCGCGCATGGCGTTCTGCAGGTCGGCCGGCCACGCATCGAACGACGGGCGATGGAAAAAGATCGGGCGCGATATGTAGAAATGGTTGGTGACGGTGTGGAAGCGGTGAAACTTATGCACCCCGTAGGTTACCGTATTGGCGAACGGATTCTCCTGCGCGTCGAGCGTGCCGGCCTTGATGCCGGCGATGGCTTCGGTCAGATCGCATCGCACCGGAATGGCGCCCAGAAGCGCGAATGTCCTCGCCTGCACCTCGCTCGGCAACACGCGGATGCGCATGTCCTTGAGGTCGGCCGGCACATGCACCGGCCGCAGACGGTTTGAGATTTGGCGAAAACCGTTCTCGAACCAACCGAGAATGCGATAATTCACGCGCTGTTCGATTTTGTCGGCGAGGTAGCGGCCGAGCGCGCCGTCCATCGCGGCGCGGGCTTGGTCGCGCGTGTGAAACAGGAACGGCAAGTCGACGAAGCCGAGCTCGTCAACGCGGTCGGTCAGGTAACTCGACGACTGGTAGCCGAGCGTAAGCACGCCATCCTCGACCAGCCATAGAATGTCCTCGGCGCGATAGCCGAAATCCATGATGTTCCAGACGTACTTCACGTCGATACGGTCGCCGAAGGCGGCCGATAGCGTATCGCCGATCGACTTGAGGCTTTTGGAGAAGGACGTGGTCGGCGGTCCATAGCCGCCCATGCGGATCGGTATTGGCTTGGTCATTCTTGAGCTTTCTCTGGCGCGGTAAAGCTACGCGGGAAGCGCCGGGCAAAGTCAACGCATGCTCAGTGCGTTATCCGCGCAGATGTTTGCGAAGAGCTCGGGCCGCGGTAAAAACCGCGCCGCGCAGCGTCTCGAGACGGCAGGCGCGCGCAAACGGCGCTTCGGGCCGCACCGCGATCAGGCGGTTGCACAGCGTCAGGCGCTCGCTCCAGATTGGGTCCAGCATGGTATTGCCGGGAGCGGCGCAGGAATCGGTTCTGGCGACCGCGGCGTTGTCGGCGAGTTCCTCGGTCAGCGCCGCACTGAGCAGGATGCCCGGAGCGAAGCGCGAGAAGTTCTCGTCGTATGTCGTTTTCCAGTACCAGGCAGCATCGCCGCTGAACAGCGTGATGGCGGCGGCGATCGGGTGGCCGTCGAGCAGCAGGCGATTGATCGCGACTTTGGCTTCGGCGGCAAGCGCCGGCAGCGCCATGCGAATGAAGCCGATCACATCATCATGGTGCGCCGCCGCAGTGCCGGCCTCGCCTTTCCAACCCCGGGCTTCGAGGACAAAGAAATCCTCGGCTGCGCTGGCCACGGCTGCGGGTTCGGATGCCGTCGTGAACAACAACGCGCCGGCGTCGGACAACCGGCGTCCGGTTCGGCGCAGCTCGCGATGCCGGTGCGCAGACAGCGCATTTTGCAGATACCCGGTGCGATCCTGGCGCGGCGCCAGCATGGCGCGGTGATGACGGGCGAAATCCGCGCATTGCATCTGGGTGCGCTGCAGGATGTTGCCGAGCGCGAGCGCGAACGGTTCGTCCTCGGCGAGGAGCGGCAGCAGCAGCAGTCCCGGCAGCGAAGCATCGGCGGCGATGTGCGCAAGCCAGGCGGCGATGACCGCCTCCGCCGCTTCGCGGTCGACTAACGGCGTGCCGAGCGGACCGTAGGGATGAGTCCATCCGCACAGCAGCGGCATCCGCATGCCGTAGCGGCGCTCGATCACCCGCGCAGGGAAGAAGCCGAGCAATCGGCGCGGTGAGGTCCCGGACCACACCAGAACGGCGCCGACGTCGTTGCCAAATACGGAAGCCGCCGCCAGCGCAAAGCCCGGTTCGTAGAAGACGTTCGGCTCGAGCGCGCCGGCGGCAAGCGCGCGCCACTCGCTGGCGATCGGAATAAGCTCCGCAAGCCATCGCCATTCGACTGCGAAGGAATTGATCGCGTAGCGGTCGGCGAGCACGGCGCGTCGCGCGCTGGCGATGGCCGACTCGGTCCGATCGAGCGCGACATGCGGCGCGAACTGCGAACCGATCGATGCCACAACAACCTCGAGACAGGAGGTGCTAGCTCTAGCAACGAGGCGTTAAGAATAGGTTGGAAGAAATTAACAAATGCGGCGAAGCCCGCAGCCGCGCAAGACTACAGCCCGGCCGTTTCGCCCGTCTCATCCAGCGCCGCGGCGACGATTTCGCGCTCGGAAACCATGAGCGGGCGCTGCGGCGGAACCGGGTCGCCGACGTCATAACCCTTAATTTGCAGCGCTGCCTTGATGCACGCGGCGAGATTGAAGCGGGCGAAAATCTCGTTGATCCGCCACAAGCGCCGCTGCAGCGCCATCGCTTCCGCCCAGCGGCCGCCCCTGCACAGCTCGTAGAGCGCAACGCTCTGCCGCGGAATAACGCAGGCCGGTCCGGCCATCCAGCCGACGCCGCCGATCAGCATCACGCAGGCCGGAATGTGGGCGGAGGCGGAAAACACCTTGAGCGTGGGGCAGCGATTGGCGATCGACAGCAGGCGTCCAGTATTGGTCGAGGCGTCCTTGATGTAGCCGATGCGCGGATGCTCGGCGAGCCGCGCGATGACGTCGAGCGACAGATCGGTGCGCTGGAATTGCGGATTGGTATAGAGAACGACCGGGATATCGATGGCGTCGGCGATGGCGCGGAAGTAAGACTCGACTTGCGGTTCCGCCAGCGGGAAATAGGATTCGAGGATCGCCAGAATGCCGCTGGCTCCAAGCTTCTGATAGCCGCGGGCTTGGGTGACGGCGTCCGCCGTCGTGGTCGCAGCAACCCCGGCAACGACCGGCACGCGACCACGCGCCGCTTCGATGGTCATACGCACAACGTCGCTGCGTTGCGCGCCATCGAGATAGGCGAATTCGCCGGTCGAGCCCAGCGGCGTGAGCCCGTGCACGCCGGCACCGATCAAATCTTCGACCAGGCGGCCGAGCACGTCCGCCTGGATTCGGCCAGCCGCGTCGACCGGCGAGACGAGATAAGGAAAGACACCGTGGAAGTCGGGCATAGGTCTGTCGCCATGTTTGCTGCGGGCTAGATCATTGCCGCTCGGGGATGGACGATCCGTCGCTCATTCCCGCGTAAGCGGGAATCCAGATTTTCGTCCAAGACAGCCTGGGTCCCCGCCTTCGCGGGGACGAGCGGAATTCGCACGGATTCAATCTCAATCGAACAAGTTTTAGCGCCCAGTTTTATGCAGCGCCATGGCGTCGGTCCAGACCTTGGCGCGATCGTCGTCGAACACCAGTTGCGAGTTTTCCGGCACGGTCACCCAGGCGCCGTGCGCGATCTCGCCGTCGAGTTGCGACGGGCCCCAGCCGGCATAGCCCAGCGCCAGCAGGCTTTTGGCCGGTCCTTTGCCGAGCCCGATGTCGCGCAGCACGCCGGTGTCGTCGCTCAACGCCACGTGGCCGTCGATGTCGAGACTGCGATCCCCCCGGTAGTCGGCGCTGTGCAAGATGAAAGCGGTGGCCGCAGACACCGGGCCGCCGAAGAAGATCGGCACGCTGCCCGACACGTCGCGAGCATCGCCGCCGACCGCTTGCAGGATTTTGGCGATCGGACGGGTGGCCAGCGGATGATTGATGATGATGCCGAGTGCGCCGCCGCGATCGTGCTGCGCCATCAAGATGACGGCGTGGTCGAACGGATCGCCCATGTCGGGCGATGCGATCAGAAGCTGGCCGGCAAGCGATGTGGGACCGCCGACCTGTGGCTCCTCGGGCGACAAGGCGGCATGCAGGACCGCCGCCGGCAGCACCATCGCCGCCGTAGCGAAAACCCAAAGCCACCATCTGCCAGGCCTGTCGCCGAACACTCGCACGGTCGATCCGTAACGCCACTGCCGCCGTCGTCCATTCTATATCGTTCCGCACGCGCGCGGGAGACAAGCTTCACGGCGAGATTTCCTCGAGAATGCGCCGCTTGGTTTCCACCGCGAACAGCCCGGTGATGATTGCGCCGGCCACGCCGACGGCGGCGAAAACCAGAAACACCGCGCCGAGACCCGAACCGACGATAAAGCCGACGATGGCCGGACCGAGAATCGAAGCGAGCCGCAGCCACGCGGTGGCGGTGCCGACGGCCACGGCCCGGGCGCGGGTCGGATAAAGCTCCGGTGTATAGACATAGACCCCGATCGACAGCACCGAGACGAAGAAATAGCCGCAGCTCACCAGTACGAGGACGCGCTGCGGCGAATCGGCGCCGAGAAAGTACAAAGCGCCAAGCGCAACCGCGTTGGCGGCGAAGGCGAGCGTAAACCAGGGCCGGCGGCCGATGCGGTCGATGGTCAGCGCGCAGATCAACGCGCCGCCGAGGCCGACCGCCTGGGTGATCAGGCCGTATTGCAGCGATTGCTGCAGCGGCAGCTTGAATACCGTCGAATAGATCGTCGGCAGCCAGACGACGAGGCCGTAATTAAAGAAATACGCCGCAAACCAGGTAACCCAGACCACGAGCGTCCGCCGTAGATAGGTCGGACCGAACAGGTCGGACCACGAGGCCTTGAGC
>JBARER010000217.1:0-2796 GCA_049796395.1 Xanthobacteraceae bacterium
CATTAGTCCCTCCTCAATGAAGCGGTGGCGTGAATAAAGCGCCGCTCAGGGCGAGCAGTTAAACGATTCGGCTCCGGCTGACCACGCTTGTTTTGCCGATTCCACCGATGTTTTCGGCATGCCGGGGTTATCTGGGGGCGTTCTGTGGCGAGGGTAAGGCAGGCGGAAACGGCCGTTTTTGGCTCAAATCTTGACTTGGCGGCCGCTCCGCCTTAAGTGCCGTCGGCGTCCGCGGGGGCGTAGCTCAGTTGGTTAGAGCGTCGGCCTGTCACGCCGAAGGTCGCCGGTTCGAGCCCGGTCGCTCCCGCCAGAATTCCCAAAGTAAGTCGTTCCAAACATTACGTTTTTGGAATTGTCTATTTCAGGGGCCAAACCCCTAGTGGGCAAACAATCACATCGAATCCGGTTGGGATTCCGCCGGGCGTTCTGCCCGCGACGGGCCGGCATGCGGCTGGGATGGGCTGGCAGCCGATCACAGTACATGCGATCTGCTGGCCCTGTTGCGGCGCGGCATGCCGGTGCGCGACTTTATGCGTCATTTTGCGCGGGGAGTGATGTCGAAGCGGGTGCGCTCCGGCTGCGGGCGCGATCGGCAGGAGCGCGACTGCCGCGACACAGGCGGCGACGGCTAAACGCAACCCAACCGTCGGAACCCTAAGGAGTACTTTAGCGGCCGCTTTTTGGCCGATGGAGGCAATTTCAGCCCCGGTAGATCGGCGCCGGTTGGGTGAAGAAGCTCCACAGGATGTGATAGACGAGCGCATAATTCTTCTGCTGAAAGCTTGCGTGCGAGATACCCGGCATAACCGCGAAGTGCTTGTCCGGGTTCGGCAGCTTGGCGAAGAATTTGATCAGATCGTCGAAGCTGGCGATACCGTCCCATTGTCCGCGCATGACGAGGGTGGGAACCGCGATCCTCTCCGGGTCGACTACCGGCAGATTGCTGCACATGTCGACGTAAGTGCCGGTCGGTACCGAAGTGTCGAGCGCGACGACCGCGTCGGCGAAGGCATCGATGACGTTCTCGTCCGCGGTGCCCGGATGATCGCGATCGAAAATCGAATGGATGAAGGCCTTGTCGATTGGCCGGCGGTTCTTGGCGCGAAACTCGGGCAGCCTCTTCTTGCGCTCGGCGAGCGTCGGGGAGCCTTCGCCGGTCCACACCATGGCATCAAGCGCGAGGCGTGCGACGAAATCGGGATGCCGTTGCGCGAACAAGGCGGCGCGCAAGGCGCCTGAGGAAATGCCATAGACCAGTAACGGCCGCTTGCCGCGCAGCTTCTGGATGTAAGTCGCGGCGGCGAAGCAGTCGTCGGCGCCTTGCGCGATCGGCGCATTATTGTCGCGGTCCTTGGTCGAGCGGCCGTAGCCTTCCATGTCGACAGACCAGCAGTCGAAGCCGCGGCGCGCGAACCAATCCATCGCCGAGGAGTCCGGCCGGCCTGGGACTTGAAGGTCGAAGGTAGGCTGGGCCGCCATCGAGGAGCCGTGCACGAATAAAATCGTGCCGGTCGTCGCCTGCGGATCGCCGGCGCATTTTTCGAAAAGGAACAGCTTCACGTTGCCGTCCCTGGTCGTCCAGTGGTCCTCGCCCTTGATTGGCGTCGCCACGCGATTGGTTATTTCATCCATGTTTTCACCTGGTTTCTGCGCCTGTCGCCTGTCCGCGCCTAATCGATCAGCTTGATCTTGTTATCCTTGATGACCTTAGCCCATTTGGCGACCTGGGCCGCCATGAAAGACGTGAATTCGGCCTGGGACATCACCATGGGGGTGGCGCCTTGCTTTTCCCAGGAGGCCTTGATGGCGGGCCGGCTTAAAATTCCGCCGATCGTCTTGTTGAGGAGATCGAGGATCGGCTGCGGCGTGCCTTTCGGCGCCATGAAACCGACCCACTGGGTGAATTCAAATCCGGGAACGGTTTCGGCGATCGTCGGCACATCCGGCAGGATCGGGGAGCGGGTCAGCCCGGTGGTGCCGAGCGCGCGCACTTTGCCGGCTTTGATGTAAGCCGCCATGGTTGGAATGGAATCGAACAGCATCTGGATCTGACCGCTCAAAATATCCACGCGCATGCCGGTCGAGCCTTTATAGGGCACGTGCACGATATCGATGCCGGTGAGGTTTTTGAGCAACTCCGCGGCCATATGGTAGTTCGAGCCCGGTCCGGACGAGCCGAAATTGAGTACCCCCGGTTTGGCCCGGGCCAGCGCCAAGAGCTCGGCCAGATTGTTCGCCGGCACCGAAGGATTGACTACCAGTACCAGGCCGTTTTCCTCCATCGGCGCGATCGGCACCAGATCGCGCAACAGCTGGTACGGCTTGTCCTTGTAGAGCGTCTCATTGACGGTCTGCGTGCCGCTCGCCATCAACAGCGTGTAGCCGTCTGGCGCCGATTTGGCGACGTAATCGGTACCGATGGTGGTGCCGGCGCCGGGGCGGTTCTCGATCACGAAGGCTTCGTGTAGCGATTTTTGCAACTCGCCCCCAAGCTCGCGAACGAACACGTCGGTCGGTCCGCCGGCGCCGAACGGCACGATGATCTTGACCGGCCGGGTCGGGTAATTATCGGCATACGCGGGCCCGATCATGACAGCGCTGGCCGCGGCCAAGCGCAGCGCATCGCGGCGCGTTAATTTCAGTTCCATGATTATCCTCACTGCAATTTGACGCCGGTGACCTGGATGATCTCGCCCCAGCGCTGCACTTGTTCGGCGATGAAAGCGGCAAAGTCCGAGGGCGACATCGGCTCTGGAACGCCACCAAGGCCGAGGATTCGTGCCCGCACCTGCGGAT
>JBARER010000218.1:0-10654 GCA_049796395.1 Xanthobacteraceae bacterium
GGGCTGCATTGGGAAACCGAAGCCGAGAAACCCATCGCAGCTGTTGTCGATGTCCTGATTGGTCGCTTCGGCGCTAAACCCGGCCGCATCGCACTGATTGGATTGAGTCTCGGCGGCTATTTCGTCGCCCGGGCGGCCGGTTACGATGCGAGGTTCGCTACCGTGCTCGCCAGCACGCCCTTCCCCAACCCTGCGGAGATGTTTGCGCTATCGGCACGCGCCGCTGTCAACTCAACCGCGATGCCTTCATCGTCAGCAATGCGCTCTCGCCAGGTGACGCTATGGAAAGCTGGCGCCAAGAACCTGAAAGAATTCCTCTCCCGCACAGCGGGTATGGTGGCTGACGCCAGGCTAGTCACGGTTCCGTTCCTGTCCATTCTCGGTGGTGGCGACTCGCAGGTCTTTGCCGAGCAAGCAACGGCGTGGCATCAAGACATCCGCTCGCAACGAAAGGCGTTTGTAATTCTCGACGAAGCCACTGGTGCTGACGGCCATGTACAGATTAACAATCGATTACGACTGGCACAGGAGTGCTGCGGTTGGATGGATGAGATTTTTGGCATGTGAACTCACCATGTGCAGCCGGAATGGTATGTCTGCAGTGGGTCAAAAGGCAGACATCATAAGAGCCGTTTGGCTCATTTCTGCTTCGCCTTCGAAAGCGGACTCGACGAAGTCGCTTGATGGCAAGCGGATAGTTTTGTTTCTCACCCGCGGTTGCAGTCGCTCGGCGGAGCGGCGCCCGCAAATCGATCAGCCATCCACTGAACGGCGGCCGAGGAACTATCACGCGCAGCGAACCCGTGGTTCACCGTCGGCATGAAAAGCCACTGGACCTTGCTTCCGGCAGCGCACAGCCGTTTCATATAATCCTGCGAGACCCGCGGCGGGACAAGCTGGTCGGCGCCGCCTTGCGCCAAGAAAACCGGGATATGCGGCGGCAAGGTACCCGGCGTGTTTTTCGTAATCAGCTCCCGCCACGGGTCGGTCTGATAAAAATCCTTCACCGACAGGAATGTCTGCCCTAGCAAGCGAGACGGGCCGCGCCGTTGCAGAATGTCGTAGATCGACTCGATGCACTCGCCGGCGAGTCGATCAACGACCGGCGTGGCGGCAGGATCGACCACCCGGTCGATCGGCGCGTTAAAAATGCGAGACCATGACCAGAGCGTCATGGCTGTGAGATTGCGCCCTCCGTTGGTGTTGATGTCGTCGGCAAGAAGCGTCGCAAGTGCGGTCGCCGGAGCTGCGACGGCAACACCTGCGAGATCAAGCTCCGGTGCGTAGTTCTTTGCCATCATGCCAGTGAATAATGCGGCCTGCCCACCTTGCGAATGCCCCCACACGGCAAAACGCGCCGGCGCTCCGGTCAACTCCCGTGCCACCCGAACTGAGTCGAGAACCGCGCGCGCTTCGCTCTCGCCCACCAAGTAAGGATGGGTCTCCGGAGTGCCGAGGCCCGGATAATCCGTGGCGGCTACGATATAGCCGTGTTGCACCATTTCGCGCACGCCCTGAATTTGCTGAATGAGAAACATCGCCAAGGATGGGGCGCAACGCGGTTCCACACCCGTGGTCGGATGCGCCCAGGCGACGATCGGTCGGCCTTCGGAGGGCATTGGACCGGGCGGGATGATGACGACGCCCGAAACCGGGACCGTTTCGTCATGCAGGCCCGTTGAGCGATATAGCACCCGCACTACGGACGCCCCGAACGGCGCGGGCAAGCTTAACGGCTCCTGCCGGATGAGCGTTCCGGGCCGACCGGCGATTTCCCGCGGCGTAGCACGATAGAACGACGATTGCGCCACCGCGCCGGTCCAGCCGGACCAGATTCCGATGATGCAAAGAGCTGTCAGCGCACGAATGTGTAGATAAAGAACGCGCCCTGGATCCGCGATTCGGCCGGGCATTTCGAGACCCTCTGTTGTTAAAACGCCCCAACGCTTTACAGACCAGCATGAGTTACGCACGATCACCGATTTCCATAGAGAAATGCGGCCCGTGAGTGACATCGACACCCCGCCAGAGACAGTCTGAAGGCGCTTTATCTATGTCCGCCTCGGGCCGATCGCGGACGAATTGCCGAATGTCCGGTTTGGTTCCGAAAGCGGACAGCGCGCCTTGGGTTAATAAGTTCCGGTCCTACCGCACCTGAAACACCAACTTGCCACGGAAGTGGCGGCTCTCGCTCAAGCGATGAGCCTCGGCGGCTTGTGAAAGACGATAGAGCTTGATCTCGGGCGGCCGCACCGCGCCTGAGCTAATAAGTTGCGCGACCCGTTCCATCGCCGCCCGCGAGCGCGGTACCGGAGGCCGCAAGGCTGTCACGTCAGAGCGGGTAGGTTTCGGCGCTTCCATTCCCGACGCGATGAAAGCGGCGCGGCCGCCGGGCTTGAGCACCGCAAAGGATTTCTCCGCTACCTCGCCGCCGACCGTGTCGAACACGGCATCGCAGCCGCTGACGATCTTGGTGAAATCATCTTTATTGTAATCGATGACTTCATCGGCGCCGAGAGCTTTAACGTAATCGTGGTTTGCCGCGCTTGTCGTCGTGATGACACGCGCGCCGAGATGCTTGGCCACTTGAATGGCGAAGCCGGCGACGCCGCCGGCACCGCCCTGAATCAAAATCGTTTCGCCGCGCTTGAGCTTGAGCGTATCTTCGACGGAATTCACCGCCGTGAGGCCGGTGAGCGACAAAGCCGCCGCATTGACGTGCGACAGGCCCTCCGGCTTCTTGCCGACAAGCGAGGCCTTGATCGCGACCTTTTCGCAATAGGTGCCTTCCCGGCCGGCATCGAGCACGCCGAAAACCGCATCGCCGATGTCAAGATCGGCGCCACTGCCCACGGCGCTTACCACGCCGGAAAAATCGCGGCCCGGAATTTGCGGAAATTTGACTTGAGAGTGCCGCCCGTATTGCCCGGCGCGAAATTTCCAATCGGCCGCGTTGACGCTCGCCGCGACCACATCGACCACGACCTCGCCGGCACCGGCCATTGGGTCCGGCAGGTCGCCGTATTGCAAAACTTCCGGTCCGCCGAACCGCTCGATATACGCAGCCTTCATTTGAGTTTTTCCTCCCGGGCCAGTCATGCCCGAATTGCCATCAGCCTGACTATAGCCGTCCCGGCGATCTGCGACAAAGCGGCCGGCTATCGGGAAAGGCCGAAAACATCGGCCCGCAAGGCTTGCCGCGACTGCCCGATAAGATAGACTGATCTCACATCGCCATTTCGCGAAACGATGGCGTAGTTTCAGGGAGGTAATTCATGAGTAAGTCCATGAGCCGCAGCACCGCGGCGCTGCTATCGGCGGGCGCGGCCCTGGTCGCGCTTACGCTGGCAACGCCCGGCCATGCGCAATCGAATGAACCGATCAAGATCGGCGTCATCGCCGAGACAACTTCGGTCGCCGGCTCCTCGATCCCGCAGGCGGCGCAACTCGCCGCCGACGAAATAAACGCCGCCGGCGGAGTGGGCGGCCGCAAGATCCAGATCATCTCCTATGACGATCATTCGACGGCTCCCGAAGCCGTCCGCGCCTTCCAGCGCGCCGTCAACGAAGATCACGTCAACGCGGTGATCGCGAGCTACATCAGCGAAGTCGTGCTGGCGCTCGAGCCGTGGACCGGCCGTCTCAAAACGGTGATGGTGACGCCCGGCGCCGCTTCCGACGTGATTACCCAGAATATCGCCAAGGACTACGATCACCTCAAATATACCTTCCACGGCTATCTGACCTCGACCAGCCTCGCCGATCAGGTCTGTTCCGCCGCGAAAGATCTTCTGGTCACGCAACTGCACATGAAATCGGCCGTGGTGATGAGCGAGGATGCCGCCTGGACCACGCCACTCGACGCCGAATACTTGAAATGTCTTCCGCAGATCGGGCTGAAGGTGCTCGATCACATCCGGTTCTCGCCCGACACCACGGACTTCACGCCGATCTTCAACAAGGTCGAAGGCGAAAAGCCGGACGTCATGATCACCGGCATTTCGCATGTCGGCGTGCAGCCGACGGTGCAGTGGAAGCAGCAGGAAGTGCCGATTCCGATGTTCGGAATTTCGTCGCAGGCGACCAATTCCAGCTTTTGGAACGACACCAATGGCGCGACCGAAGGCGTGCTGTACCAAGGGGTCTCCGGACCCGGCGTAGCGGTGACGCCGAAAACGCTGCCGTTCGTGGCGGCATTCAACAAGCGCTTCGGCAATAACCCGTCCTATGCCGGCTATACCGCCTACGATGAGGTCTATTACCTCGCAGATGCCATCAAGCGCGGCGGCACCGATTCCGACAAGCTCGTCGACGCATTGGAAAAGACCCACTACGTCGGCACGATCGGCACCATCGAATTCAAGGGCAAGGATTCGCCCAATCCGCACGCGCTCAAGATCGGCGACGGCTACATCACGGGGCTGATGCTGCAATGGCAGGACGGCAAGCAGGTCAATCTGTGGCCGGCCGACGTCGCCAACGGCAAACTGAAGTTCCCGAAATTCATCAAAGTCGGGTCCGCCGACTGAACGGAAGCTCGATCGAGAAAGACTGCAATCCCTCCCCCGCCTGCCGCCGCATGCGGGGGAGATTGTTTGTGTGGAGTCTCTTGAGTGACGGTGTTCTGGCAAATCCTGATCGACGGCTTCGCCATTAGTTCGCTCTACGCGCTCGGCGCAACCGGCTTTGCGCTCATTTTCGGCGTTTCGGGCGTGCTTAATCTGTCGCACGGCGCCTTGATGGTGGCCGCAGTCGTCGCGGCCTGGGCCGCCGGCGACCAACTGCATGCCAACCCTTATGTCGGCGCGGCTATCGGCGTGGCGGTCGGCTTAGCCGTTTCGCTGCTAACTTATTTCATCGTCGTCCAGCCGCTGCAGCGCACGCGCAAAATCCGCGAGGAGGAAAAGGAGATATTCATCCTCACCGCCACGCTGATATGGGGCACGATGATCCAGCAGCTGATCGCCTATCTCTATACCGACAATGCCAAGACGGTGGCGCCGATCGTGCAGGGCGTCGTCTCGGTTGTCGGCGTGCGCACGCCGGCCAACGAGTTCTTCACCGCCATCGTATGCTGGCTCGTCATCGCGCTACTGTGGCTTTTGGTCAATCGCACGCGCGCCGGCAAAGCGGTTCTCGCCGCCTCGATGAATCCGCGCGGCGTCACCCTGCTCGGGGTCGAATTGTCACGGGTCTATATTACGATCTGGGCGGTTTACGGCCTGCTTGTCGGCATCGCCGGCGTGCTGCTCGGCATGTTCCTCGGCGTATCGTCCTACAGTGTCGGACCATTGACCGCGAGCGCGTTCTCGATCGTCGTGCTTGGCGGGCTGGGCAGCGTGTCCGGCGCGCTGATCGCCGCCTATGTTGTCGGCTATCTGGAAACCATAACCGCCTATTTGATATCGCCGGCGTACCGCACCATTCCCGCGCTCCTTCTTTTGGTGGCGGTCATGTATGTGCGGCCGCGCGGCCTGTTGGGACGCCGTTAGATGCGCTCGTCGGCGGTGAAAATCCTGTCGGTCGCGCTCGGCGTGGTGGTGCTCGCGTCGTTCTTGCCGCTATGGTTCAACGCCTACATCCTCGGGCTGTTGACGATGGCCTATTATTCCGGCGTTTTCGCCATGGCCTGGGATCTGCTGTTCGGCTTTGCCGGCGAAGTCAATTTCGGGCCGACCTTCCTGATCGGCACCGGCGCCTATACTGCCGGTATCCTCGACAGCCTTTATCAGCCGCCGATCTGGGTTTGTGTTGCCGCCGGCACGCTCGCCGCCGTCGTCGGCGGGGTGGTGCTGGCGCTCCCGGCGCTGCGGGTACGCGGACCCTATTTCGGGCTGACGACGCTCGTCGCCGTACTGATGCTGCAGAATTTCATCGTGGTCGATGCGCATCTGACCGGCGGCGAAAACGGGCTGACCGTGCCCGACGTGATTTCGATCAGCGACACCACCAATTATGAGATTGCGCTGTGGTTCATGGCGGTCAGCGGCGCGATCCTGTTCGCGTTGGCATGCTCGCCGGTGGGGCTCATTCTCCAAGCCAGCGGCCAGGACTCGGTGCAGGCCGGTGCGCTCGGCTTCAATGTGACCAAGCATAAGCTTTTTGCCTTCATCATCAGCGCCTTCTTCTCCGGGCTCGCCGGCGCTTTGCTCGTCTTCTACGTCGGTTCGGCCTCCGCCAGCAGCCTCGTCGATATCACCGTCGGCGTGCAGATCATCATCGCCGCCGTGATCGGCGGCCGCCGCACCATTTTGGGCGGCGCGCTCGGCGCCGTTTTCCTCGTTGTCATGAGTGAGGCGCTCCGCCCGCTCGGGGATCTGTCGAACTTCGTCGTCTTCACGATGGCGCTCGGCGTCGTGCTGTTCTTCCCCAACGGCTTTTTCGGCCTGCTGACGCGCAGCGGAGAAACGAACTGACCATGGTGCAGGGCGCGCATCTTGAGGTCAGTGGCCTCACCAAGCGCTTCGGCGGCCTGGTCGCCGTGAAGAATATGGATGTGCGCGTCGGCGCGGGTGAGATTTTGGGTCTGATCGGTCCGAATGGCTCCGGCAAGTCGACGGTGATGAAGCTGATCATGGGCATCGAGCGCCCCGATGCCGGCTCGGTGCGGATCAATGGCGTCGAAGTCGCGGGCTGGCCCTCGCACAAGATCGCCCGCATGGGCGCCGGCATCGTATTCCAGCATTCGCGGCCACTGCACCGCCAGACGGTCCTGGAAAACATCACGCTCGCGCTGCTTCCGGACAAGCTCACGCGGCTTCTGGCCGATCCCCAGACCGATGAGCGGGCGCGCGCCATCGCGGCGCGGGTCGGCTTGGGCGGCGTGCTTGACCGCCGCCCGGGGACGCTGCCGTTCGCCGACTTGCGCAAGATCGAAATCGCCAAGGCAATCGCACGCAACCCGCAGGTGCTCTTGATCGACGAGCCGTTCGCCGGGCTGACCTCGGCGGAGACGGCGGCCTTTTCCGACCTTATCTGCGAACTTCGCGACGACGGCCGCGCCGTGCTCCTGGTCGATCACAACGTCAAAAGCGTGTCGCGTCTGGTCGATCGCGTGCTGGCGATGTATGTCGGCGAACGCATTGCCGAGGGCTCCGCCGACGAGGTGATGCGCAACGAGACCGTGCGCCGGGTCTATCTCGGCGGCAGCCTCGAGACCGCGGCGCGCCCGGAGTCGTCTTTCCGCGACCGCACCACTCCGTTTCTCGAAGTCAGCAATGTCAGCGTGCAATACGGCAAAGCGCAGGCCTTGCAGAACGTGTCGATCCACGTCCATGAGGGCGAATTCGTCTCGGTGGTGGGGCTCAACGGCGCCGGCAAGACCACGTTATTCAACACCATATCCGGGCTCTTGCCTTATGCCGGCGATATCCGCCGCGAAGGCGCCTCGCTGCGCCCATTGACCGCGGCCGCGATCGCGAGAGGCGGCATCGTGCAATGCTCGGAAGGGCGCGACCTGTTCAACGACATGACGGTCCGCGAGAATCTCGATCTCGGCGGCCAGCATCTGCCGGTCAAAGACAGCGCCGAGCAGATGGCCTGGCTGTTCGAGCTATTCCCGATCCTGCGCGAACGTCAGAATCAGGCCGCCGGCACGCTCTCGGGCGGCGAGCAGCAGATGCTGACCATCGCCCGCGCATTGATGATGAAGCCGCAGCTTCTGATCCTCGACGAGCCCACCCTCGGATTGGCGCCGGTCATTCTCGAGCAGATTTCCAAGGCGCTGGAGCGCCTGCGACAGACGACCGCCATCACCGTTCTTCTGGGCGAGCAAAATGTGACATTCGCGCTGCCCCACGCCGATCGCGTCTACGTGCTAGAGCACGCTCAGATTGTTTGGGAAGGCGCGCCGGCGGCCTTCGCGGCGGAAATGGGCACTGGCTACCTGTAAGGCGTGGATTTCTTCGGCCAAGCCGCCTAATGTCGCGCGAGTTGTAGGGGTGGGGCTGGCCGCCGATGGCTGATTATTATCCGGTCCTGGCGCGCGCGATCTCGGGGTTGCCGAGCAATGACCGGCAGGCGCGCCGCGCTCTCTATGCCCGTGCCCGAACGATCGTCACCGAGCAACTGCGTGACGGCGGCCGTAGCGCCGCCGTTGAGGTTTTGCGCGAGCAAGCCGCTTTGGAGGCCGCCATCGGCCGCATCGAGGCGGAAACGCGCCCCACCCGGCTTCCCTTGAATGGAAAAACCTCCGCCCCGCCGGTCGGTAAGCGGGTAGCGATCGCGCCCGCCGGGCGGCGGGTCGAAAATACCGCGCGATCGTTGTCGAAAATTCTTCACGCCGTTCAATCGGAGGAGACGGAGTCCGCCGGCGAACCGCAGCGAAAAGCCGTCAATGGCACGACCGCGCTAAGCCCTACGCTAGAAAGCGCGGCCATTGCGACGATCGACGACCGGAACAACACGAAGGCGCCATCAGCCCTCGGCAAGGCGCCCAGTTCGCTCGGCACAATGCTGTTTGACCTGACTTATGTGGTGGCGGCTTTTGCCTTTACCGCCGTCACTTACATCCGCTGCAGCGTCTGGGTGTACCAGGGAATCATCAGCACCCCGATAATGCTGGGCGTGATGGCGTTCACGCTCGCGCTGTTTATTGCTCCGCCGGCGGTCATCTTCCGAAGAACGTCGAGGCTGCCCACCATCGATATGGTGTTGCGCTTCATTCACGCGACGTCGCGGCGCGTGCTTTGAAGCTAAACGCCGCGCGTTAAGAGTGCAAAAAATCGAGCACGGCAGTTTCGGCGAGCACCGCTTCGGGAATGCTGTGGCGGGCCGAGCGGGCGCGCTCTTCGGCGGTCTGTGTCGCCTGCAGATAGGCGCCAAGATGACGCGCGCGCTCGATGATCTTGGTGTTCTCCGGCAGGCGGCCCGCCTCGAAGCGGCGCAAGGCCGCCTCGACATCTTCGGCATCGAGCGCCTCGGCGAGTGCCGAGGCATCGTCGGCCGCCTTGGAGACGCCGGCAGCGACATGCGGCCGGGCGACAAAAGCGGCATCGCCGACGATTGCGACGCGTCCAAAGGCAAGATGGCTGCTTTCGAGATCGTAGATCGGCTGCAGGATCGGCTCGTCGATCAAACGGACGATAGCCCGAAATTGCGGTGCCAAGAGGCGCTCGGCGTCGGCGCGCATGGCCGCAATCGGCTCGGCGCGAATAAGCGGCGGCGGAATAGAGATCGAGTGAGCGACGCCGGCCTTGTCGGTCAATAGCGCCGGCAGTTCCTTCGCTTCATCGGCCGGCCGATACCACACGACATTGTAACGCCGCTGGCCCGGCCGCAGCTCGTTGTCGGGCCCGGCGACGGGATAGCCGAGGCACTGTTCGCCGGGCGGCAGGCAAAAGGTCATGTCCAGAAAAAATTCGTCATGGATAGGCCGTGGAATGTCGCGTTCGGACAGAAGGGCGCGCCACGCGACATAGCCGGCATAGAGCGGCACCACGGTCGGGTCGCATTGCTGACGCACCGTCGAGCGCAAGCCGTCAGCGCCGATGAGCACTTCGGCCTCGACCGTGCTGCCGTCATTGAAATGCGCCGCAACTCCGGCCGCGCTTTGCTCAAACGCCTGCAAGCCCGTGGCGCGATGGTAGCGCGCGGGCGGGAAAGCGTCCCGCAGCAGGCGATAGACCCGCTCCCACGCCGTCAGCACCTGAGGGCATTCAAGCGTCACTGCGGCGCGCCCGGATCGGTCGAGGATTCGCCGTCGCGTCATGGCCACACCGAGCTCGCGGGTGTCGAGCCCGAGCTTATCCAGTCGCGCAATCAACTCGGCTTGGGCGACAATGCCGGCGCCGCGGCCGGCGAGTTCCTTTTCCACCCGTTCGTAAATATCGACATCCCAGCCGCGCCGACCGAGCATGATGCCGGTCAACAGGCCGCTCATCGAACCGCCAATGACGATCGCGCGGCGCTTACCGGACATGCAGTGATTTCCTCCCGGAGCCTAGCCGGTCTTTTCGCCCAAAAGCCGATAATTCCAAAGCTTTCCCAAGCCGCAAAGGTTTCCTATATTGCGCTGGTAACGTTTGGAGGAACACCATGGCTTTGACCATGCTGGACAAGTCGACCGACCGGTCCGAGAAGTCGACTTGGCCGCCCGCCATCGCGGCGGAATTCGAGCAGGAGAAGCGTAACAATAACGGCTGCGTCGGCTCGACGCTTTTATCCGAAAGCGAGCGGGTACGGGTCTGGATCATTCGCCTCGCCCCGGGCGAGCGCATCGGATTTCACCGCCACGTGCTGGATTATTTCTGGACCGCAGTGAGCGGCGGGCGGGGCCGCCAGCATGTCCACGACGGCACGACCGTCGAATACTCCTACCGACCCGGCGAAACCCGGCATGAGGTCTACGGACCCGGCGAATACAAGGTTCACGACCTCGAAAATCTCGGCGACAAGGACATGGTCTTCATGACCATTGAATTCCTCAATAGCGCCAACAAGGCGCTTCCCATTCCGGACAAGGTGCGCGCCGCGGCGTAATGTCCGCGCGACTATTCGCTGTCATGCCCCCGCGAATGCGGGGCATCTACTAACATGGGCCACGGGGGAGGCCCTAGCCGGACGCGATAATGGCGTCATCCGCACCCGCGGCTGATGTCACGAAGAGCGGTTTAGCCAAGGGGGGAGCCTTCACGCGCAACGCTGAAGGTTGAAG
>JBARER010000219.1:0-9786 GCA_049796395.1 Xanthobacteraceae bacterium
GCTTTCACCTTCGGCAGATAGGTGGTGAGCGAATGATAGAGCTGCTCCCAATTGTCGGCGGGATGCACCAGCGTCGAATAAGTCAAATGGCCGAGGCCGTTGCCGAGATCCATATCATCATCCTGATTATTTGTTTTATGCCGTCGTCATTCCGGGGCCGAGCGCAGCGAGGAACCCGGAATCCATAACCCCTGCGCCGGAGTATGGATTCCGGGCTCGCCGCTCCGCGACGCTCCGGAATGACACTCACTCCACCTTCTCGACCTGCTCCGATTTGGCGGCGCGAACGATGGCTTCGGTGACAGCGACGCCATGAATCATCTGGTCGTAAGGAACGGGATAGGCCGGCCCGCCTTGCGCCGCCTTGGCGAAGGCTTCGAGCGCCGCGCGCGAGACGTCGAGCTTCGCCGCCTGCCAGGTCTTGGCCTCGCCCTTGATCGGCTGGAATTTGCAGGTGCCGAACAAGTTTGTCCGGCGTTCTTCCGAAGACGCGCCGGCGACATGGGTGACGCCTTCGAGCCGCAGCCAGCCCTTCGATCCGAACACCTGAAAGGAGAAGCCGGGGCCGGTCGTCGTCATGGTGCCGAGATAGCCCGACATGCCCTCTTTCATGCGGAACAGGATCGAGGTGGTGTCGTCGGCGGCGATCGGCGCGGCGCGCCGGAAGCTTTGCGCAAACACGTGGTCGATTGGACCGCACAGATCGATCATGCCGTCGACCGCGTGCACGCCCATCGGCATCAGGCCCCCGGCCGGCGTCTCATGCGGATCGGCGCGCCAATGGCCCGGATTGATGAACAGCACATTGGGAAACGTCATGGTCGCTTCGACGTGCAGGATGGTGCCGAGCTCGCCGCTGCGGATCATCTCGCGCAGCTTGACGATTTCGGGGTGAAGCCGCCGATTATAGCCCAGGCCGAGCGTGACGCCGGCCTTCTTCGCCGCGGCAACCGCGTCTTCGGCCTCGCGTTTGGTCAAGGTGAACGGCTTCTCGCAGAACACATGCTTGCCGGCTGCCGCCGCGGCAACCACCTGCTTGCCGTGCATGGAATGCGGCGTCGCCAGCACCACAGCGTCGATATTTTTGTCGGCCAGGATCGCCTCGAAATTCGCTTCGAGCTTGAACCCTGCCTTTTTGGCGAAAGCCTCGGTGTCCGGCGTAACAGTGCGCGTGGCGCCGGAGACAAAGCGGATGGCGTCCGAATTCTCCGCCGATTCGACGACCGTCTTGCCCCACCAGCCAAGCCCGACAATAGCCGCTCTGATCATTGGCAACACTCCTTGCCGAAGCTTCGGCTACTTGAACGGCAGAAAGGGCATGGCATCGGCCGAATAATGCATCGCCACGATCAGGCAGCAGATCGCCCAGAATATGCAATATTCGTGACCGCCGATGTTCCATAGCCACTTGCCGCCGGTGACTTTCCACACCGCGCCACCGGCGATCAGCAAGTGGATGAAGCCAAGCAAGCCGGCGTAAAACGGAAAAATCGCGAAGATCAGTCCGATCGCGATGAAGGTCTCGATGATGCAGGCGACATACATATAACGCGCCGGTGGGCTGAACTTCGCCGCCTTGAAGAAGCCGAGCGCCTCCGGCACGAAGAACTTGGCATAGATATGCGGGATGAAGAACAGCCCGCAGATCAAGCGCAATATATTGATCCCCTGGAAGAGATCGAAATTCTCAAGATAGCCCGACATGGTGCTCTTTGGCCCTCCCCCGGCTCGGCTTGGTCTTTGGCTTGGTCGTTCGCTTGGGCCCTGCTTAGCCCGGCCGGCGCGAGATTGCCATCGCCGAAGCCGCGAGGGCATCACTCATCCAATTCCTTAAAGTAGCGGTAGATGCCCCATTGCGAAAACGGAATGCGCCGCTTCGAGGCGAGATAGGCTGCAACGCGCGGGCGCTGCGCCACGCGAGCATGCAGGGCGACCAGTCCTGGAATTTTCTTCTCGTATCGCTTCATGCGCTTTGGGAAGGCATAGCGCAGACCTTCGACGATCTGGAACAGCGACAGGTCGATATAAGTGAGGCTCTTGCCGACCGTATAGCGGCCGCCGTTCTTTTGCAGCACGCGCTCGAAATAACCCATCATTTTCGGCACCTGGTAACGCCAGAAATCCTTGGTGCGCCGCTTGGCGGCCGGGCGCTGCTCCTCGAAATAGAGCCAGCCTGAGACCGGATGGTGGGTATCGTGAATGCGCACGACCAGATCAGAAATCGTCAGCTGCAATTGATGCGCCCATAGCCGCCCGGCTTCGTTGCGCGGGGCGAGCTTCAGCCGCGGGCCGAGAAAGAACAGAATCTCCGCAGTCTGCGCGACGACGACTTTGCCGGCTTTGAGAAACGGCGGTGCGAAAGGCGGATGGGCCGTGCCTTTGCCGTCGAGTAACGCCGTCATTTTCGCCATGCCGCGCTTGCCACCGCGCGCCACGTCGACGTAATCGGCGCCGGCCTCCTCAAGCGCCAGCCGGACGAACTCGCCGCGGCCCTGGATCGTCGGCCAGTAATACAGCTCGTAGCGCATCGTAGCCTCGATTGGCCCAGCTTTCCTGACCGCTCGTCCCCGCGAGAGCGCAGACCCAGATCACAATCAATATTCGCTTATGCTCTCGCTGGATTCCCGCTTCCGCGGCAATGAGCGGACCTACGGAGCGACCTTATACTGCTCGTCGGTCACCGGCTCCATCCAGGTCACATGCTTGCCGTCGAGCGCTTCCTGCATGGCGACGTGGACCATATTGGTCGTCGGCGAAGCGCCGTGCCAGTGCTTCTCGTTCGGCGGAATCCACACCACGTCGCCGCCTTTGATCTCGCGCACCTTGCCACCGAAAGCCTGGACCCGGCCGCATCCGGACACCACGAACAAGGTCTGCCCGAGCGGATGGGTGTGCCAATGGGTGCGCGCACCCGGCTCGAAGCGGACGAGACCCGAGCGCAGCAGCGCAGGCGCCGGCGCCTCGATGATCGGCTCCTGCCAAACGACGCCGGTGAAACTGTCAGGCGGGCCTCGCCGCGAGGGCACCGAGCCGCACATTTGAATGTCCATAACGCTTCTCTCCCTATTGCATGGTCCTATGACCGGCCGACGGGCTCGCTCGGCGAGCCGCGAGCCCTCAGAAGTTTAGTCGAAAACCGCGCCGAACGCTGCCGCGCGTGCAGCCGTTTTCACTCGGCATGCAGACCGGCATCCTTGATGACCTTGCTCCAAGTCGCCATCTCGTCCTTGAAGAACTGCGTGCACTCTTCCGGCGAATCGCCGATACCGACATAGGCCATCGACGCCAATTTCGCTTTCACGTCGGACGACGCGAGACCTTTGACGATCAAGTCGTTCAACTTGGCGACGATGTCCTTGGGCGTGCCGGCCGGTGCCACCACCGCGGTCCAGGTCGAACCCACCACTTCGGGAAAGCCCGCCTCCGCCATGGTCGGCACGTCGGGCAACGACGGCGCGCGTTCCTTGCCGGTCACCGCAAGGGCGCGCAGCTGACCGGACTTGATCAGCGGCAGCGCCGGCGCAAGGGCGCCAAACGAGATCGGGGTATGACCCGCTACCGTCGCCTCGACCGCAACCCCGCCGCCGTCGAACGGCACATGCACGAGATCGAGCTTGAGCGACTGCTGGAACAGCGAGCCCACGAGTTGCGGTGGCGTGCCGGTCCCCGGCGAAGCAAAGCTGAATTTGCCGGGCGTGGCGCGAATGAGTTCAACCAGCTCCTTGACCGAGTGCGCGGCCACCGAGGGATTGATCGCAAGCACCACCGGGGTCGAGGAGCCGAGTGTCACCGCGTCGAAGCTTTTGAGCGGATCGTAAGGCACATGACTGTAGAGAAACGGGCTGTTGGTAAGATTGCCGCCGGTTACGAGCAGCGTGTAGCCGTCCGGCGCCGACTGCGCCACCCGCCCCGCGCCGACATTGCCGCCGGCGCCGGGAACGTTCTCGATGAAGAAATTCTTGCCGGTCTCTTCGCTGAGCTTTTGCGCGATCAGCCGCGCGAACAGATCGGTGGGACCGCCCGGCTGAAAGCCGACGATAAGTTTAACCGGCCGCTCCGGATAGCTGTCCGCCGCCGCCGCCCCGGCGGCGCTCCCGGCACACGCCGCGAGTATCAATAACGCCGATAGCAAATGTTTTTTCATGGTGTTTCCCCAGCCTAGATTTGCGAGGTTAGCAGGTGCTGAGGGCGCCGCGAATGGGCGTTCGCGCTATTTCTTACAAGCCGCTACTTCTTGCAAGGCCAAGTCTTCACCATGGCTTCGTTGGCGAGCAGCCTGAAATCCTCGTCCTGGCGCTGCGGCCGCGCCTCGATATAGGTGACGATCGCCTGCACCCGCTGCAGGTTGCTGGCAGCCTCTGGCGGACAATACATCTTGGTATCGAGATTAAGTGCATCGAGGACCTCGACTGCCCCGACGCATCGCCCGCTAAAAAAATCGGACTTCCCGGCCAGGAAGTCCTTGCAGCCGGAAAGATAAAAGCCGGCGCTATAGGTACGCGAGCTGGCTTGCGGAGTGGCATCGGCCGCGGAATAGAAAATCCCGGCGATGACTGCGAATATCGCCAGCAATTTGCTCATTTGTAACCCCGTTGCTTCATTGTCCTGCGGCCGAGTGGTACTATTGTCCCCTCGAGCGGAGTGCTCCCTATGTTGCGTAACCTGTCATATTTCGCTTTGCGAGTCGCGCGTCACGCGCGCCGGCGCGGATTGCGTCGTATACTTTCATTTATGGTGCTATCCGGTTTGGCCATCGCGCTCGGCGCTTGCACCAAATGCGACGTGCCGAATTTCCTGCCGCATCCGGCCGGGCCGCAGTCCTGCCACAGCGGCTCCGATCCGCAATAGGCCAACCGCGTCAACCTGACCGGATCGTGGCTTGGCGCTATATCCGAAAGAATATAGCGCCGACCGCGCCCCACTCCAGGCGGCGGCCTTCCTCCAAGCATAGCGCAAAATCGGATTTAAGACCGGCGATTATTTCGGACGGCCGAGCCCATCGTCGGCGGGCTCGTCAATCGTCATCTCCAAACTCGGCGCCTTGTCGAAGTCAGGCAACCCCTCATGGCGCGGCCGGCCGTAGGCGTCGGCCAGCTGCCGTGGCGACATTTCGGTGCCCGGGCCGGCTTTATCGTCGCGCCACCAGGTCCAGATCAGCCGGCCGAGCATGACGATAAGGGCAAGCTGGAAGAGAAGCCCGAGTACGGACGCGACACTGTTCAATTCCATGATGACGCCATGGCCGAACAAGAGGCCGATGAGGCCAGCGCCGAGGAACCCCGCGGCAAACGCGCCGATCAGGTCACCGCGGTTGAACAATTCGCCGAGCGTCCCGCCCGGATAACTCGGCTGCACGGCGGCGAGTGGAACAAATGGCCGGTCAAAACCGACTAGACCGTCCTCGACCAGATTATCAATGGCGAGCGCCGCGGTGGCCCGGACGCCGGCGAAGCTCAAACCATCACCGAGACGCGCGTCGGCGTCCTCCGTCCAGAGCAACAGCCCCAGCGTCAGCGCAATAAGCGTGGCCAGCGATGGCAGCCATCCTGCCGGCATCTGCGCCCTACCGAGGAAAAAACAGTCCAATGGAACCCGCCCACGACTATGCGCCGCTCGAGCAACGACACGAGACCCCCGCCGATTTCCGGCGGCGGGGTCGATTATGTACGCTCCAAGGCATGGAGTTCGGCCTGCGCAAAGCGTCGCACGCGCGGATGTCGCAGAGTAGAGTTGCGTCATGGGGTTAGCTGCACGGCAAAACTACCGGGAAACATCGATTTATCGAACAATAATAACTGCCAAATGCCCAACAGTGATGCGCATGGCCTACCGTAATGGCGGCCGGCCATGCAGGGCGCTACGCCGCCATCGTCTCTTTCACTTCGTTGACCAGTTGCTTGAGCGTGAACGGCTTGGCCAGGAAGGCGAATTGGCTGCCGTCGGCGGGCAAGTGCTTCTGGAAGGCGTCCTCGGCATAGCCCGACACGAAAATAATCTTCAGGCTGGGGTTGCGGCTGCGCAGCTCGCGCAACAGCGTCGGTCCGTCCATTTCCGGCATGACCACATCGGAGACCACCAGATCGATGTCCCCTTGATGCCGCTCCAAGACCTCGATGGCTTCGACGCCGTTGGCGGCTTCAAGCACGGTATAGCCGCGCGAGGCGAGCCCCCGGGCGTTAAGCTGGCGCAGTCCCTCCTCGTCTTCCACCAGCAGGATCGTCCCCTCCCCAGTGAGATCGGCACTCGCCGGAGACTTGCCGCCATCGGCCGCCGCGCCGGCCATTGCTTCAACCCCGGCCTGTTCGACCGCGATTTCCTGGGCGGTCGCCACGTGCCGTGGCAAAAACAGGCGGAAGGTGGCGCCCTTGTTCTCCGCCGTATCGACGTAAACGAAGCCGCCGGTCTGCTTGATGATGCCGTAGACGGTCGACAGGCCGAGACCCGTGCCCTTGCCCACTTCCTTGGTCGAGAAAAACGGCTCGAAAATCTTGTCGACGATCTTGGCCGGGATGCCGGTGCCGGTATCGGTGACCTCGACCAGCACATAGTCGGCGGCCGGCATGCCCTTGGCGCGAAAGCGCGCGCACTCCGCCGCGGTCACATTGGCGGTGTGCACCTTCAGGCGCCCGCCGCTCGGCATAGCGTCGCGGGCATTGACCGCGAGATTCACGACCACCTGCTCGAATTGCGAAATATCGGCCTTGACCGGCCAAAGGTCGCGGCCGTGCACCACTTCCAGCGTCACCTTCTCGCCGATCAGCCGGCGCAGCAGCATGGTGAGGTCGCTCAACACTTCGCCGAGATCGAGCACCTGCGGCCGCAATGTCTGCTTGCGCGAGAACGCAAGCAGATGCCGAACGAGGCTCGCGGCCCGGTTGGCGTTCTGCTTGATCTGCATGATGTCGGCGAAAGACGGATCGGTCGGCTTGTGCGCGTTGAGCAGAAAGTCGGTCGCCATCATGATCGCCGACAACACGTTGTTGAAGTCGTGGGCGATGCCGCCGGCAAGCTGGCCGACCAGTTCCATCTTCTGCTGCTGCGTGACCTTGTTCTCGAGCTCGCGCTGCTCCGTCGTCTCGAGCATGTAGACGATCGCCGCTTCCTGATCGCGTTCCTCTTCCTCGACCGCGGTAACATAGAAGCGGCCGGACCGTTCGCCGTCGACGGCAAGCACAGCGTCGACCGGCGCGATGTCGCTTTTGCCGAGCGCCGCCTGGCGAATGGCGCCGCCGAGCGCCTCGCGATCGCGTTCGGCGACGATCGAAAGGATGGAGCGGTCTTCGGATTCGCCGTCGCCGCCGCGCGCGCCATGGAACAGCTTGGCAAACAGCGGATTGGTGCGGATGACGCCGCCCTGCCGGTCGATGGTGGCGATCGCCATCGGGGTGGTGTGAAAGAACCGCATGAAACGGATTTCCGCCGCGCGCAGCGGATCGGTGCCGTCGTCGTGCGCCCGGTTGAGCACCAGCGAGCGGGAGACACCCGCCTTGCCGTCGGAGCCGAAAGCAAGCTTGTGATAAACCCGTACCGGCAGCGTGCGGCCTGACCGGGTGCGCAGATCGAGATCGAGCACCTCGGTTTTAACCTCGCCCGGCGCCCCGCGCAGCGTCGTGATCAGGGCCGCACCGTCCCCGGCGACGAGATCGGTGAGCTTCAGCCCGCCCAAGCCGACCTGCGCCAGATCCTGGTCGAGCCAATTGGCGAGCGTGGCGTTGAGATAAACGACGTCGCCCTTGTCGTCGATCGAGAAGAAGCCGGCCGGCGCGTGATCGAGATAGTCGATCGAGTGCTGCAGCACCTGGAACACGTTCTCTTGGCGGCCACGCTCGGCTGTCACATCGGCCAGCGACCAGACCGTCAAACGGGCATCGCGCCGGCTTTCTCCAAGCGGCCGGATTTTGAATCGCAGCCAGCGCGCCGGCCGGCCATGCAGGCCGCCGATGCGCACTTCTTCTTCAAGCCGCCTGCCCTCGCGCGCCGACTTGAGCAGCCGGTAGATCGCCTCTGACGCGTCGGCGTCGCCGATGAAGGCGCGCTCGACCGGACGCATGTCATTGGCGTCGGTGGCGTCGATGAGATCGAGATAGGCGGCATTGGCATAGACGATGCGGCCGTCGTGATCGGTGACGACGGTGCCGTCGGCGGCGCCGTCAACGATCGCCTTGACCAGCGGATTGGCGGCCGGTGCGCCAGAGATTTGCAATAAGCCGGCGGCGAGCGCGAACAGCGAAAACACGCCGACGGTGGCGAGTGCGGCGAGGAAGACGAGAATGTAAGGCTCGGCGTTGGCGGTGCCGAGGAATGCCATGGCCGTCGCCGACCCGACCAGGAAGGCCGCGACCAGAAGGACGAGCACGACACTGCCGCCCCGGCCGTCGGGCGAGCTGCGGTCGATCGATGGGCGCGCGCCGGCGCCGGAGGCTCGATCGCCGAATGGCATGTCGCCGGCCGCGGATTTACCGTTCGACGCAGCAGGTTTTGCCGCAACGGCGGACTTCGGCGGGGTCGTGGCGGGCTCGCTCACTGGTTCGATCCTGGCCGGTTCAATCTTGGCCCGTTCAACATTGGCCCGTTCAATCTTGGCCTGCTGTGTCATGCCCCGCTTTCAACCTCGCACCGTCGAATCGCACGACCGATGGCCACAAATCTACACGGTTCAGGCATGATCCGGAAAAGCCAGTCCGCGGACTTGATCCGGGTATGGATGCCGGTTTCGCGAAAACATCATGCCTCGACAAAACGTTAGAGCACCAATTGACTCCGCCTGAAGCGATTACCGCGGCACCGCTCGGCGCAGCCGCATCACGTAACCGATGATTTCGGCGACCGCACGGTAATGATCTTGCGGAATTTCCTGGTCGATCTCCACCGTGCCATGCAGCGCCCGTGCCAGAGGCGGGTTCTCGACGATCGGAATACCGTGGGCCTCCGCCACTTCGCGGATCTTGCGGGCGATGAGGTCGGCGCCTTTGGCGACGCACACCGGGGCATTCATGCCGCGCTCGTATTGCAGCGCGACCGCGAAGTGCGTCGGGTTGGTAATGACCACCGATGCCTTGGGGACTTTGGCCATCATGCGCTTGCGGGCGCGCGCGTTGCGCAACTGCCGGATCTTGCCCTTGACGGCGGGATCGCCCTCGCTCTGGCGGAACTCCTCCTTCATCTCCCGCACCGACATTTTTTGGCGGTCGAACCACTGGCGGTATTGAAACAGGTAATCGGCCGCTGCGACGATGGCGAGGATCGCCACCACGGTGCCCAGCATTTTCATGGCCAGCGCCTGGGTGAACGGCAGGATCAAGGTCGGGTCGGCGCCGATCAGGCCCATGATGCGGTGGCGTTGCGGCCATAACAACGCGCCGATCACCGTACCGAACAAGGCGAGCTTGGCGAGCCCCTTGGCGAAATTGGCAAGCGCCTGCTTTGAAAACAGGCGGCGCAGGCCCGCGCCGGGCGAAATCCGCGACAACTGCGGCATGACCGGATCGAACGAGAACAGGATGCGGTGCTGGATCGCGTTGCCAAGCAGCGCCGCCAGCGCGAGCAGCAGGAACGGAACGCCCAGCGCCGCCAGCACCCGCATCGCCAGCACCTTGGTAAGATTATCGAGCCCCGGCCCATCGGTCGGAATATCGCCCAAGTGCATCAGCAGGCCGCCAAGCGTCATCTTCAGATTGGCGGCCAACGGGCCCGCGAACTCCATCAGCAGCAATGTGCCGCCGCCGATGGTGAACCACGTGGAGATCTCGACGCTCTTGACCACGTCGCCGCGCCGGATCGCTTCTT
>JBARER010000220.1:0-34933 GCA_049796395.1 Xanthobacteraceae bacterium
GCGGCGCCGGCGCCTTCCGCCATGGTCTTCTGCAAAGTGAGAAAGGCATTGACCGCCCGCTCGATCAAAGGCTCGTCGACCAGAATAATGTCGCGAACGCGTTCGCGCACCACAGGCAGCGTCAGCGTCCCGGCGGTGCTCACCGCGATGCCCTCGGCGAGCGTCGGACCGCCGCACGGCCGGTCGGTCCGATGAATGGCGTTCCACATCGACGGGTAAAGCGCGCATTCGACTCCAACGATCTCGATCGACGGCTTCACCGCCTGCGCTGCGATGGCATTGCCGGCGATCAATCCGCCGCCGCCGATCGGTATGACCAAGATCTCCAGCTCCGGGACCTCCTCCAACATTTCGAGCGCGACGGTGCCTTGGCCGGCGATGATGTGCGGATCGTCGTAAGGATGCACCCAGACCAGGTTGCGTTCAACGGCCACCGCCTCCGCGCGCGCCTGGGCTTCGGCAATCGTCTCGCCGCACAACAGGACCGTGGCGCCGTACGCCTCAGTCGCACGCACTTTCACGAATGGCGTCGTCACCGGCATGACGATGGTCGCCGCTATGGCAAGCCGCCGCGCATGATAAGCCACCGCCTGGGCGTGATTGCCGGCGGACATGGCGATGACGCCGCGTCCGCGCTCCTCCGCCGAAAGCGTTGCGAGCTTGACGCAGGCGCCACGCTCCTTGAACGAATTGGTGACCTGCAAATTCTCGTATTTGACGTAGACCTCGGCGCCGGCAAGCGCGGAAAGCGGCGGCGCCGCTAAAATCGGGGTGCGCAACACATGGCCGGCGATCACGCGGCGCGCTGCTTCAATATCGGCGATGCTGACCTTCATTGACCAACCTTCGTTGTCGAGCCGCCGTTGCCGAACCGCCGTTGTTGAATGATGGCCGTGGCATTATACTGAAAGCGATCATGACGGATTCTGGCCCAGCAACAGGCCCTGGCCGCATCGGCGCTTCGCTCGATATCAAGCCGCACGCCTATGACCCGGTGGCTAAACCGGAACTGTTCGACGGCATTCTCGCCCGCCGTGTCATCGCCTTCATTATAGATGTCATCGTCATCGTCATACCGCTGATCGTCGGATGGGTGTTCATATTCGTCTTCGGCCTGGTGACATTCGGCTTGGGCTGGCACCTGCTCTGGCTGATGTCGCCCGGCTCGGTGCTCTGGGCGCTGGTCTATTACGGGATCACGCTGGGCGGCCCGGCCTCGGCGACGCTCGGCATGCGCGCCATGGAGATCGAGATGCGCACTTGGTACGGCGCACCGGCCTATTTCGTGCTTGGCGCGGTGCATGCCATCGTCTTCTGGATTTCCATCAGCATCCTCACTCCGTTCGTCCTCGTGATCGGCCTGCTCAACGCCCGCCATCGGCTCCTGCATGACATGTTGGTCGGCACGGTCCTTATCAATAACGCGGCGCGGGCGGCCGCCCTGCGGCCGCGGGCGAGGCCATGACCCTGCAAATGACCTTTGACGCGGCGGCCCGCCCGCGCGATGCTACGAGGCGGACGGATTCGGCTGCCGGCCGCACCGCCAAGCTGGAGCCAAGCCGGAGCCAGGCGCCCGCGTGACATGTCCGCGCTACGATCGATAGTTCCGTGACCCAGCACTCGCGCGACACACCGCAATTCTATCTGACCGCGCCGTCGCCCTGCCCTTATCTGCCGGGCAAGGAGGAGCGGAAAGTGTTTACGCATCTGGTCGGCGAGCGCGCGCCCGAACTCAACAACATCCTCACCCAAGGTGGCTTCCGCCGCAGCCAGTCCATCGCCTATCGGCCGGCCTGCGAAGGTTGCCGCGCCTGCGTTTCGGTGCGCGTGGTCGTCAAGGATTTCCGGCCGACGCAAAGCATGCGGCGCATCCTGCGCCGCAACGCCGATATCGGCAGCGAGATGCGCGTCGCCGTGCCAACCTCCGAGCAGTATTCGGTGTTCCGCGCCTATCTCGACTCGCGCCACCGCGACGGCGGCATGGCCGACATGACGGTGCTGGACTACGCCATGATGGTCGAGGACAGCCACATCGAGACCCGCATCATCGAATATCGGCGCCGAGAGGCTGGTTCGGCGCCGAACGCCCGCGGCGGCGATCTCATCGCCATCGGCTTGACCGACGTTCTCGGCGATGGGCTGTCGATGGTCTATTCGTTTTTCGAGCCCGACGAGGCGTTCCGCTCGCTTGGAACATTCATGGTGCTCGACCACATCGCGCGCGCGCAGCGCATGGGTCTGGCTTACGTCTATCTCGGCTATTGGGTGCGCGGCTCACGCAAGATGGACTATAAGAGCCGTTTCCTGCCGCAGGAGCGGCTGATGCCGGACGGTTGGGCGAAAGTCGATTGAGTGCGCGACCGATCACCGCGCCGGGCCGGTCGTAAGGAAGGCAGTCCATGCTTTATCCGCTCGTCCGTTATCCCGTCTCGGCGCTGCTCGCCGTCGGCATCTCTGCGCTGACCCTGGCCGGCGCCATGGCCCAGACTGCACCGGCAAAAATCGGTGACACAGCGAAGGGCAAGGCGCTGGTCGATGGCGCGGGCATGACTCTTTACCAGTACGACCGCGACGGCACCGGAACTTCCAATTGCAACGGCGTCTGCGCCAACAACTGGCCGCCATTCCATGCGGCTGCCGGCCTCAAGCCCCCGGGCGACTGGACCGTCGTCACCCGTAAGGACGGCGGCAAGCAATGGGCCTATAAGGGCAAGCCGCTTTACACCTTCTACCACGATGGCGATCCTGGCGATGCCAAAGGTGACGGCGTCAACGCTGTCTGGCACATCGCGGTGCCGTGAGCGCGCCGAAACTGCACCGCATTTTAGCTTAAGCCCGATCGTCAGCGAGCGCGGTGTTCGGCTTTATTTGCAAATACGCGCGGCGCCGCGAAACCAAAGTGGTATCCCGTCGTTTGGCAACTGGGGCTGCCCAACATTCGGAGATGCCCCCATGTGCGACTACAGCCTTCAAAATGTCCTTTCTCGGCCGGCGAAAGTCGGCGACCGTCTTACCACACGCGATTTTGGCACCGGAACGCGCGGCTTTGCCGCGGCGGAAAACGCCGATATGGCGGTCTGCGTGCTGCCCGGAACGGAATTGTCCTTCGCCGGCGGCGTCGCCTGCAAGCAGACGGGGCTGTTTCCCTGGCGCAACCGCCAGACCGGCCACAACACGGCGATCTTCAGGCAAATCAACAAGGAAAGGATCGCCGCGCATCACGATGCGCTCGAATTTCCCGACGGCCGCATCGTGCTTTTGACGATGTTGTGCGACGATCAGACCGCGACCGTTCTTCAACTACCGGCACAGCCGAAGACGACCGTGGAAGCCGAAGCGCAACGGCGCGCGGCCTATACCGACTGACTCCAACAGGCCGACATCGGAGGCACTCCTTTGGGGTGCCGCAAATTGAGGCAGGCGGCTTGCTCCGAGACGGCTGGCCGCCTTTTGTCTGTCTGTTAGCTCGGCTCAGATCGACAGGCTATCGAGCGACTGCAGCGTATAGAACTCCACCGGCTCTTTGCGTCCCTTGACCGGCGCCTGATGCAGTTCGCGGCCGACAAGCCGAAGCCCAGCGGCCTCCGCCGCCTGGCGTGAAATCACGACAGCGCAATCGTACTCCTTGGTCAGACTTTCGAGCCGGGCACAGGTATTCACAGTGTCGCCAATGGCCGTGATGATTTGCGAATGCGGCGGCCCCATCGCGCCGACAATGGCTTCACTGTGGTGAATACCGATGCCGATCCGCAACGGTTCGCGTAGATCGGCGCGCAGTTGAAAGTTGAGCTGATGAAGCCGCGACAGCATTTCTCGCGCGCCCCGCACCGCATCGGCCGCCCCGCCCGCCGGGCCGGCGGAAAGGCCGTAGAGCGCCATCAACCCGTCGCCGGTGAATTGCGAATAATGTCCGCGCGTAGCCACAAGCGCCTTGGTCATTTCGTGGAAAAACTGATTGAGAATGAACAAAACATCGTACGGCAAGCGGGCTTCGCCCAGCGTCGTCGAATCGCGCAGATCGACGAACACGACCGTAACCAGCCGCTCGCTGCCTTCGAGACCGCCGCGCACCGCCCCGTCCGCGGCGCTGGCATCGGCCGCCAAGAGCGGCATCACCGCGAGATCGGCGACGGGGCGAATCTGGCAGGCAAGCCGCATTCCGGGCGTCGCAGCGATGCGGGACAGCGCCTTGGCCTCCAGGCCCGCCGGTTCGGAAAGCCGATCGAGCCCCTTGGTGACCAAAACCCGGCATGTCGTGCAGCGCGCCCGCCCGCCGCAGACCGAAGCGTGAGCGATGCCGTGGGCGCGCAGCGTTTCCAGCACGGTGGCACCGGGCAGGATCGGGACGCGGCGGCCGCCGGCGTGCGAGAGCATCGGCGGCTTGCTGCGGCGGCAGTGCCAGCTCCGGAGGCCGCGCGCAGCGAACGGCAGCAGCACCAGAGCGAGCCAGATGCCCCAGCCGATATCGACCATCCGATCGACGGCGCTCGCCGCTGCCGGCGTCAAGTTGGAATCGCCCAGCGAAGAGGCGACAAAAGTGGGGTCGCTTTTCGCCTGGCGCAGAACCTGATTGCCGCCGGTGACGTAGCCGGCCAGCGCCAAGGCCGGCAGCAACAGCGCGAAGCCGAGTAGCAGCGGCCGCCAGTCCGAATACCAGCGTTTGGTGCGCAGCCAATAATGAATGCCGATGCTGGCGTGCGTCCATACCGTGATCACGGCGAGTATCTGGATGGCGCCGAGCCATGGAAACATCAGCCACTGGACGATGAACACAGTGCTGTAATACGTGGTGACGTCGAGCGATTCCTCGGCGATCCGCGTCGCCATCACATGGAACATCAACAGCGCAGGAATGGTCAGGCCGAGCGCAAGCTGGGTCCATTCCCACCGGTTCAGGCGCAGCGAGCGCCGGATATAGATCGACCACAAAGCATTGCTGAAATGAACGAGAAATGCGGCCACCAGAACGGCGGTGCCGATAAAGGTGCGCCACGGATACATCAGGACGTTGCGCGTCGCCTCGGCATCCTCGAAGGAGACGAGCAACAGGCAGTGCGCGGTCAGATGACAAATGACGAAGCTGAGCAGCACCAGCGCACTGGAAAGCCGCAACCAGCCCCGCCACGATTGGAAGGTCGGCGTCATCCCAGTATCCCACCACGCCAAGATCGATAATGCCACGACCGGCGAGCAGAGCCAAATATTCCTCGGTGGGTGTGCCGGCCGGGCTCAGGCTGCCGCGGTCTTGCGCTCGGGCCTGAGGAGCCTGTCGAGCTCTTGGGCCGGCACCGGCGGACTGTAATAAAAGCCCTGCACGTCGGTGCAGCCAAGCTCGCGAACGAGATCGAGCTGTTCGCGGGTCTCGACGCCCTCGGCCGTCGTGGTCATGCCGAGACTGTCGGCGAGCCCGGCGACCGCTTGCACGATGGCGTCGGACTCGGAGCCCTCGCCGAGGCCCTTGATGAAGCAACGGTCGATCTTGATCTTGTCGAATGGAAAACTGCGCAGATAACTGAGCGACGAATAGCCGGTACCGAAATCGTCCATCGAGATTTTGATGCCGAGCGCGCGTAATTGGTGCAGTGTACGCAAGTTAACTTCGCTGTTCTGCATCAGCACCGCCTCGGTAATTTCCACTTCCAGGCGTTGCGGCGACAATCCCGACGATGCCAGCGCGCCCAGCACGGTGGGCAGCAGCGACTTGCTCGCCAATTGGGTCGGCGAGAGGTTGACCGCGACACACACGTCATCCGGCCAGAGCGCCGCATCGCGGCACGCCCAGCGAATGGTGCGTTCGCCGAGCGCGACGATCAGGCCGATTTCCTCGGCGACCGGGATGAACTCCACCGGCGAAACCATGCCGCGTTCCGGATGGTGCCAGCGTAGCAGCGCTTCGCAGCAACGCACCTGATCGCGGCCGAGATTGACGACCGGCTGATAATAGAGCTCGAACTCGTTGTTATCGAAAGCGCGGCGCAGTGCCACTTCGAGCGCCCGGCGATCCTTCATGCGGGCATCCATCTCCGGCTCGAAGAACCGATAGATGCCGCGGCCGGCGGCTTTGGCGCCGTACAGCGCCATGTCGGCATTCTTGAGAAGATCGTTGGCATCCTTGCCGTCGTCAGGCGCCAGCGCGATGCCGATGCTTGCATCGATCACCACCGAATGACCGTGCAAGTCGTAGGGCAGCCGCACCGCCTCGGCAATTCGGCGCGCCAGCCGTTCGGCGTCCGAGGCGCTGCCGACGCCGGTTTGAATGACGAAAAACTCATCGCCGCCGACGCGCGAGATCGTATCGGCTTCCTTCACGCAGGCGCGCAGCCGCTGCGCCACCAGCCGCAACAGCTCGTCCCCGGTCGGATGGCCAAGTGAGTCGTTGACGTTCTTGAACAGATCGAGATCGAGATAGTGCACGGCCAACTGCTCGCCGCGCTCCACTTGCGCCAGCGCGTCGTTCAATCGCTCCCGCAACAGCACGCGGTTCGGCAAATCGGTCAGCGCGTCGTGCCGCGCCATGTGCGCGATTTTCATCTCCGCTTGGCGCCGCTCGGTAACGTCCTCATGGGTCGCCACCCAGCCGCCGTTCGCCATCGCCTGCCGCGTGATCGCTACGGTGCGGCCGTCCGGCAATTCGGCAAATTGGCTCGTCGCCTGGCCGACGCGAAGTTGGGCAACGAGACTTTTGGCATATTCGTCGGGATTGCCGCCGAAAGTGCCGTTGGCTGACCGCAGTCTGATGAGATCGAGCAGCGGCATGCCGACACCGATTTCGGCGGGGCCATAGTTGTACATCGAGACAAAGCGGTCGTTCCACAGCACCAGCCGCGCCTCGGCGTCATACATCGCCAAGCCTTGGGACATGTTGGAAAGAGCGGCATCGATGCGCAGGTTCTGCGCCTGCAACTCGGCCTCTCGCGCTCTCAATTCCTTGGTGCGTTCGACGACCGTCCGTTCGAGATTGCGCTGAATTTGGTCGAGTTCTTCGACCATGAGCGAGATCGAGCGGTCGGTGCGCGTTCGATCGCGATCGAATTCCTCGTAGGCAGCGACCACAAGTTTGGACAGCTGCGGCAGTTCGACCGTTCCGGTCTGGTCGGTCGCCTTGGCGAGCTGCTTTGCGAAGAGCCTGTGCACCGTTGTCGCCTTTCGTCGAATGCGCCGTCAGGCGACCTCGGCAAGGGTGGTGACTGTCATCGTCTGATTGTGCAGTTCGCACAGGCCGGATTGCGCATGCGGCGAAATCTCGCCGTAGGAATAGAAGCCGACACGCGGCGTATCGCGGCCCAGCGCGGCGCCGGCCGCCTCGACTTCATCGTTGGCGCGCTGCCCCATCAGCAGACGTCTGCCGATACAGCTGACAAGAATGGAGAAAATCTTGTCCTCCTGGCTGGCGCACACCCCGTCGCGTGCCTGCCGGGCCGCTTCGGCCGCGCCGGCGGCCAACCGATCCAAATTTCCGCGCATGAATTGCGCCGTCCAGCCTTGCGGAATATCGCCGGCAAAAGTCATCGAACCCGCCGCACGATCGATCGCCAAGACCGTGCGGACCACCGCGGTCTCCGGCTTTTCCGCGTCGTGAACCTGAATCGGGAACAAAAGCGCCGAACCCGGCAGGCCTTTGGACTCTTCCGGTCCGAGGTAGCGCTCGTAGAGCTCGAGCGCGGGCCTGCCGTCGAGCTCGAACAGAACATTGCCGGCGGATTTCGTGACGTGCCGGCGTGGACCGAACAAATCCCAGCCCCCGGCGCAGCCATGGCCGACGCGGATGGCGGATCCGTAAAGGCCCACCGCGGCGACGGTGCGGGCGCGGGGCACACAATCGGCCCCGACCAAAGTTTGCCTGAAATCGGCGCCGTCGCCGGCGAGGCCGCCAGTGAGCGGCGTATCGGCGCTGATGACCTTGCGGAAGCCCGCGACCAATTCGCTGCCGTTGACGTTCAATCCATCGGACAGCACGAAAACGCCGGCGAGATCGTCGGCGAAAAGGTCCCGTCCGATGGCCTCGCCGCACTCTCGCGAATGTCGCGGATCGGTGATTTCCCGCCGGCTCAAGCGCAGTTCGGTCGCCTCGAAGCTGATGGCAGCAGCGACCACTTCGTCGTCGCTGATATCGTCCTTGCTGATCTGTCCGCCGGTGCTGCAGCCGACAATATGGGCGTCAGGAAAAGATTGCCGCAGCTCGTTGTAGCGGGCGCCGCAGGTCAAGGCTTCGCGGCCACCGAAATAAAGCACCAGCGAGGCATCTTTCGAGGGGCCTTCGGCTCCGGTCCAACCCGATTGTTTGCTCCAGTTGATTTGTCGAACGCGCATGGCACTCACAATTCCAATGGGCCGGGGCAAACGACACCCCGCCTAGCCCCTAACGTGCGGCATTTGAATAATTCGGAAATTGTCCGCGTATTTACGCACCGTGCAGCGCGTTTCAGCGAACAGAATTGATGCTTCGCTAATGCCGGCCGCTGGATTGGAACTATTCGGTTTAGGAACCGTCTGCGCCAGCCTCAGGTGCAGCGGCGCGGCCGCCGGAATCGTCGAACTTGTTGCTCTTCGGAAAGCCCTTCGGCGCCAACCGTCCAGCGTCGGCGCGGTTGCCGCGCCAGTCAGACAGTTCCTTGAGCGTCAGATTAAAGCCGCGTCCCGCGCTATCCGTCCAGTTCAGGCCCTTTTCGACTTCGAAGCTCTTCAGATCGGAAAGCCCGCCATCCTTGTGGCGCTGCAAGCGCACGCCACGGCCACGCGTCATTTCCGGCACTTGATCAATGGGGAACACCACCAGTTTGCGGTTCTCCCCGATTGCGGCCACGAGCTCGCCCTCCACCGGTGTGATGACGCAGGCGGCGTCAGGCGCCTTGACGTTGAGCACCTGCTTGCCCTTGCGGGTGTTGGCGAGGCACTCGTCCTCCGGCACGATGAAGCCTCGGCCCTGCCGGCTCGCCACCATGAACTTGCGACCGCCCTGGTAGCGGAACACCGAAACGACATCGGTCTCTTGCTCGAGCTCGATGAACAGCCGGATCGGTTCGCCGTGGCCGCGCCCACCCGGCAATTTGGCGGCGTCGATGGTGTAGAAGCGGCCGTTGGTGGCAAAGATCAGAAGTTTTGAGGTGGTCTCGGCGAAGAACGCTAGCTTCAAACCATCGTCGGTCTTAAAGGCAAGATTGGCCAGATCGCCGACCTGGCCGCGCAGCGCGCGAATCCAGCCCTTCTCGGAAACGATGACCGTGATCGGCTCGCGCTCAACCAGCGCCTCCTCGATCGCCGCCTCATCATGCGCCGGCGCCTCGGCAAACCCGGTGCGCCGCTTGCCGAGCGGCGTCTTCGGCCCGAACTTATCGCGCAGCTCCTTGATCTCGCCGGCGATCTTGTTCCACTGCTGTTTTTCGGAGCGCACAAGCTCCTCGATCGATTTCTTCTCGGTGCGTAAACTTTTGTCTTCCTGCCGGATTTCCATCTCCTCCAGCCGGCGCAAATTGCGCAGCCGCATATTGAGAATGGCGTCGGCCTGGACGTCCGACAATTTGAACGTCTTGATCAGAACGGGTTTCGGCTCGTCCTCCTGGCGGATGATCTTGATGACCTTGTCGATGTTCAGATAGGCGACGAGATAGCCGCCCAGAACCTCAAGGCGATGCTCGATCTCACCGAGGCGGTGGCGCGAACGGCGCAACAGAACGTCGCGGCGGTGCGCGAGCCATTCCGACAGCGCTTCGGCCAATCCCAGCACTTTCGGAACCCGGCCGCGAACAAGCACGTTCATGTTGAGCGGAATGCGGCTCTCAAGTTCGGTGAGTTTGAACAGGCTCTCCATCAGGAGCGCCGGATCGACCGAGCGTGAGCGCGGCTCGAAGACCAGCCGTACATCCTCGGCCGACTCGTCGCGCATATCGGCCAGAAGCGGCAGCTTTTTCTCGTTGATCAATTCGGCGATGCGCTCGACGAGGCGCATTTTCTGCACCTGCCAGGGAATCTCGGTGACGACGATCAGAAACGTGCCACGGCCGGTGTCTTCGGTTTTCCAGCGCGCCCGTACCCGGAACGAGCCGCGGCCGGTGACATAGGCTTCGGCAATGGCAGCGGGGGGATCCACGATCAGCCCCCCGGTCGGGAAATCCGGCCCAGGAACATATTTGAGCAGCGTCTTCGATCGCGCGTTCGGCTGCTCGATGAGATAAAGCGCGGCCTCGCACAATTCGGCGACGTTATGCGGCGGGATCGACGTCGCCATGCCGACCGCGATGCCCTGGGCGCCGTTGGCGAGCAGATTGGGAAAGGCCGCCGGCAGGACCACCGGCTCCTGCATCACACCGTCGTAGCTCGGGCGAAAGTCGACCGCATCCTCATCGATGCCGTCGAGCAGAAGCCGCGCGACGTCGGTCATCCGCGCTTCGGTGTAGCGGTAAGCGGCAGCATTATCGCCGTCGATGTTGCCGAAATTGCCCTGGCCGTCGACCAGCGGGTAGCGCGAGGCGAAATCTTGCGCCAGCCGGACCAGCGCGTCATAGATGGCTTGGTCGCCATGCGGATGGAAATTGCCCATCACGTCGCCGACGATTTTCGCCGACTTCTTGAACGCCGAGCCGGGATCGAGGCGCAACAGCCGCATGCCGTAAAGGATGCGCCGATGCACCGGCTTGAGCCCATCGCGCGCGTCCGGCAGCGCGCGGTGCATGATGGTGGAGAGCGCATAAGCGAGGTAGCGTTCTTCCAGCGCCTCGCGCAGCGCAATGTCCTGCACGTTGTCCGGCGCGGGGGGAATCACTTTCTTATTCATGCGTTTGAGCGCTACCCCTGTTGCGGTATCCGAACAAGCTCCCTGAGCCGGCGAGGCCGATCCGCGACTCGCGCCTCAAAAGAATTTACATTGCAGAACCAAGAGTTGCCACGATTGGCCACAAGATTGGATGAGTGTCGTCGCGATCTTTACCGCACTTGCGCGTCAGTTCGCGCCGGACCGGCGGCTTACTGAAGGACGCGTGTCAGCGCGGTGACAAAATGGGCCCGCGCCTCCGGCACCGCTAGGCCGCGCGGCGCGAAGGCGTGGCGATCGAGAAAAAAGCCGGTAAGCGTGAAAGCATCCGCCAGTTCGGCAGCCGAATAGGATTGTGCGTCGTCGCCTTGCAGAAATGCCGGCAGCCGCATCAGCCGGTCGCGATAGGCTTCGCCGGCGCTGCGCGACACGGCTCGTCCGGAGCGGGGCGAAACGTAGATCAGATCGTCGGTCGCACCGGTTGCAGCACAACTCGAAAGATCCAAGCCAAATCCAAGCTCGGCCAGGAAATTCAGCTCGAAGCGGGCGATCATCGGCGCCGCGACATGCGGATCGTGCAGGCAATCCAGAATCGTTTCCAGCGCCGCAAAGATCGCCGCATGCGCCTCCCGTTCGGCGAGCAGCCGGCACAGGCCGGCCAGATGAGTGACGCCGTGCACGGCATGGGCGGCGGCAAGATAACCGCCGGCGCGCAAATTTAGCGGCTCGATCGTGTAATGCCCGAGATGCTCGTCGAGCCGGGCCCGCCAGGTGGCGCCGAGCGCATTGCCCGGCTGCAGCACGCCGCGCAGCCGCGTGCCGCCGCCGCCACGCACCAGACCGAGATGGCGGCCGTGCTCGCGCGTCATCAGTTCGAGAATGACACTCGATTCGCCATGGCGCTTGACGCCCAGCACGATGCCTTCATCGATCCATTGCATTGGACAAATGTAGTATGCCCGTCATCATCCGCGAAGGCGGATGATGCAGTAAACGCAACTCGGCGACTACTGGACGCCTCGCCTTCGCGGAGCATGACACGTTATTCCTTCGGAAACTCAAGTCCCATTTCCCGATAGCGCTCCGGATCGTCGCCCCAGCCTTCGCGCACTTTGACATGCAGGAACAGGTGAACCGGTTGCTCGATCGCCACGGCAATGTCGGCCCGGGCCGCGGCACCGATCGCCTTGATCGCCTGGCCGCCCTTGCCGAGCACGATTTTGCGCTGGCTCTCGCGTTCGACATAAATGGTCTGCTCGATGCGCACCGAACCGTTCTTCAACTCGTTCCACACCTCGGTTTCCACCGTTGACTGGTACGGCAATTCCTGGTGCAGGCGCAGATAGAGCTTTTCGCGGGTGATTTCGGCGGCCAATTGGCGCAGCGGCGCGTCGGAAATCTGATCTTCCGGGTAGAGCCACGGGCTCAGGGGGACATGCGCGGCAAACCAGTCTTTGAGATCGGCGACGCCGTCACCCGAGCGTGCCGAGACCATGAACGTCGCCGCGAAGCTAATTTTGTCATTAAGCGCCTGCGCGAGCGTGAGCAGTGCGGGCTTGTCGACCAGGTCTACCTTGTTGAGCACCAGAACCTTGGGCGCCCGCACCTCGCCAAGGACGCGCAAGATCGCCTCCTCGTCCTCTTTGACACCTTTTTTGCCGTCGATCAGAAGCGCAACCACATCGGCGTCGGCGGTGCTCGCCCAGGCGCTGCCGACCATGGCGCGATCAAGCCGGCGGCGCGGGGAAAAGATTCCCGGCGTATCGACGAAAATGAGCTGGGCTGGGCCGGCCATGGCGATACCGCGAATAAGCGCGCGCGTGGTCTGCACTTTCGGCGTGACAATCGAGACCTTGGTGCCGACCAGGGCGTTGAGCAGCGTCGATTTTCCGGCATTCGGCGCGCCAATCAGCGCGACAAAGCCGGCGCGTTTGTCGGCTTCGGCCGGCTCAGCCATTGGGCTGCGCCGACCGAACGCCTTCGCGCGCCAGCATGGCCGCCGCCGCGCCCTGCTCGGCGGCGCGCTTGGAGCGGCCCGAGCCTTCGGCCGGCGCCAGGGCCGGCAGTTGGACAGCGACACGGAACTCCGGATTATGATCGGGGCCGGAACGCGCGATCTCGCGATAGACCGGGGTCGGCAAGCCGCGCGCCTGCGCCCATTCCTGCAGCACGGTTTTCGGGTCGCGCAGCGGCGGCGCGGTGGCCTTGAGCCGTACCTCCCACAGGCGCTCGACCAATCCCTCGGCGGCCTTGTAGCCGCCGTCGAGATAGACCGCCCCGATCAGCGCCTCGCAGACGTCCGCAAGGATCGCAATGCGCGAGCGCGCGCCGGCATTGGCTTCCGATGACCCGACGCGAAGGGCGGCACCCAGATCGATGGCGCGCGCAATCTCGTAGCAGGTCTCCTTGCGTACCAGATCCGCCAGCCGCCGCGACAGCTCGCCTTCGTCGGCCTTGAGATAAGCGCGATACAGCATGTCGGAAATAACCAGCCCCAGCACATGGTCACCGAGGAATTCGAGCCGCTGATAGCTATTGGCGCGGTTGCCGCCCCGTAGCGCCGAAATATGAGTGAGCGCGCTCTCCAGCATCGCGGCATCGTTGAAGTGATAGCCGATACGCGTTTCAAGTTCGGTGGCCGCGCGCTTGCGCCGGCGGGCCAGCGGTGTCGCCTTGGGCTCGGCTTTTTTGGCTTGTGCGGTTTTGCCGTCGGCGCTCTTCGCTCCGGCGCTTTTGGTTTCGGCGGGCTTGGTTGCGGCGCTTTTGGTCTCGACGCTCTTGGCTTCAACCGCCTTGGCTTCAACAGCCTTGGCTTCAACAGCTTTGGCTTCAACAACCTTGGTTTCGGCGGGCTTGGTTTCGGCGACCTTGGGCGCCGCGCCCGCCGCCTTCGCTTCGGCGGCAGGCGACTCGCTGGCTATGGCAGGCTTTTTTTTCTTGCGGCCGCTCATCGCACCAGCGTGAACAGCCGGTTCCAGCGCACCGCCCAGGGCCAACGCCACACTTCCCAGGCATGGCTGTCGTCACGGATCGAAAAAAAGATGATCTGCGCGCGGCCGATGAGATTTTCGAACGGCACGTAGCCGACTTGGCTGAGCACGCGGCTGTCGGTCGAGTTGTCGCGGTTATCGCCCATCATAAAATAATGATCGGGCGGCACGATATAGACCGGCGTGTTGTCGTAGAAGCCGTTGTCGGTGAGGTCGATGGTCGTGTGGCTGACGCCGTTCGGCAGCGTTTCGCGAAAGCGCTTGACGCGCTGAACGACGCCATCGTCATCGGTCACGTAGTCATCGATGCGCTCGCGCTTGACCGGCGTGCCATTGATGTTGAGCACGCCGTCGATCATCTGGATATGGTCGCCGGGCAGCCCGACGAGCCGCTTGATGTAGTCGATGCTGTCGTCCTTGGGCAGCCGGAATACCACCACGTCGCCGCGCTTCGGCTGTGACGCGAAAATTCGGCCGGAGAAGAGGTCCGGCGAGAACGGAAAGGAGTAATGCGTGTAGCCGAACGAATATTTGGAAACGAACAGATAATCGCCGACCAAAAGCGTCGGGATCATCGAGCCGGACGGGATGTTGAAGGGTTGAAAGAGAAACGTCCTGATGACGACGGCGATGATCAACGCGTGGAAGACCACGCGCACCGTTTCGGCGAAGCCCCCTTCTTTCCGCTTGGTCCCGGTCTGCACGCTCATCGGCCCGTCATCTCGCATGTCATGTGCCCGCCGGCGACTTTGTAGCCTTTGCAATGGCTGCAACGCAATTGCACGGGGATTTGGCCGCGGGGGCCGCTCCACTCCAATTTTTCCAGTAACTTCATTAGCTTAAGCCGACGACCGAGCCGGTGACGAAATTTTCATCGGCCAAAATCGGCGCCCGGCCCAGGCACCCCTCAGCCTTCTATGGGAATCGCCGAGATCACCACGAAGGCATGGGCCATGGGACCTTCGTCGGTAATGGTGACGTCGATCCGCGCTTGGTAACCGGCCGGGGTGATGGCCTGCAGCCGGCGCTTAGCGCCGCCGGTCAGTTCCATAGTCGGGCGGCCGCCCGGGAGGTTGACGACACCGAGGTCCCGCCACCACACGCCGCGGCGAAAGCCGGTGCCGAGCGCCTTGGCGCAGGCTTCCTTGGCGGCAAAGCGCTTGGCATAGGTCTCGACGCGGTTGCGCCGTTTATCGGCCTTGGCGCGCTCGACCGGAGTGAAAATACGGTCGAGGAAGCGTTCGCCGTGGCGCTCGATGACCTGGGCGATGCGGCGCGCGTCGGTGATATCGGAGCCGATGCCTAGAATCATGATGCCCCGCCGCTTCGCGACCGTCCGCGGTCCATGGCCGCCCGCATTTGCCGCACCGCGGCGGGAAGCCCGCCGAAGATCGCCTCGCCGATCAGGAAGTGGCCGATATTGAGCTCGGCGATGTCGTCAAGCGCGGCGATTTTCTCCGCGGTGACGAAATCGAGGCCGTGGCCGGCATGAACTTCAAGCCCGGCGTTCTTGGCGAACCCGACGCCGCGCACGATGCGGTCGAATTCCGCGGCCGCGGCCGCGGCGTCGCCGGCTGCAAGCGCGTCGCACCAGGCGCCGGTATGAATCTCGATCACCGGAGCGCCGATGGCTCTTGCCGCCTCGATCTGCGCAGGCTCGGCGGCGATAAACAGCGACACGCGGATGCCGGCCGCCGAAAGCTTCGCGACCGCGTCGCGCAACGCCTCGCGCTGGCCGGCTGCGTCGAGGCCGCCTTCGGTGGTTCGTTCGGCGCGCCGCTCGGGCACGATGCAGGCGGCGTGGGGTTTGAGCTTGCAGGCGATGCCGACCATTTCCGCCGTCGCCGCCATCTCCAGGTTGAGCGGCTTCTTGATGCGCGCTTTCAACCGCGCAATGTCATCGTCGAGGATGTGGCGGCGATCTTCGCGCAGATGCGCGGTGATGCCGTCGGCGCCGGCGGCGATCGCGAGTTCGGCGGCCTTGAGCGGATCGGGATGATGCCCGCCACGCGCATTGCGCACGGTGGCGACGTGGTCGACATTGACGCCGAGTCGGATGGGTGAAGTCGTCATGTCGATGTCTTGCTCGATCTCTTGTTAGACTCTTACTCGATCTCTTGCGCGATCTTTAGCCGGCCGCCGGCTCAGCCATTCACGCGCTCGGCATTGGCCACCACTTTTTTCGCCCGCAACTGCGAGATGATCGAGGTGAGGTGCTTGAGGTTGTAGACTTCGAGATCGATGGTCAGCTCGGTGAAATCCGGCGACTGCCGGGTCATTTTTATGTTGTCGATATTGCCGTCGTGCTCGGCGATGACTTGCGCGATCTGCGCCAGCGTGCCGGGCGAATTGACCGATTGCACGGCGAGCTGCGCCGGGAACCGCTGCGGCAGCTTGTCGTCGACGTCCCAGCGCACGTCGAGCCAGCGTTCCGGCTCGTCCTCGAAAGCTTTGAGTGCGTCGGATTGGATCGGATAGATAGTGATCCCCTCCCCCGCGGTCATGATGCCGACGATGCGGTCGCCCGGCACGGCGCCGCCCTTGGGCGCAAACCGCACCGGCAGATCGCTGTTGATGCCGCGAATCGGGATCGCCGCGCCGTCCTCGCCGGCGGTCGGCACCTTGAATTTCACGGCGCGTCCGAATTTAAGCCCGAACCAGCCGGTCTCGGACTTCGGGATCACCGGTGCCACGCGCTCGTCCTTGTAGTCCGGATACATCGCGCGAGCGACATCAGAGGCTTTCATCTCGCCGCGGCCGACGGCCGACATCACGTCGTCGAGTGAGGCGCGGGCGAGCCGGGGCAAGGCACCTTGCAGCTTTTCGTCGGTGTATTCGATCTTGGCGCGCTGACACAGCCGCTCGACCATGCGGCGGCCAAGCCCGGCATATTGGTTGCGCACCGAATCTCGGGTGGCACGGCGGATGGCATCCCGCGCCTTTCCCGTCACCACGATCGATTCCCACGCGCTCGGCGGCGAGGTCTGCGCCTTCGAGGTCAGGATCTGCACCTCGTCGCCATTCTGCAACGGCGCGCTGAGCGGGCCGATCTTGCCATTGATCTTGGCGCCGATCGCCATATTGCCGACATCGGTATGCACCGCATACGCGAAGTCGATCGGCGTGGCGCCGCTCGGCAGCGCGATCAGCATGCCTTTCGGCGTAAAGCAAAAAACCTGATCGTGGAATAATTCGAGCTTGGTGTGCTCAAGGAACTCCTCCGGGTCGGAGCCTTCGGCCAGAAGCTCGATGGTGCGGCGCAGCCAGGCATAGGCGCCCGATTCACGCACCAGCTGCTCGGTCGGCGAACCTTGCTCGTCCTTGTACAGCGGATGTGCGGCGATGCCGTATTCCGCGATCTGGTGCATGTCGCGGGTACGGATTTGCAGTTCGACCCGCTGCCGGCCCGGGCCGATCACGGTGGTGTGGATCGAGCGGTAATCGTTCTGTTTGGGCGTAGAGATATAGTCCTTGAAGCGCCCGGGCACGACCGGCCAAGTGGTATGGACGATGCCAACCGCCTGGTAGCACTCGGGAAGGCTGCCGACGACGACACGAAAGCCGAAAATATCGGACAGCTGCTCGAAGCCGACCGCCTTACGCTCCATCTTGCGCCAGATCGAATAAGCGCGCTTGCGGCGGCCGGTGACCTCGGCGGCAATGCCGCGATCGGCAAGTTTCTTGGTGAGCTGTTGCTCGATCTCGGTAATCCATTCGCTCGAACGCGCGGTAAGCGTCTCCAGCCGCTCCGTGAGCACCTTGTAGGCGTCAGGGTTGAGTTCGCGAAACGCCAAATCCTCAAGCTCCTCGCGCATCTCCTGCATGCCCATGCGGCCGGCGAGCGGCGCATAGATATCGAGGGTCTCCTCGGCGGTGCGGCGGCGTGCCTCCGGCGGCCGGTGCGCCAGCGTGCGCATGTTGTGCAGCCGGTCGGCGAGCTTGATCAACAGCACCCGCACGTCGTCGGCAATGGCCAACAAAAGCTTGCGCAGGTTCTCGGCCTGCTTGGCCTCGCGGGAGACGAGCTCAAGGCGCTTTAATTTAGTCAGCCCCTCGACCAGGAGCCCGATCTCGTGGCCGAACAGCCGATCTATTTCGGCGCGGGTGGCGTCGGTGTCCTCGATGGTGTCGTGCAGCAACGCCGCCGCGATGGTCGCATCGTCCAGCTTAAGCTCGGTCAAAATCGCGGCGACTTCGAGCGGATGCGAAATAAAGGGGTCGCCCGAGGCTCGCTTCTGCTCGCCATGCGCGCGCATGGCATAAACATAGGCGCGGTTGAGCAGATCTTCGTTGGCCTTGGGATTGTATTGCTTGACCCGTTCGATCAGGTCGTACTGCCGCATCGTGCGCGGCTTGCGCGGCGCCTTTGGCGGCGGCGTATCCTCGAGCGGGACCAGATTAGGCGCGCGCGCCGGCGCCAGCCGGGTTCTCGGCTGGTTCTGCATCCGCGGCAGGTCGATCGGCGAGCGCGCCATGACAACCCTTGGAGTGGTCCGGCCCTTTGGCAACGGTCCGGCGCCCGGCTCCGCACCGCAGAGTCGGCTTCCACCACAAAGATATCATGCAGGCGCGCCAGCGCCACACGCTGCTCTCCCAGCTCATCGAATTAAGCCGCGGCGGCGGCGGTCACGACCGCCAGGGCCTATCTCGGCTGAGGCCGGTCTTGGTTAAAAAATGGATGGGACGCCGAAGGCGGCGAACGAGCCGCTTACTCGTCTTCGTCGCCGACGTCGGGCTCGGGCTGGCTTGCCGGCGGGGTCAGGCCTTCCAGGCCCTTGAGCAACTCTTCTTCGGACATGCGGTCGGTGGTGACGTCGGTGTCATCGGCGTCGGCGCCGGTGCCTGGTGCCCCTATAAGCGGCACGGATTCCGGCTCGGGCTCGTCAACCTCGACATATTTCTGCAGAGAATGGACAAGCTCCTCCTTGAGATCCTCCGGCGAAACCGCCTCGTCCGCGATCTCGCGGAGCGCCACCACGGGATTCTTGTCATTGTCCCGCTCCACCACGATCTGCGCGCCCGACGAAATCATGCGCGCGCGGTGGCCGGCCAACAGCACAAGATCAAACCGGTTTTCAACCTTGTCGATGCAGTCTTCGACGGTGACGCGGGCCATATGTCGTGTTCCTTAGAGCTGGCCGGCTGGCGCTATCCGGTAAGTGCTTCCGGCTAGGGTTTGTCCGGCAGGCTTGTCCAGCGGTCCCACAACGGGACGTTGTCCACAATATGGCGGTTACGTATCTTCCCCGACTATAAAGCGCAAGTCCGATTTTGACATGCTAATCGGCCCCGGCGCAGGGCCTAAGTTCCCTTCGCTTCGGCCGCTGCGAGTTTTGCAGGCACCGACGCGCCCACATACCTGGCGTGGCATATTTAACTTGGCGGGATCGCGCCGCTCTGTTACCGAAACTTTCGGGAGCGCGCTCGCGGAGTTCCGAATCATACTGTCGGAAGCGCCGCGACGGCGTGCCGCAAGTCATTTCGCGCCGCCACAGCTTGCCACGGCCCAATGTGCCGGTAGTACTTTCCGCCGGTAGTACTTTGTGCCGATAGTATTTTGTGGCGACGTAGCCCTTTGTGGCGACTGTGACTTCGACTGTCGAACGTTTCCCATGGCGAGACGCTTATTTAAGAATGCCGGTATCGTGTCATTGATTGCAGCGAACCGGTTTAATCACCAGACGAGAACACAATGCCGACACAAAATGAAAAAATCGCGCTCTTTATCGACGGCGCCAATCTCTATGCCACCGCGAAATCGCTTGGCTTCGACATCGACTACAAGCGGCTTTTGCGTGAGTTCCAGTCGCGCGGCAATCTGGTGCGCGCCTTCTACTACACCGCCGTGATCGAAGATCAGGAATATTCTTCGATCCGACCTTTAATCGATTGGCTCGACTACAACGGCTATACCGTCGTCACCAAGGCGACCAAGGAATTCGTCGATCAGACCGGCCGGCGCAAGGTCAAAGGCAATATGGACATCGAACTCGCGGTCGATGCCATGGAGCTCGCGCCGCATATCGATCAGATGGTGCTGTTCTCGGGCGACGGCGATTTCACCAAACTGGTCGAGGCGGTGCAGCGCCGCGGCGTTCGCGTCATCGTGATCTCGACGATCTCGACGCAGCCGCCGATGGTTGCCGACGAACTGCGCCGTCAGGCCGATCAATTCGTCGACATCGTCGAGCTGCAAAACAAGGTCGGCCGCGATCCCAGCGAACGGCTGGCCCGCGAGCCGCGGGAGGGCATGCGTGAGCCGCGGGGCGAGCCGCGCCATACTCCGCAGTTCCTGCAGCGCAGCCCGACCGCAAGCCGCGTCGAAGTCGAAGAAGACGAGTTCGAAGACGAATAATCGGCGTCAGCGCCAGAGCGACAAAGGGATCGAGCCATGGCTCGCCCAAGCGGACCCATGGCGCGCCCGAGCGGGATGCCCGGCCGCGATTGTCCGCGCTGTCCGCGTCTGGTCGCTTTTCGTGACATTTGGCGTGCGCGAGAGCCGGACTGGTTCAATGCACCGGTCGACTCATTCGGGCCGCTTGAGGCAAGCCTCCTGATCGTCGGATTGGCTCCCGGGCTGCGCGGGGCCAACCGCACCGGGCGGCCGTTCACCGGCGATTTTGCCGGCGATTTGCTGTACGCCACGCTGTTGGAATTCGGGCTTGCCCGCGGCACTTATCGCGCCGATCCCGGCGACGGTTTCGAGCTTCTCGATTGCCGCATCACCAATGCGGTGCGCTGCGTGCCGCCGGAAAACAAGCCGACGCCACAGGAAATCGCCACCTGTCGCGATTTTCTCGCCGCCACCATCAAGGAAATGCCGCGGCTGCGGGCGGTTCTGGCGCTCGGCCGCATCGCGCATGAGACTTTCGTCGTGACGAGCGGCGCGCGCCGATCCCAGTTTCCGTTCGGCCACGGCAAGAGCCACACGCTCGGCGCTCTGACGCTGATCGATAGCTATCACTGCTCGCGCTACAACACCAACACCGGCGTGCTCACCGCGCCGATGTTCCGCGCCGCGGTCGGTCTGGCGCGTCAGGCGGCGCAAAACTCCGGCGGTGCCGGCATTCGCGCGCAAATCGTCACGCGTAAGACATAAATTCCATCAGCGAGCCGTCGGGATCGCGGAAGTAAACGCTGGTGCCGGGCCCCTTGGCGCCGAACCGCTGCATCGGCCCGCTCTCGATGGGGACGCCGCAGCGCTCAAGATGGGCGATGGCCTCGCCGATCGGCCCCATCCATTCGAAGCACAGGTCGCTGTTGCCGGGCGCAACCGGCAGCCGGGCAACCTCCGCCGGCTTTACACCGGGCCCATGCACGTTGAGCTGCTTGTCGCCGAACCGGTAGGCGTAGCCCACTGGCCGGTGGACGAGTTCGGCACCAAGTACGCTGGTGTAAAACGCGTTCGAGCGTTGCCAATCGGCAACGTGGATGACGCAATGATCGAGTCTGGTCGGGACGGCCATGACACCCCTCTCAACCTTTTTGCCGCAACAGGCGGCCACGCTCGCGCTCCCATGAACGCTTCTTTTGGGTCTCGCGCTTGTCGTAGAGTTTCTTGCCGCGCGCCAAAGCGATTTCGACCTTGGCGCGGCCGCGCTCATTGAAATAAAGCTTGAGCGGCACAAGCGTCATGCCATCGCGTTCGACCGCGCCGGCGAGCTTGTTGATTTGGCGGCGATGCAGCAACAACTTGCGCGGCCGCTTCGGCGCGTGATTGAAACGGTGGGCCTGCTGGTATTCGGGAATATTCGAGTTGATCAGCCAGAGCTCGTCGCCGCGGGCGTCGGCATAGGATTCGGCGATGTTGGCTTTGCCCAGCCGCAGCGATTTGACCTCGGTACCGGTCAGCGCGACGCCGGCTTCGAACGTCTCATCGATGAAGTAATTGAATCGCGCCTTGCGGTTGTCGGCGACAACCTTCAGCTTCCTTTCGGCGTTGGCGACGGGCTTTGCGGCCACGGTTACGGACCCAGCTTCAGCGGCTCTTGAGGAGGTCGCGGATCTCAGTGAGAAGCTGCACTTCCGCGGATGGTGCTGGCGGCGCCGGCGGCGGCTCCTTTGCCTTCAGCCGCATCATGCCCTTGACCACGAGGAACAGGGCGAAGGCGATGATCAGGAAATTGATGGTCAGCGTGATGAAGTTGCCCCAGGCCAGCACCGCGCCTTGCTTCTTGGCTTCCACCAGCGTCGCCGCGGTCACTTTCGACGACAACGGAAGGAAGTAGTTGGTGAAATCGACGCCGCCGGTGATGGCGCCGACGATTGGCATGATGATATCGCCGACCAGCGAATTGACGATCGCGCCAAACGCCGCGCCAATGATGACAGCCACGGCGAGATCGACGACATTGCCGCGCATGGCAAATTTTTTGAATTCTTCAAGCATCCACCCTCTTCCCCGGTACAGTAATCGTCAAATCGCTTCGGCCCCGCGGGCGTCTTCGCCACAGCGGGAACCGAAAATTAATGACCGTGAATCTAATTGATCAGTCCGGCGTGCACCATGGCCTGGCGCACCGCGGCCTGCGCCTTTTCGCTTGCCTGCACCATCGGCAGCCGCAGCGTATTGGCGCATTTGCCGATCAGCGACAAAGCATATTTGGCCGGCGCCGGGCTGGTTTCGACGAACAGATTGACGTGCAGCGGCGCGAGCTTGTCCTGCAATTTCAGCGCCGCGGCAAAATCGCCGCGCAGGCAGGCCGCTTGAAACTCCGCGCACAGCCGCGGCGCCACATTCGACGTCACCGAGATGCAGCCGTGGCCGCCGTGCGCCATGAAGCCGAGCGCCGTGATGTCCTCGCCGGACAATTGATTGAAGTCCTCGCCCATCTCAGCCCGCTGTTGGGTAACGCGAGTCATGCTGGCCGTGGCATCCTTTACGCCGGCGATGTTGTCGAGCTCGTAAAGCCGCTTCATGGTGTCGACCGCCATGTCGATCACCGAGCGGCCCGGAATGTTGTAGATGAGGATCGGGATGCCGATGGCGTCGTTGATCGCCTTGTAATGCTGGTAGAGGCCTTCCTGGGTCGGCTTGTTGTAATAGGGCGTCACCACGAGCACGGCATCCGCGCCCGCCTTCTCGGCGTGACGGGCAAGATCGATCGCCTCCTTGGTCGAATTCGAGCCGGCGCCGGCGATCACGGGCACCCGGCCGTGCGCCTGATCGACGCACCATTCGACGACCGCATTGTGCTCGTCGTGCGACAGCGTCGGGCTCTCGCCGGTGGTGCCGACCGGCACGAGCCCGTTGGTGCCCTCGGCGATCTGCCAATCGACCAGGTCGCGGAATGCTTTCTCGTCGACCGAGCCGTTCTTGAACGGGGTGACGAGCGCAGTGAAAGAGCCTCGAAAGCGGGTCTTGGCAACCATGACACGATCCATGCAACGATCTGACGCGGGCTCGGCCGGCACCCACCTATACGGCGGCAACAGCCAGGGCCATGGCCTTTGCGAATCAATATCGGGTCGCGGTCGGGCTTGAAAGCCCTTTCGCGGCCACTCTTTCCTCGCCCCGGCTAAGCCATGGCGCGCCTTTGGGCCTCGCTCTAGGCCCCGCTTTCGCCGCAAAACTGTAAATTGTCGCAGCGGCCTGGGAAGGTTAGGGTTTCTTCAACCGACCCGGCCGAAGAGATTCCCTGTAAGGCAGCGACACACCCACCGGGAGGGACCGTGCCGGGATTCCGAATCGTTTTGCTCGTGGCCGGCTTTGCCGTGCTGATAGCGGGTGCGCAAGCAAAGCCCCTGTCGGGGCCTGTTCCATTGCCGCGGCATCGGCCGGCCCTTAAGGGCGAAAACGCGAGGTTCGAGGCGGCAAAGCCGCAACGACCGGGTCATGCCGCACCCCTGTCGATCGCGCCGGCTCTGGCGGCGAGACCGGGTGAAGGTGCCGTCGCCGGGGCACCGGCGGCACGGCTGGACGCCGTGGTCCCGCAGGCGCCGGTGCTGGCGCCGCCGGATCGGCCCGTCGCACCCTTCCCGGCGACGACGGCAACGGCAACGTCGCCTTTGGACCTGACGGCTGTGAAACAGGCCATCGATCTCATTGGCAAAAACCAGGAAAGCGAGGCGACCGACGTCGAACGCAGCATTTCCGATCCAGTAGCTCGCAAGCTCGTGGAATGGGTGATCCTGCACAGCGACAACGGTCCGAGCGATTTTTCGCGCTACGCCGCGTTTCTCGCCGCCAATCCGAGCTGGCCGGGCATTGCGGCCATGCGGCGCCGGGCGGAAATGGTGCTGTGGCAGCAGCAGGTCGATCCGCAAAGGGTCATCGACTTCTTCCGCACCGAGCCGCCGCACACAGCCAAGGGCCATTTCGCGCTGGCGCGGGCATTGCTCACGCGCGGCGACGTCGCCGGCGCCGCGGCGACAGTGCGCCGCGCTTGGCGCGATGATGGCTTTTCGGCGGATCTGGAGGAACAGGTGCGACAAACTTTCGCCGGCCTGATCACCGCCGCCGACGATGAAATACGCATGCAGGCGCGGCTCTATGCTGGCGACGACGACGCCGGATTGCGCGCCGCCCATCATCTCGATTCGACCGCGCTCGCCATCGCCAAGGCACGCGCCGCCGTGATCAATGAGGCCGGCAATGCCCCGGTGCTCCTCGAGGCGGTGCCGGAGGCGGCGCGCCACGATCCCGGCTACATGTTCAGCCGCATCCAATGGCTGCACCGGGCCGACAAGATCCCGGAAGCGGCGCAATGGCTCAATGCGGTGACGCGCGACCCCGCAGCCCTTATCGACGTCGATCAGTGGTGGGTCGAGCGACGGCTGGTCGCGCGCAAGCTGCTCGATCTCGGCGATGCCAGGCTCGCCTATGAAGTTGCCAACGACGCCGCGCCGCCGCAGAACGACAACTTTCGCGCCGACCAGCATTTTACCACCGGCTGGATTGCGCTGCGCTTCTTGCGGCAACCGGCCATCGCGCTCGCCCACTTCGCCCGCATTGCCGACGGCGTATCGAATCCGATCACGCTGGCGCGCTCGTTCTACTGGCAGGGCCGCGCGGCCGAGGCGCTGGGCCGCGAGCAGGACGCCAGGGTCTATTACCAGGAGGCCGCCCGCTATCCGACGGCCTATTACGGCCAATTGTCGCGGGCGCGGCTCGGCCTCGACGAAGTGACGCTGCCCGCCGCGCCGCATCCGGAATACCGCACGCTGGAGATGGCACGCGCTTTCGACATTCTCTATGCCGTCGACGAGCGCGACCTGGTCGCGACCATGGCGGCCGATCTCGGCGACAAGGCGACCGACACCGGGGCGCTGGCGACGCTTGCCGAGATCGCCAAGCGCCACAACGACGCCCGCGCCACCTTGCTTATCGGAAAATCCATGCTGGGCCGTGGCTATCCGTTCGAACGCTTTGCGTTCCCCGATTTCGGCGTGCCGAATTACCAGCAGATCGGACCACCGGTGGAACCGTGCGTGGTCTATTCGATCGTGCGCCAGGAAAGCGCGTTCAACCCGCACGTCGTATCCGGCGCCAATGCCTACGGCCTCATGCAGGTGACGCCGGCGTCCGGGCGGGACACCGCCAAGCGGTTCAACGTCACTTTCAATCAGCGCCGGCTTGCCGACGATGTGGTCTATAACGCGCAGCTCGGCACCGCCGAGCTCGGCAACGATATCGCGTCGTGGCGCGGCTCCTACATCCTCGCTTTCGTCGCCTACAATGCCGGCCCGCGCCGCGCGCGCGAGTGGATCGAGCAATACGGCGACCCGCGCGATCCGCATGTCGACCCAATCGACTGGATCGAGCGCATCCCGATCTCCGAGACTCGCAATTACGTCCAGCGGGTGCTGGAGAACATGCAGGTCTACCGCGCGCTGGTCGAAAACAATCCGCGGCTGTCGATCGAAGCCGACCTGCGGCGCGGCGGGTAAGCCGGGTCGGTGAAGCCGGATCGGCGAATCCGGACCGACGCCTTGATGCGCGTTTTGGCCGTCTAACGCGTTGCAAATGCGCAGCTAATCGTCCGGCTCACAGCGCTTCTGACGATTGCATAAGGTGTGTTCGGCACATTAGGATGTAGGGGCGATCAAGCGCAGCGCGCACACATGCGTTGTGTCCATTGGGCGGCTCCTTTGCGGAGCAATGGTCAGAATGTCAGAGAGTGACGCGTCGATCGTGAGCAGAGATATTTTCGTCACGGCGCAGGACGGGCTGCGGTTGCATGTGTGCGAATACGGGCCTCGGGCGACCTCGGTGCTGCCAGTCGTCTGCCTGCCTGGACTGGCGCGCACCGTTGCCGACTTCGATACGCTGGCGCCGGCGTTGGCGAACGGCAATCCGCCGCGGCGCGTGATCGGGATCGATTCGCGCGGACGCGGACAATCGGACTACGACAAGAATCCGGCCAACTACAATCTAGCAGTCGAACTTGGCGATGTGGTCGGCGTTCTGACCGCGCTTGAAATCGGACCTGCGGTCTTCGTCGGAAGTTCGCGTGGCGGACTCTTGACCATGCTGCTCGCAGTCGCGCATCCGACCGCGGTCGCCGGCGCCGTGTTGCACGATATCGGCCCGGTGATCGACCCAAAGGGATTGGCGCGCATCAAAAGCTATGTCGGCAAACTGCCGCAGCCGCGCGACTATCCCGAAGGCGCCGAAATTCTGCGCCGTTTGTCCGACACGCAATTTCCGAGGTTTACATCCGAGCAGTGGCTCACCGCCTCGCACCGCACCTGGAAGAGCGAGGGCGGCAAGCTGTTGCCGACCTATGACGTTCGATTGTCGCGCACGCTCGCCGAAATCGATATCGAGCGGCCGCTGCCGGCGATGTGGAACGAATTCGACGCGCTCAAGCGCGTCCCGGTGTTGCTGATCCGCGGCGCCAATTCCGACATTTTATCGGTGGGAACCGCAGCCGCGATGGCCGACCACCATCCCGGGATGGAGTTCGTCGAAGTTCCCGATCAAGGACATGTCCCGAGCCTCGATAGTCCGGAGCTCATTGCGCGCATCGCCGCAATCGCCGGCAAATGCGATGCCGCTCTCGAAGACGGCAACGTCGTCAATGGCTAGCGACCGCCGCGTTTGCCAAGTAGCTGACTGCCAACGCCAGTTTTCAAACGGCCGCAAGCGAATCGGTCGCACTCTTGCAGTAACTAGTCCACATCGCCCGATACGCCCCTTCGACCGACTTCGTATACAGAGCGGGATTACCCACCGGCGACGACACCACGCGGTCAGGCAGCTCATAGCGGATCGCTTTGAGACGGTCCCACATACTGGCGAATTTCACCGCGATGGCCAGGTACTCGTCAATAGTTTCGGCCACCCACTCATCCATGCTGACAGAACACATGATCGAGCCCGCGGCGCGACTGGATATGCTGTTGCCTAATAATGTCACCACCGGCACGCCCATCTGCAAGGACTCGAGGGTGCTAATGCCTCCGTTCTGCGGAAACGGATCGAGCGAAATATCGATGTCCTTGAACGCGGCAAGATGCTCTTCATGCGAGGTGCCGCCGAGTAATTTCAGTCGGTCAGGGCCGATCTCGTGCTCCGAAAAACGTTTCAACATGCGGTCACGCGCGGCTGGCTCGTCCAGTGCGTAGTGCTTGATGACAAGCTCCGAGCGTGGCACCGCTTTGAGTATCCTCGCCCAAACCGCAACCGCCTGATCGGAGATCTTGGTGATGCGATTAAACGCACCAAATGTAACGTAGCCTTTCGATAAAACCGGCGGATCGGACGGACGCAGCTGGGTCGGCAATGTTTCGATAGTCATGATGCACGGCAGATCGTAGATTTTCTCTGCGAATAGCGGACGCACGTCCGCTGGACATGTCACGGGATCGGAAAACAAATAATCGATTGTCGAAAGACCCGTACCCGTCGCGCCGGCGCTGACCTGAATCGGCGCCGGCTTGCGCGCAAATACTTCCAACCGGTGTCCCGCCGTATAGCCGGAGAGATCGATGAGGATATCGATTTGGTCGGCTAGAATAAGACTGTTCAGCTCCTCATCGGAAAGTTGCGCCGCCCTGTGCCAGCGATCAGCCGCCTGCTCGAACTCTTTCGTAACCTCGTCTTCCTGCAGTGTGAGCGAGTAACAGATCACCTCGAACTTAGCTTTATCATGGTTTGCGAGCATCGGCCGAAAGCATCGTGCCGCCGAGTGCCGCCGGAAATCAGCCGACACATAGCCCAGCTTTATACGACGATCGGGATTGCGACTGTTGCGATGAGCGATTCGAGCGCGCTTATGGATCGGAAAGCCGATGTCCCGCCACCAAGCGCTTCGTGCCGCCTGCTGCTTTTCGAACCCCGCATCAGCGAAATCGAGCACGAAAATCTGGCAAGAGACGCCAGGCTCATAATCCGGCCTTATCGCCAGCGCCTTGTCTAACGCTTCAAGCGCTTCGTCGATACGGTTCAATTCGAAATGCAGGTAGCCATAAGCGTGCCACGCTTCGGGCGAATCGGGCGCCAATGCCAGCGCCTTTTCATAGGCCGCAAGCGCCTCGTCCCGCCGATTGAGCCACACCAAGGCGGCACCGCGGCCAAGCCACGCTCCGGGCAGATCGTCCTGCAGCTTTATCGCCAGATCGAGAGCAGCGAGCGCGTCATCGTGCCGATCTTGGGCAAGGTAAAGATTGCCAAAAGCGAGCCAAAGTTCCGCGAAGTTTGGCTTAAGCTCGCGACACTTGCTCAGTGCGAGGAAGGCTTCGTCATAGTGGCGCAGCGCAGTACAGGAATTGCCGCGCCCCAACCATGCCTCGGCAAGATCCGACTCCAGCGTCAGCGCTTTTTCGAAAGCCCTTAGTGCATCGTCGCGGCGGTCGATCCTGAGGAGGAGGTTGCCACGACCGACCCAAGCGCCGGCCAGATCCAGCTTTAATTCCAAGGCCCGATCATAGGCCACAAAGGCATCGTCATTTCGTTTCAGAGCGCTCAACGCGTTGCCGCGGCCGAGCCAAGCTTCCGCCATGGCCGGCTCTCGCTCCAAAATCTCATCATAGAGGCGCTCAGCCTCGCCATAACGCTTGAGTTTGAACAGGACGTTGGCGCAACCGAGTCGGGCCTTGCTCGAATCGGGCTGCAAGGCCAGCACTCTTTCGAAGGCGGCGGACGCCGCATCGTAGTGTCCCAGCTCAATTTGGACATTGCCCAGCCCGAGCCATGCTTCGGCTGCGTCGGGCATGCGCGCCAGAGCCTCATTATAGGCGCGTAGAGCGTCGGCGTAATGTTTGGAACGGGCAAGCGTATTGCCGCGGCCGATCCAGCCGCCGGCTAGGTCGGGCCGCAACGCCAGGGCCCTCTCATGGGATGCAATCGCATCCTCGAATCTAGCGAGATCGAACAGAGCGTTGCCACGCCCTATCCAGGCTTGCGCCAGATCGGCCCTGAGCACGAGAGCCCTATCATACGCGGCGATAGCCGCTTCACGCCGTCCGAGCGCGTCCAAGGCATTGGCTTTGTTGTAGTGGGCGTCGGCATAATTGCCATTGATGGCGGTTGCCCGATCGAAATCGGCGATGGCGTTCTCGTAGTGCTTGAGTTGACTGTAGACGACCCCCCTGTTGTTCCAGGTTTCGGCCACGCCGGCATTGATTTCCAACGCCCGACTGAATTGCAGCAATGCCTCCGCAGGTCTACTCAGCGCCTTGAGGATCAAACCGTAATTATAGATCGTGGTTTCGGATCGTGGTTCCTCATTCGCGGCGCTGCGGACGTAGCGTTCTGCTTCGGCGAAACGCCCAAGCCGCATCAACAGCACGCCCAGCAGATTAAGCGCGCCGACGTGCCTCGGATCCGATAGCAAGACCTGCTTGAACAAGCGCTCGGCAACATCTCGCTGGCCGGATTGCATCGCCGCCGCAGCCCGGGCCAACGTCTGATTGACCGAAGAATGACTAGAACGCACCATGGTTCCGCTACAGCCTTAAGTCCCGAGAGGGTCATGCCGCTGCGCCCGTTTCCCTATCACAGACCGGGCATTCTGCACGAGGCTGACAGCGAAAATCGCCGAGCAATTGCCGAACTGAGGGAACACCCGCGTTCGTCTTTAAGCGGCCGGCACCAGGACTGAAACTGATTGCTCGAACCCTCGCGCGGGAAACGCCAAGCAAAGAAAAACCCCGGCGGAGCGAACCGCCGGGGTTTCCGAACTCAGGCCTCGATCAGCAGATCAGGGCAGGAAGTCCTTGTGCATGCGGAAGCTGAACTGCCAAGCGTTATCCGCGGCGCCGCCGAGCGTGACGGTGCCCGCCGCCGGCGACGGAGCGGGGTTGGCAACTGCTGCGGTCATCACATTGCCGACTAAGCTGGCGCTGTTGAGGTGGGTGTAGATACCCTCCAAGCCCAGATAGAACGACTTGGTGACGTCCCACTGCAAGCGGGTGCCGACGCCCCATTCAGACCAGTTGTTGTTGCAACCGGCTGTGGCAGTGAACACGCCGCCCACTACAGCGCCGTTGCCACCGGCTTCACCGGTGCAGAGGATGGCGTTAGCTTGGCTGTTAAAGCTGTTTGCCCAGTAAGCGCCATAGAAAGACTCATGCACGGCCGGCGTCCAGTAGTGCTCGTAGGACGCATTGAAGCTCCAGGCCGAGGTCTTATTGCACGAGGTGCCGCCGGTGATTGCCGTCGGTGTCGCGGATGTGCTGCCGTAGACGCAATCGGCGATCTGGCCGAACGCACCGGTGTTGCTCATCTCAGCTTCATACTCAGCCGCACCCTGAGCCTGGTGCAGGTAGCCGAGGGCACCCTGGGTGTAGTTCACTTCACCCTGGAAGTAGTCGCCCTGAGCGATCATCGGGAAGTTCAGCCGCAAGCCGGCGCCGACGACAAAACCCCACTGGTCGCTGGGATGACCCAGACCATTGCCGCTGGCGATAAGTGGCGAGTAGTAGCTGGAATTGTCTTCATGCAGAGCGCCCATGACCTGCGCACTTCCCCAGGTCTGGTCGATGCGGAGATTGGCGACGATATCGGGGGCCTGATTGCCACCGTAGCCGCCGTTGACAACACCACCACCTGCCGCAAGGCTGCCGGCAACCACGATGCCGGACGCGGCACCCGACGGGCCGATACCAATGATCTGGTTCGAACGCCGTGTCTCGGCGGAGAGCGTGGCCGTGAGGCCGTTGCCGAGCTGCGCGGTATAGCCGATAACCGAGGTGCCGCCGCTGCCGGTGTCTTCAATCGGCAACACAGCCGCGTTGTAGGCCACCGCGGGAGCGCTGTAGAAGTCGTAGAACGACTGCGTCAGGCCCGCCGTGATGCCGGCCCACTGCAGGAAGCCGCGGTTGGAGCTGAAGGTGCCCGTACCTGCACCTTGGCCGATGACAGCGGCGTCGTTGATGCCGACGTCGATATAGGCGCGAGCCGTGCCGTAGGCAGTCTGCTCACGAGCGTCCGCCGTGATGTAACCGCGCTCCAGGAACTCAAGGTTCGAGGTGGTGCGGATATTCGGGTTGCCGTTGTACGGCCCCCAGGTCGTGCTGCCGTTGGTATTGCCGTCAGTCACCTGGAAACGCATCCAGCCACCGACCTTGATGCACATGTCGGTGCCCGGCATATAGTAGAATCCTGCCCCGTAGAGGCTGCAGACCTTCACGTATTCGACCGGCTTGGCCTTGACGGGAAGATCAGCTGCTTGCCCCGCAGTGACCGCAACCAAACCGGCCGCGGAACCGAGGAGGAGGCTTTTCACCATCTTCATTTTGAACCTCCAATGTTTGCCGTGGGAGGGTTCTTTCCGCCGGGTGACACGCACCCCAAGAAGGTCCCCTTAGTCCCCAAAACCGCCCGGTCTTTCCACTTCCCGAAAACACCGAGCGAGTCGACTTGGGGTTCCCCCCCGTCGCAGGCTCACATTAACCGACGGGTTCCGAGGCGCAACGAAGAACTAGCCTACGCACAGGCCGGTTTGACCGAATTCCAGAGGGTGTTGCGTAAAAAACACGCAGCCGATGATGGCTTGTTAAGCGTTAGATTTCGGTTCGGTGGAGACCGTACTATTTCGATATTACGTTATGTCTCTCAATAGCTTACGCGATGCTCTCAGGCCGACGAGGCAAACGCCCGGTGGCCGGGTCCAAGGCCGTCGCTGCCCAGCTTCGGCCGGGAGCCTGCCGCGAGGGACGAAATAAACGAAGGCGTCGCTCCACGTCTCGCGACTGCCTTGACACTATCGATTCTGCAGCCGCTGAACCGACCACGGCAGCGCGTTCAGGCGATGCAAGACCTGCATTAGCGAGCGCTTCAGCGATCGATCGCGCCGGCGTCCGCGGACAAGCTTTTCAGAAGCGGAGCTTGAGTGGCTTGCGCTCTCATCGAGCGTTCCGCACAAAATCAAATTTCACGGGTCGCCGCGCTCTACCGGATGCAGTTCAGATTCCTTGGCCGTTTCCCTGGCCGCTTCCCTCGCCGCCATTTGCTGCGCCGGCTGCGTTTACTTGAAAGTGCTGGATTTGCTTGTGCCCGCTAGCAAAGGTGACCTCCAGCTCGAACTCGTCGGCACCACTGAAGCAGGCCGCGGCGCGATAAAACGCGACGAAGGCCGGCACGTCGATCGCTAGGCATTGCTTGACATTGGTGGCCTTTAGCATGCCGCGCTTGACACTAACGGTGCCGTGCGCCGGCGCACGTGCAAGCCGGATTGCCGGCAGTGGGCCGGACGTGCAATCCGGGCGAATGTCGGTGTAGATGCCGACGCGAATGTTTTGGCCCGGCGCCGCTTTCACAATGCGGTCGAGCAAGCTCGATTGCGCGCAGGCAAGCTGCGCCGAAGCAACCAACGTCACAAGCAATGCTGCAGCGGATTTACATCGCTTCATTGCAATTCCCGCCGATCGGTCCAGCCGCTGGATCAATCCTGCGGCTCCTTATAACCCGAAGGGGAGAGAGAGAGACCGGCACCGCAGAATCACGAGCATCGTATGGACTGCAGCACGCCGGCATCGGTTCCGAGTTCGGCCGGATATTGTGATACCTTGAGTCTGGCGTCCGCAATGTCTGGCATCATGGTGACAGTTACGAGCCTTGACCAAGCATACCCCATAAAATAGGGGTTTTCGGCGAACGGAGAGGTGGCCGAGTGGCTGAAGGCGGCGGTTTGCTAAACCGTTATACGGTCCAAAGCCGTATCAAGGGTTCGAATCCCTTCCTCTCCGCCACCCTGCTTCGGGCGTGTGAGTCTTTGCGCTCCATCTGACGTGAACGGTATGCGTCGCCCATGAACCGTAAGCAAAGGCGGACCCAGGGCCGTCCCAACAGCGGATTCGATCTGTCGAAGGACGCTCCCGACAAAAACGCTGCAAAAGTCTTCGCTGAGGCCGTCGGGCACCATGGCGCCGGTGCGCTTGCCGCGGCCGAGCGCGACTACGGCCGTTTTCTCGCGCTGGTTCCGGACCATGCCCAGGCGCAGAGCCGGATGGGCGCCGTGCTCATGGCGCAGGGTAAAGTCGACAAAGCCATCGACCATCTTGAGCGCGCTCTATCGCTCAATCCGAGCCTATTTGAAGCCTATGGCAATCTCGCTCAAGCCTACGAGGCGGCGGGACAAATAGAGCCGGCGGTCCACATGCTCGCCCGTGCGCTGGAAATCCAGGAAACGCCGCGGGGCCAAGCGCTGTTTGCCCAGTGGATCAAAACAATTCAGTTCAGAGGGGAGGTCGACGCGCGCATACGCCACTTTGTGACGCGCGCGCTGGTCGAAGGCTGGGCCCAGCCGCGCGAACTGACGCGGGCCTGCATCAGTCTCATCAAATGCAGCGGCATCGTGGACGAGTTCATCCGGCGCGCCGAGGCCGCGTGGCCCGCGCGCCCCGCCGAAAGCGATTTGTTCGGCACACCAAGCTCAACCCGCCTATTCGCCGACGAGCTTTTGTGTCGGCTGTTGGAATGCGATCCGATAGCGGACATCGGGCTGGAGCGATTTCTGACGAATGTGCGCTTCGCAATGCTGACGCGAGCGCGCAGCGAAGACACGACGGTCGGCGAGCGCGAGCTGGAGTTCCTCGGCGCGGTCACACGGCAATGTTTCATCAATGAATATATCTACCCGGTGCTAGAGAGCGAGGCCGCGTGGGTGCACGACCTGCAGTCGGCGCTGACCGAAAAAATCGCCGCGGGTGTGGCGATTGCCCCCTTTTGGCCGCTCGTCGTTGGCGCTTACGCGCCGCTTCTCGCGCTGCCTGATGCGGAGCGCCTGTGTGAGCGAGCGTGGCCGCAACCTGTTGCGGCCGTCATCGTCCAGCAAATAAAGGAGCCGTTGAAGGAACGCCGACTCGCGGCGGCCATGCCGGCACTGACGAGCATCGACGACGAGATTTCCCGCGCGGTGCGTCAACAATATGAGGAGAGCCCCTACCCGCGCTGGGCCACCCCCCCCACTCGCGCTCGTGCTTACGGCAACGCTCCGGCTGCGAACCAGCCGCGCGAGGTGCTGATCGCCGGCTGCGGTACGGGCCTTTCCGCGACGGAATTCGCGCGCCAACACCCCCAGTCCCGCATTCTCGCCGTCGACCTGAGCCTACCGAGCCTGAGCTACGCCAAACGCATGGCAAAGAGCCTCATGCTGGGCACTATCGAATTCGCCCAGGCCGACATCGCAAAGCTGGGTTCAATCGGCCGAACCTTCGATTTCATCGACTGCACGGGAGTGCTGCATCACATGGCCGATCCGTGGCAAGGCTGGCGCGTGCTGCTGTCGCTGCTGCGGCCCGACGGGGCCATGAATGTCGGCCTCTACAGCGATCTGGCTCGCCGCAACGTCGTCGCAGCGCGAGACTTGATCGCCCAACGCGGATACCAACCGACACCGCAGGACATCCGGCTCTGCCGGCAGGTCATTATCGCGTCCGAAGAGCCTTTGCTGAAATCATTAACCGGGTCCAACGACTTCTACACCACCAGCGAATGCCGCGATCTGCTCTTTCATGTGCAGGAGATCCGAACAACGATCCCCCAGATCAAATCGTTTTTGGCGGCGAACGATTTGCAGTTCGGCGGCTTCAGCCTGGAGCCTGCTGTCTTGCGGAAATTCACCGCACGCTTTCCCGGGCGACTTGGCGATCTTGATTGCTGGCAAGCTTTTGAAATCGAAGCGCCCGCTACATTCCGTGGAATGTATCAGTTTCTGGTTCGCAAGCCGCCCGCGCCGGGCGTGGCAGCCAAATAGAAGACGCCCGCCGGCCGCGTCAGGCGGCGATGGCAACCGCCGGCGCGGCGGTG
>JBARER010000221.1:0-12659 GCA_049796395.1 Xanthobacteraceae bacterium
CATCATCCCTTTACTCCGCCGGGACACTATTTCGACATGTACGCGCCGGATCAAATCCCGCTTCCGGTGTCTTTTCACAGAGCCGGCGAACAGGAACCACCATTCCTCACCGAGCTCCGGCGGCTGGCGGCGTCGGGACGCAGCAACACATCCGGGCCGGTGCCATTCGCCACGACCGACGGCGTAGCCGTCCAGCAGATGATCGCGCTGACGTACGGCATGATCACGATGATCGACGATGCCGTTGGACGAATTTTAGGCACGCTCCGGCGGCTGGGGCTGGACGAGCAAACGGTCGTCGTCTTCACCAGCGATCACGGCGACTTCATGGGCGACCACGGATTGATGCTCAAGCACGGCCTGCATTACGAGGGCGTGCTGCACGTGCCGTTCCTGTGGGCCGACCCCAACGAAGCGCGCCCCTCTGTGACCCCGGTGCTGGGAGGGACCATCGATATTGGAACAGCCGTTCTTGCTCGCGCGGGTCTGACCCCGGCGAATGGAAACCAGGGCTTCGACGTCGTCGCATGCGCGCGCGCCGGGAAATCGCCGGCACGCTTCGGGCTCATGGTGGAAGAAGACGAGTTGGCCGTGCACTTGGGCAGCGACAGAGGACTGCGAACCCGTACCTTCCTCACGCCGCGATGGCGGCTCACGCTGTGGGACGAGACGGACCAGGGCGAAATGTTCGACCGCGAGGCCGATCCCGATGAACTCCACAACCTCTGGTCGTCGCCTGAGCATCGGAATAAGAGGGCCGAACTGATTGAAATGATGTTGCGCGAGAAAATCCGGCTCGGCGATACCGCGCCGCTGACGCATTTTGTCGCCTGAGCAAGTGTCACGGCGCAAGCCGACGCCGCCGCTCTTTCCATTTCGAGGGCTTTCGCTAGAGTTGAGCAGCGATAGTTCCGAGGGGGCGCCATGCGCGCGTTGGCACGAGGTTTGGAAGTCCTCGATTTTTTGGCCCGCCACAATGGAGTGACGTTCACGGACATCTGCTTGGCGACCGGACTGTCGAAGTCGGTTGTTCATCGGATTTTGGCCGAGCTGCTTAACAGCGGCCACGTGTGGCGCGGCCTCGCCGAGCCGTTCTATTACGCTTCAGAAGGCATGGCGATCGTTCCGAAAGGCGCACAAGCCCGGGCCCTCAAGCGCGCCGCCACAGCCCCGCTGGTACGTCTCGTCGAGACGGTTCGCTGGCCGTCCGATTTGTTTGCGAGGGACGGAAGCGAGATGGTTCTCATCGACACGACGAGATCAAAGTCTCCGTTTGCTCTGAGTTGGTCGCGGATCGGCCGCAGGGTTCCTATACTGCTTTCGTCCGTCGGCCGAGCCGCGCTGGCCGAAATGTCCCAACTCGAGCGCGAGCAGGTGTTCTCCGACTTAAAGCGCCGCGGAGAATGGAAACGGCAATTACGCCGCTGCAGCAGTCCGCTGGACAGGGTTCTGCAGGAGACCATCGACAACGGCTATGCCATCCGCGAACCGAAATTTCATGGCGAAGAGCTAGAGCGCACCGGGATCTTTTCCATCGGCTTGCCGATCAAGCTCGATCGTGATGTTGTGGGTGCGCTCAACATCTGGTGGCCGACCTCCGCGGACCGAACCAAACGCTTCGCCAAACAGTATATCGGGCCTCTCCGTTCGGCGGTGGATTCGATCTCTGCCAATCTCGCCGAAGCGATAACGGATCGGATCAAAAACGGCCAGCACCTCAATCAAGTGACGCAAAAGAGCGCGGCCAAGGCCCGATCGCGAGTTTGCGCCTGAGGCAGGTGCCCTCCTCCACCCACCGGCTCGGCATCCGCCCGTCGGCAAAAGCGGCACGGTTCCGGCGCTCGCGGTGACCGTCAACGCCATCGTCGACGCGTTGTGGGAGCTCGGCGTCCGCCACGTCGAAATGCCAGCCACGCTGGAGCGCGCGTGGCAGGCGATCCAAGCCGCGCGCGGATAGCCTTTCCTGTCTCGAGTGCTATTGAGACACTGGCTGGTAATTGACAAATCCGGAATAGGCATGCCGCAACGTCGACTCGCATTCCTGCGCGCGTTGCCGGGCCATCTCGGAGCCCCAGCACATCAGGATTTCGCGTAAGTCCCGGATCGCGACATCCACCGCGGTAGCCAGATCGATCTCACTGTCAGCGCTCTCGTCGATGCGATAGTCGCTGAGCCTCAGTATTTCGGCACTCACGCGTCACTCCCGAATCATTCCGGGGGCAGAATGGCGATCAGGGGTTAACGAGCCGTGAGCCGGAAGGCTGAAGCGTCGACAGTCAGCGCAGGCAACGCGTGACGAGAGTGCATCAAGGCATCTAACCGCGAGCACAACCGGCAGACGGATCAGCCGCGTGAGCGCCTTTATAGGGCTCACGTCGGTCTAAGCCGTCCGTTCCTGTACCGAAGACGCGATGTCGCTTGGCAGGGCCTCGATACTGACAACGCATCGAGACCACGGTGTTTGGCTGGCGGGGGCCAGCCAAATATCAGCGCTGAACCTTGAGGTTCTCTGCTGACGTCTTGCCCTTGTTGGCGACCTCTTCGTACTCGACAACTTGGCCTTCATTGAGACCGCTGAGGCCGGCCCTCTCGACCGCCGAGATGTGGACGAAAACATCTTTGCCGCCAGACTGCGGCTGAATAAACCCGTAGCCTTTTTGCGAATTGAACCATTTCACCGTACCGCTAGCCATCAAACTTCTCCTAGAGAATCATCGTCGCATGCCCCTGCTTGGGGTCATCGACCAGTCATTATATACCCGGGCGCAATAAGTCACAGGAAAAATTATTGCCGATTGGGGGATTGGGATAACCCTTTGGGTCATCAGCCGAAGCTATTCTCCCCAAGGGCCTCCAAGGGGGCCGTTTTTCTCCCTGAAAGCGGTATCGGGCCGCCAATCATGCATCCATCGAAACGCCGGCGCCGCTGGAAAGGGCATCGCGAGCGATCGGGCGGGTGCAGATAGCCTCTTCGTCTTTTCCCGCGCCCATAAACTCAGTATGTCTGCTTAGCCCCGGCAAGCCGACACAATGCCGGTGACCCCCGGTATTTCCGCTCAGTGCCAGGAGCGGACATTCGACCGCAGCCCAAACGCGGCGTTGCATGTGCGTGTGGGGCCGCGATTTCCACAGATCGGATATGCTGACGTAGGATTAAGTCCGCTCAGCGTTAGGAAAGACGATGGCCAGCGAAAACAAAACCACCAAAGCCGAAACCGCTCCAAAGGCCGAAACCGCCCCAAAAGCCGAGACCGCTCCAAAATCCGAGGCTGCTCCGAAAACCAAGAGTTCTCCAGGTGAAGACGTTGCCAAGGCCAAGGGCGCTGAGACGGCCGCAGCACCATCCAGCTACAGCCGAGGCGAAGGCCAGAAACCGGTCACCCCGGCTTACAAGGAAAATTGGAACGCGATTTTTGCCAAGAAGAAACCGAAGAAGAAAAAGCGATAACTCGCGCGAGACATGTGGCCCGCACGGAACGCAAAAATACATGACCGCAAAAATCATCGACGGCGTCGCCGTCTCGGCCGGGAAGAGCGGAGATCAAATTGCGCGCGGCGCGGATCGCTGCGCAGGGTCTCCAGCCGGGCCTCGCGGTGATCATTGTGGGATCGGACCCGGCCTCGCGGGTTTACGTCCGCAATAAAATCAGGGCCTGCGAAGAGGCGGGAATTCGCTCCTTCCGCTACGATATCGGCAGCGTCAGTTGACCGCCGTCAGCGCCGCAACTTTTTTGAAATGCGCGGTCGCGGCGGCCGCGCCGGTTGTTTTCGTCAGCAGGTCGAGCATAGCGTCGCCATCATCGCCGACCGGCGTAAGCGCCGAATCCATGTAGGCCGCCGCTTTGGGATCGCGCGCGATGGACATTTTCAAAGCGACCAGCCGGACGATCACCGCGCCCAATATCGCGTGTTTGTAGACCGCCTGCCAGACGAAGCGTGGCCAGAAAATGAAGCCGCTTTCACGGGCCAGTCCGGGCCGGCGCTCGGAAGGATGCCGCAGCCGGAATAAACCGCTCTGCAGCGGATGGAGGTTCTCGAGTGGAACCATCATGGCGAAGGCGGCCAGTAATTTAACGAGACTGCCCATGGGGACGCCGGTCGCTGCAGCACGGCGCAACAGCGTCGCCATGTGCGCCGGCGTGTAATAGAGCGCCCATGCCTCGCGATAGACCGCCTGCCATTCCGTTGCGCTCATCTTGGGATGAGCGGTGCAAACGTGTTCGGCGTCGTAATTGTTGAGATCGTTTTCCATCGCGACGCCGCCGTTCCACAATAGCTGATGATCCTCCGAACCCGGCAGCGGCGTCAGCAAAAAGAACTCGATAATATCGAGCGGCAATTCTTTCTGGATGATGGCGATATCGCGCCGGATGGTCTCGGGGGTGTCGGCGGGAAAGCCAAGAATATAACCGGCCAGCGTGATGATGCCCTGCCCTTTCCAGGCCAGCAGCAGCTTGCGATATTCCGTTATCTTGTTCTGACGCTTCTTGGCCGCCGCGAGGTTCTCCGGATTGACGTTCTCCAGTCCGATGAACACGCGGGTGACGCCGGCGCGTTTGGCCTTGACGATGAAGTTATCGATCTTGTGGCACAGCGTGTCGACCTGGATCATTAGGCCGAGTGGGATGCCGTAAACTTCGCGCAGCTCGATCAGGCGATCGAAGATCGCTTCCCACTCAGCGTTGCGGGCGAAATTGTCGTCGGTGATGAAAAATCTGTGGATGCCTTGCGCCCAATTCAGGCGCACCAGGCGCTCCACGTCGTCCGCCGAACGATAGCGTGACTTGCGGCCCTGGACATTGATGATGGTGCAGAACGAGCACTGGTAGGGACAGCCGCGGCCGGCGTCGAAGCTCGCGCTTAAGCCCAAAGTGCGCTCGACATAGCGTTTTGGCAGAAACGGCACCGGCGTGCCGTCCATCGCCGGCAGATCCTTCATGAAATTATACAAGGGCGCGAGCCGGCCGGCGCCGGCGTCGCGCAAGATGTCGTCGAACCGGTTTTCGGCCTCGCCGGCGAACATGGACACGCCCATCTCGCGGCACGCACCGAGCTCGACCGCGCGGCCATCCAGCATCGACAGGCAACCGGAGATGTGGAACCCACCCATGACGACCTGGACGCCGGCCGCACGGAACGGACGCGCGATATCGAGCGCGCGGGGATATTGGTTCGACTGCACGCCGATCAGCGCGACCATGCCGAAACTATTGTGCGAGCGAAGCCGCGCCAGCAGCGCCGGCACATCGACGCGCGTATTGGTTTCGTCGATCACCGCGATGTCGATGTCGACGTCCGGACCGAGCGCCTGGCGTTCCGCGCAATCCTTGGCGATGCCGTAAATCGCGGCCAGCGTGTTCGACGGAATGAGCGCCCGCCACCAGCGGATGACGTAGCCGTCATCGTCGTAGTGCGATGGCTTTATGAGAATGAGCTGGAAATGCCGCTTGGAACCCATTGGTTACACTAGCACGGTCTTGTCTCCGGTCCTCAATCAATTCTCGACAAATCGTCACGTATGGGAAAGCGCAATTCATCGCCATCGTGCGCCATGGAGCGTTCGAGGGCATGATCAGACTTGATTCGCCGGCAATGCGACATCGCCCTCGGCTCAAACCCGATATCGGCGGACATTATTTATAAGCTAAGTTCCGGTCTTCTCCCGACAGCGCCTGTTCGCCGGAGAGAACTTGGCGAATGCGATCCCGCACGGCGGCGAGGTCCGTCTCGCCCATGGCGCCGGCGAGCGTCGTCTCATAGGCAATCCGCGCCGGGCGCTCGAATACCATCAGCCGCGCGCCGAACCACAGCGCCTCGTCGATCGAATGGGTGATGAAGATCGAGGTGGCGCCGGTCTCTTGCAGCAAATTGCGGAACTCCTCGCGCAAGGCGTTGCCGGTGTGCTCGTCGAGCGCGGAAAACGGCTCGTCGCATAACAGAATATCCGGCCTGCCGGCAAACGCTCTGGCGATCGAGACGCGCTGGCGCATGCCACCCGAAAGCGCGTGCGGGTAGTCGTGTTCGTGGCCGCTCAAGCCTAGCCGCCGCAGCCATGCCGCGGCGATGTCGAGCCTATCCTTGGCCGGAACCTTATTGAGCTCGAGGCCCAGCGCCACATTGTCGATGGCCGTGCGCCACGGCATCAGCCGATCGTTCTGAAACACGATGCCGATCTTGCCGCGGAAGAAGGCGAAGTCGGCACAGGGATCGCGGTCTTCGACCCGGACGCGGCCCGACGACGGCCGAATCAGCCCGGCGATCAGATTGAACGTGGTCGATTTACCGCAACCGGTCTTGCCGAGAATGGCGACGAGCTCGCCGCGGCCGACGTCAAAGCTTAAGTCATGCACCGCTTCGAACGGCGGCCCGCCACCGGGACGCGGGAACGATTTGCTCACGCGCTCGAAGACGATGGCCGGCGCCACGCTCAAAACGCGTGCTCGGAGAACGCGCGGTAGCGCAGCGCCCGCCGCTCGATCAAGGTGATGATGCCTTGCACCAGCAAAACGAAGATGACCAGCACCAGCGTCCATGCGATGGCACCGGCCATGTCGAAAAGCTGCTGCTGCTGCAGCAGCTCATAACCGACGCCGCCGGTGGCGCCGACCAGTTCGGCGACCACGACGACACGGGCGGCATTGCCGAGATTGACCTTCCAGGCGGTGAGAATGCCCGGCAGCACCGTCGGCCAGATCAGCGTGCGGAACAGATCGAGCCGGCTCGGGCGAAACGACACCGTCATCTCGAACAGGTCCTTGGACATGCTGCGATAGGCATCGAGCACCTGGAAGGTGAAACCGGGCAGCGTCGTCATCACCATGATGAAGAAAATGCGAAATTCGATGCCGCGAAACCAGATAATGGCGATCACCACCCATGACAGCGCCGGGATGCCCTGATTGAAGTTGAGCAGCGGGTAGACGTAGCGCTCGAACGTCACCGAACGCGCCATCGGCATCGCCAGGATGGTGCCAAGCACGAACGCGCCACCAAGCCCGGCGAGAATACGCGCGCTGGTCGCCAGCGTGTCGGCAAGCGATTGCCAAGAGGTGAAAATCTCAACCAGCCGCGCCGCAATCTCCGGGATCGACGGAAACAGGAAATGCGGCACGAACAGCGAGGCGATTTGCCAGACGATGGCAAGGCCGGCGAGCGCGACCACGCTCTCGTAGCGAAACCGGGTAAAGGCGAAAGTCCGAACGGGCGCGCCTGCGCTCCTGCCGCCGCCGTCCGCGACCGCCATCACTCCATCTCGCCGTTATAGATCGTGGAGTCCGGCGGCATGTCCTTGAAAAGCCCGACGTCCAATCCGGCGCGGTACGTCGCCTGGATCGCTTTGGCGATCTTGCCGGCGGGCTTTATGTCCAGCGCCAACCGGGAATTGTCGCGCATCAGGGCGGTGATCGCCGCCCGCTGGGCATCGTCCTTGAGCGTTGCGACCAGCGGCGCCGCCGCCGCCGGATTCGCCGCCACCCAGTCGGCAGCCTGCTTATAGGCACGATAGAGACCGGGAATGATGTCGCGATGGGCGTCGATCCAATCCTGATGCGCCGCGACGCCGAGATAGGGGATCTCGCCTCCTCCCGCGAAGGCACGCCAGACCTTGGCAATGTTGAGATCGAGCGTATGAATCTGCGGCATGACGGCCTTCACTAGGCTGTAGGCCGGCTCCCACATCTGCACCGCGTCGGCGCGATCGGCCACGGCATAACCGACAAGACCGGCCGGCGCCGTGTTGACCACCTGGAACGAACTCGGATCGACGCCCTGCTGCTTGGCGAGCCAGGCGAACATCGAATAATTCGTCGTGCCTTTGGCCGCGGCGAGTTGTTTACCCTTAAGGTCGGCGAGCGTCGTGATGTCGGGACGGCTGGTCACCACCGTGCCCCAGTAGTCGAACAGGTTGAAAAGGTAGCTCGTCTTGATGCCGCGCGTGGCGCCAAGCCCGACGATCAGTACCGAAGCGCTGCCGCCAACTGGGAAATCGCCGGCGTTGAATTCGGTGGCGTATGCGTCCGGCGGCCGCTCGACGAAAGTGATGTCGACGCCGTTGGCGATATCGAACTTCTGCTGCTTGATGACGGAGGGAAAAATCGCGCCGAGCGACGGCGGCGTGAACACCACGATCGTCACCGGCACAGGTTCGGCGGCACGCGCCGGCTGTCCGGCGGCAATCAAGATCAGACCCGCAAAGAGCGCGGCAAATATTCTCAAGGTCCCCTCCCCCGGCTTGCGGACAGCCGCCCGTTCGACGCCGTTGCTTACATTCCGCGGGCCATGGTGCTAGATAAGCGCTGGTTATTCAAGCGTGCATGGGGAGCGGGTCAACCGGTGCAAACGGCAGATCTCCGCGGCCGCGATTTTAAAAACATTCTGCTGATCAAATTGTCGGCGCTCGGCGACGTGGTGCAGACGCTGCCGGTGCTCAACGCCTTGCGCGCTCGCTATCCCAAGGCGTGCATCGACTGGCTGATCGCGGATGAGTTTGCCGAAGCGGTGCGGGACCATCCGGCGATCAGCAACGTCATCGAGTTTTCGCGCGCCGACTGGTCGGCGCCGTGGCGGGCAGCACCCTATATTAATGCCGCGCGGCTGATCGCGACGCTGCGCTCCGCGGCCTATGATCTGGTGATCGACCTGCAGGGCCAGATGCGTAGCGCCGTGTTCGCGTTTGCCTGCGGCGCGCCGGTGCGCATCGGCTTCGACAAGCCGCGCAAGGACGTCTGGAAGACGTTGGCGCGGACAATTCCCGCCGAGGCCAAGAAGCACGCCTGGCAAGGCGCCCGCGAAGGCAGCTGGCTCGCTTATACGCATCACGTCCCGCTCCCGACACTCGATCAGCATCCGGTCGAACGTTATCTCGGCATAGCGCCGATGCTCGGGCTCGACGCCGGCGCGCCGGATTTTTCCTTTCCGATTCCGCCGCAAGCCACCACCCGGATCGACGCGCTGCTCGACTACTATGATATCGGCAAAGCCAAACCGTTCGTGGTCATGGCGCCGGGCACCAATTGGGACACCAAGCAGTGGCGTAAGGACGGCTTCGCCGAGGCGGCGCGGCATTTTATTAGCAAAGGCTCGGCCGTTGTCCTGATCGGCTCCGATAGCGAGCGTGCGCTGTGCGAAGATGTGACCAAGCTTGCGCCTGGCGCCGTCGATCTCGCCGGCGAGACGACGCTGCCGGAACTGGCCGCGCTCATCCGCCGCGCTACGCTCTGCATCGCCAACGATTCCGGCCCGATGCATCTGGCGGTCGCGCTGGGGCGGCCGGTGATCGGCCTGTTCGGTCCCACCGATCCGGTCTGGGCCGGACCCTACCGCCGCGGCGATGCCGTGCTGCGCGTCGAGCTTGCCTGCTCGCCGTGCTATCTGCGGCGACTGCGCGATTGCCCGAACGATCACGCCTGCATGAACAATCTCGCCCCGGCCAAAGTGATCGCGCTTGCCGATGCCATTATCGCCAAACTGCCGGGCCGCGCCAGCGTCACCGCGGCGGCGCGGCTGCGCTGACGCCGCACGGGCATTCGACATTCCAATCGCGTGGATTGAGTAGTTTTTCGGCAACAGAGCGCTGCGATCTTTTCAAATGGCCGTGGAACCCACTGTCCTTGCTGCAAAACTTATTGCCCTTTCTCTTCGGCCGGTTGAATTTGGCGCGGGCGCAGCATGGGAATGGGAAGTCGTACGATGCCTCGGCGTTTTGGCCACCGCAGGCTCGGTGCGCTCTTGGCCTCCTCGTCGCTGGCCGCGCTGCTGGTCGGCGGTGGCGCGCCGGCGGCGTTTGCCTGCTACACCGGGCCCTTCGCCGGCGGCTACACCAATGCCGGCGCGACCGCCTGCATCGTCGTCAACAATACGTCGTTTACGGGGAATCTGGGCAATACCGGCACCATCTCGCCTGGCAACCCGACCGGCATCAACATCATCGGCAGCACGATAACCGGGCAGATTTCCAACGCCGGCACGATTTCGGTCACCGGCGTAGGTATTCGTGACCAAGCCGGTTCGGTGGTGACGAACGGCATCGTCAATGCCGCCGGCGGCTTGATCGCGGTCGGCAGCGCCAACGATATTCAGCTCGATGGCATTTCGACATTTGCGGGCGGCATCGTCAATAGCGGCACCCTGACGGCGAACTATACCGGCATCGCCGTCTTCGGCGTCACGACCGTCTCGGGCAACATTACCAATGCCGGCACGATTTCGGTCGGCGGCAGCGGCGGCGGCATTCGCCTAGCAGGCACTTCGACCTTCTTGGGCGCCATCACCAATAGCGGCACGATCGACGCGACGGGCGGCCGCGGCATTGATGTCCTGAACGCACTGAGTTTCGGCACCGCGAGCGCCGGCGGCGGTATCGTGAACCTGGGCATGATCTCGGCGGCCGACACCGGTATCGAAGTCAACACCGCTTCGACCTTCTCGGGCGGCATTACCAACAGCAGCACGATTTCGGCGGGCGGTACCGGCATTGTCGTCTTTGGCGTCTCGACCTTTACCGGCGGCATCACCAATGCCGGTCTGATCACGGCCGGCGGAATTGGAATTTATGCCGGCCAACAGATCCTGGGCGGCGACACGGCGGTGCTATCGACTTTCGGCGGCGGCATCAGCAACGCCAGCACGATTACGGCGGGTAATAACGGCATCCTCGTCGGCGGTACGGAGGAAAACGGATCGTCGCTGACGTTGTCGACCTTCGCCGGCGGCATCACCAATTCCGGCAGCGTTACGGCCGGATCGTATGGCGTCATTCTGGGCGGCTTTGTCCGGGAAGGCAGCAATTTACTGATCTCGTCCGTGCCGAACGGCATCGCCAATTCCGGAACGATCTCAGCCAATTCCGCAGGCATCGCGGTCGGCGGCATCGCGACGTCGGGCGCGACGATGACCATTTCGAGCTTCGGCGGCGGCATCACCAATAGCGGGCTGATCTCCGTCGCGGGAGGAGCCGGCATCCACGTCGGCGGAACGGCCTCGGGGGGCGGGTCCATTACGATCTCGACCTTCTCCGGCGGCATTACCAATAGCGGGACGATCTCGGCGGCGGGGCACGCCAACGGCATCTGGGTCGGCAGCCATACCGGAAGCGGCAGCAGCGTCACGATCTCAACCTTCTCCGGCGGCATCAGCAATGCGGGCCTGATCACGGCGGGCAACACCGGCATTCTCCTCACTGGCGTTTCGACCTTCTCCGGCGGCATTACCAATTCCGGCACCATATCGGCTATGGGCGACGGCATTGTTTCTTCTGTCGCGACATTCATGGGAGGCATCGTCAATGCCGGGACCATCGCGGCTTTTCGCGCCATCGACATCGACGGCGGAATGCTCTTCCAGGGCGGCATCAGCAACAGCGGCGCGCTCATCGGGACTGGCTCGACCGCGCTCCGGGTCTCCGGAATTTCGACGTTCGAGGGCGGCATCAAGAACAGCGGATTGATCTCGGGAACCGCCGGCATCCTTCTGAATTCGATGTCGACGTTTGCCGGCGGCATCAGCAATGGCGGGACGATTATTGCCTCCAGCATCGACGGCATTCGTGTCAGCAGCGTCGTCCAATTCGGCAGCAGCAGCGCCGGCGGCGGCATCACTAATTCCGGCTTGATCTCGGCAACTGGCGGCACCGGCAACGGCATCGCAATCTCCACCGTCTCGAGCTTCTACGGCGGCATCAGCAATTCCGGTACCATCTCGGCGGCGACCGCATCCGCCATTGCCGTCGACCGCGTCACAAGCTTCACCGACGGCATTAGCAATTCCGGTACGATCTCCGCCGCCCTCAACGGCATCTTTGTCGGGTCCGACACGGCCTTCGCGGGCGGCATCGGCAATTCAGGCACGATCCTCGCAACGGGTTCAGGCAACGGAATCAATATCAACAACGACCAAAACTTTGCCGGCAATATCAGCAACAGCGGCATGATTTCGGTCGGTGGCGCCGGCATCTATGTCGCCTCCGTCACGACCTTTGCGGGCAACATCAGCAATTCCGGGACGATCATTGGGACGACCGGCATCGTGATCGCCGCCGACGTGACGTTCGCGGCCGGCAGCGCGATCGTGAACAGCGGCAATATCACCGGCACGGCTTCGGCAATCGACGCCAGCGCCGCCACCGCTCCAGTCATCATCGACATCACGGGCGGCGCGATTACCGGCAATATGCTCGGCGCTGGATTTGCGTCGGGCGACACGATCAACTTCGCGCTCGGCAACGCGACGTTCACCTACAACAGCAGCTTCGAGAATTTCGAAACGGTGAACATCGACTCCGGCACCGTAGTCCTCAACGGCGCCTTGAACAGCGCGGCGACGGTGAATGTCAATTCCGGCGGCACGCTCGCCGGCAACGGCACGATCGATCCGCCGATGACCAACGGCGTGAACATCAATTCGGGCGGCACCTTGGAGCCCGGTACGCCGGGCACCGCCGGCGGCACGCTGACCATCACCGGCAGTCTGACATTTACTTCCGGCGCTGATTACGAAATCCAGTTGACGCCTACCGCGCACGCCTCCGCCACGGTGTCAGGCAATCTCGCTCTCGGCGGCGGCACCGTTGAGTTGGCGCCGTCCGGACCATTGGGGGCACATTATTCGGCGTCAACGTTCTCGATCCTGACTTATGGCGGCACGCTGACCGGAACATTCAATCC
>JBARER010000222.1:0-5129 GCA_049796395.1 Xanthobacteraceae bacterium
CCTCCAGCCCGTCGGGATTGCGGTCGATGAAATCGAGCGCTTGTGCGCGTGCCGCCGCCGCGCGCAATTGCTCCTCGGTGGCGTCCGGCCGGCCGACACGCAGATTGTCGGCGATCGAGCGGTTGAACAGAAGCGTCTCCTGGAACACCACGCCGATATTGTGACGCAGCCCGGTGAGTTTGAAGCTGCGGATATCCGCCCCGTCGACCGCAACCGCGCCGGCTTGCGGATCGAAAGCGCGATACAACAGCGCCATCGCGGTGGATTTGCCGCTGCCGGTCGGGCCGACCAAAGCCACCCGGTCGCCGGGTAGGACGGTGAAGCTCAAATCGCTCACGGCGGGTTGCCGCCCGTCATAAGCAAACGACACGGCTTTGAATTCGACCAGGCCACGCAGGCGGCCGGGGTCGAGCGCGCCCGGCCGATCCCGCACTGCGGGCGTGGTATCGAGGACGCCGAAAAAATCGGCGAGCTTCGGCGCATCCATGAACAGCCGGTTGGAAAAGCTCACGGCCTGCTCGAGGCGGGTAATCAGCATGGCCGCCATGGCCATGAAACTGACAATCTGGCCGACCGACGCCAGTCCGACGAGCTTCAGATAGGTCCCGGTCAAAAGAATAACCAGCAAAGTCAGGGTGGTGCCGGCACGCGTGAGCACGGTGGCCAGCGCCCACCATGACAAGACCGGCATCTGCGCGCGCAGGAGTGAATCCACTACAGTCCGCAGCCCGGAGACTTCCAGCTCGACACGGGAATAGCTCTGCACCAAAGCGACATTGCCGAGCGCATCGGCGGCGGTCTCGGCGAGATCGGAGTAATGCCGCTCGACGGCGCGCTGCAGCGCAAAGGATTTGTGAATGACGAACGCGGTCAGCGCCGTGAATGCGGCGCACAGCACGATCAGCGGCAAAGCCAGCCGCCAATTGAGCACCAGCGACGCGGGCAACAGCAGCACAATGAAGAGGAAGGCGGACAGATGCTCGCGAAAGAACGAAAGCCACAGCCACCACAGCGTATCGGTGCCGGTGAGCATCACCTTCATCTGCCGGCCGGAATGCGCGCCGGCGTGGTAGGCGAGCGGCAGCTGCAGTACGTGCTCGAAATAGTCCGCCAGCACCATGTTGCGGCGGTAATGCGATAGCCGGTCCGCATACCAGGCGACCAGCGTGGCGGCGACGATGACGAACAGCCCGAAGCCGACCCAGATGCCGACGAGCGGCGCCAGCGTCCACGCCGCCGCGTGCACGCCTGCCGGCAGCGCGCCGGACAAGGCATCGACGATATGGCCGAACAGCACCGGCTCAACGAATTGCGCCGCCGCGAGCGTGACATTGGCCAGCGCCAGCGTGACGGCAAGCCGCGCGACCGGCCGCAACAGCCCGAGCACGCGAAGATAGATACGAAGAAACGACATGCAGGGCTCTCTAAGCCGGGGCTCTCTCAGCTAGGCCGGTTCTATAAGTAATGAAGACGGCGAACTCCATTGTCCCGGGTGCCCACCGTCGCCCCATCGGCGAAACTGGAAAAAGCCTCTTGACGTGAGCTGGATGGCCGTTGTATTTAACCATTTAGTTATTTAACTAGATGAGCAAATGAACCTCGACAGCGCCTTCTCGGCCCTCGCCGATCCGACCCGCCGCGCCATCCTGGCGCGGCTGGCTTTGGGCGAGACCAACGTCACCGATCTCGCCAAGCCGTTCGCCATGAGCCTTCCCGCCGTGTCGAAGCACCTCAAGGTGCTTGAGCGCGCCGGCTTGATCAGCCGGGGGCGCGAGGCGCAGTGGCGGCCGTGCCGCATCGAGCCCCGCGCGCTCAAAGACATCGACGACTGGCTTAAGCACTACCGCCGCTTCTACGACGAAAGCTTCGATCGGCTCGATGCCTATCTGAAGACGCTGCAAAGCGACGAAACCCCGAGCGGCCGCAAGGATGACGACCAGGGACTATGACAATGAGCGTACAACATAGCCTCGATCTCAAAAGCGACCCGCGCTCGATCATCGGCATGCGCGAATTCGATGCGCCGCGCGCGCTGGTGTTTAAGGCTTTCACCGATCCGAAGCATCTGGCGCAGTGGTGGGGACCGAACGGCTTCACCATCACCACGTCGAGCTTCGACATGCGGCCCGGCGGCGTGTGGCGCTTCGTCATGCACGGACCGGACGGCCGCGACTATCAGAACAAAATCACCTTCGAAGAAATCGCGCCGCCGGAGCGCCTGGTGTATCGCCACGGCGGCGGCGAAGACGTCGAGCCGGTGCAGTTCCGGCAGACCATAACATTCGAGGATCTCGGCGGCCGGACGCGCATTGTCTGGCGCGGCGACTTCTCGTCGGCCGCGGACCGCGATCGCGTCGTCAAGGAACATGGCGCCGACACGGGCCTGATGCAAACCTTGGCGCGGCTTGCCGACTACATCGCCACGCAGAGTTAGAGCACGATCCGAAAGCCCAACCACGACCAGGAGACAATCATGAAAGTACAGCCCTATCTGTCATTCGAAGGCCGCTGCGACGAAGCGATCGAGTTCTACAAAAAGGCCATCGGCGCCAAAGTCGAAATGGTCATGCGCTTCAAGGATGCGCCCGACCAGTCGATGATTTCGCCCGGCAACGCCGACAAGGTGATGCACGCCGCGCTGCACGCCGGCGATACCATGCTGCTGATGTCGGACGGCCGCTGCACCGGCGGTGCGAATTTCCACGGCATTGCGCTGGCGCTGAGCGTTGCGACCGAAGCCGACGCCGATCGGGTCTTCGGCGCGCTGTCGGACGGCGGCAAAGTGAACATGCCGCTGACCAAGACATTCTTCTCGCCGCGCTTCGGCATGCTGGCCGACAAGTTCGGCGTCGGCTGGATGGTGCTGGTCGGGCAACAATAGGCCGGAGCCTCACCAATAGAATGGAGTAAGTCATGCTTGCCGACGCCAAAGCCGAAGCCGATCGCACTGACTTCGTGATTACCCGCCTCTTCGCCGCGCCGCGCGATCTCGTCTGGAAATGCTTCACCGAGCCGGAGCGGATGAAGACCTGGCTCGGGCCCAAGGGATCGACCATGGTCGCCTCGACCATGGATTTGCGCGTCGGGGGCACTTACCACGGCGCCATGCGCGACGAGTCGGGCCGCGTCATGTGGGCCAAATTCATCTACCGCGAGATCGCCGCGCCGCAGCGCCTCGTTTGGGTGCATTCATTCTCGGACGAAGCGGGCGGCCTGACGCGGCATCCGATGATCCCAACCTGGCCGCGCGAGCTGCTCACCACCGTCATGTTCGAAGAGGCGGAGGGCGGCAAGACCAAATTGAGGCTGCGGTGGTCGCCGTTGAACGCCACACCGGAGGAACAGAAGACCTTCGATGCAACCCGCGACGGCATGACCGCCGGGTGGAGCGGCTCTTTCGATCGCATGGACTCCTATCTTGCCACGACGAAATGAGGACGCGACATGCCGACGATCAAGCAGAAACTCACGCCGTGTCTGTGGTTCGACACGCAAGCGGAGGAGGCCGCGACCTTCTACACCGCCGTGTTCAAAAACTCCGCCATCAAACAGATCAGCCGCTATGGCAACGCCGGCCGTGACGTGCATGGCAAGGAGCCGGGTACGGTGCTGACGGTCGAGTTCGAGATCGAAGGACAGACTTTCACCGCGCTCAATGGCGGCCCTCAGTTCAAATTCACCGAAGCCGTCTCATTGCGGGTGATGTGCGATAGCCAAGCCGAAATCGATTACTTCTGGAGCAAGCTATCAAGCGGCGGCCAGGAAGGCGTATGCGGCTGGCTCAAGGACAAATACGGGCTATCATGGCAGGTGGTGCCGTCGGCGCTGCCGGACCTTCTCGTCGGCGACGATATCGGCCGGCGCGACCGGGTGATCGGCGCCATCATGACAATGAAAAAGCTCGACATCGACAGTCTCAAGCAGGCGCACGCCGGCGCGCAAGATTCCAGGAGCGGATTATGAACATCGCCGAACAAACAAGACCGCTGACGGAACGCGAAGTGACCATCACGCGCGTATTCGATGCGCCGCGCGCGCTGGTGTTCAACGCATGGACCGACGCCGCGCAACTGGCGCAGTGGTGGGGCCCGAAAGGCTTCACCAATCCGGTCTGCGAATTCGAGGCGCGCCTCGCCGGCAAAATTCGTATCCATATGCGCGCTCCGGACGGCACGGTTTATCCGATGAAAGGCGAAATTCGCGAGATCACGCCGCCCGAGCGGCTTGCCTTCACCAATATTGCTGTGGACGAAGCCGGCAATCACATCCTTGAAGGCTTCACCACCGTGATTTTCGCCGAAGAAAACGGCAAGACCAGAATGACCATGCACACGTGCGCCAGCGCGGTCGTCGACAAAGCCGCGGCCTATCTGCAGGGCATGGAGGCCGGCTGGACGATGAGCATCGACAGGCTCGAAGATCTGCTGGCAAGCTTGCGCTGACTGTTTCGCGGGGGCGACCGATTGCGAAGCGCCGCCATTACTTTGCGCCTCGCAATCGCAGCGCCGCGGCGTTAAATTGCCTGCATGGACGCGCCGGACTCGAAGCTGCCGCGTTTTCAAGCCCCTTACGCTCCGCCGGATGAAGCGCTGGCGGCAGGGCTCCTCGCCGACGCCGGGCGCGCGGCCGCCGCCGAAGCCCGCATCGATGCGCGCACCCGGCGGCTGGTCGAGGCGATCCGCGTCCGCAGCATTGGACTGGGTGGCGTCGAGGATTTTCTGCACGCCTATTCGCTGTCGACCAAAGAAGGCCTGGCGCTCATGGTGCTGGCCGAAGCGCTGTTACGCGTTCCCGACACCGCCACCGCCGACCGGCTGATCGAAGACAAGCTTGCCGCCGGCCGCTGGCTCGACGGCGACGTCAAATCCACCGCGCTCCTGGTATCGGCCTCGGCCTGGACGCTCGGCATCGCCGTTCGCGTCATTCATCCGGGCGAGACACCGGAAACCATTCTCGACACCGTGCTGCGCCGGGTCGGCCTGCCGGCGATGCGTGCGGCAATCCGGCAGGCGATGCGGCTTCTCGGTTCGCATTTCGTCATCGGCGAGGACATCGAAGCGGCCCTGGCGCGCGCCGGCGGCCACCGCGACGCCCGCTATTCCTTCGACATGCTCGGCGAAGGCGCGCGC
>JBARER010000223.1:0-17070 GCA_049796395.1 Xanthobacteraceae bacterium
CGCTGGTGCCGGCGGAATAAGCTCTCCTCGAACGCCCGACCCGCTTGCTTGAATCGTCACGCCCCGCCGTGACAAGATTGCGGCCCGGGAGAGTTGGCATGAGCAGCTTCAAAGCCATCGTCATCGATAAGGCCGACGCCGGCCAGACGGTGCGGCTTACCGATTTCGAAGAGAAGGACCTGATGGGTGGCGACGTCACCGTCCGGGTCGACTATTCGACGGTGAATTACAAAGACGGTCTCGCCATCACCGGTAAAGCGCCGGTGGTGCGGCGTTTTCCGATGATCCCCGGTGTCGATTTCGCCGGCACGGTGGAGACCTCTTCGCATTCGGCCTGGCAGCCGGGCGACAACGTCATCCTCAACGGCTGGGGGCTGGGCGAAACCCATCTCGGGGCTTATGCGCAAAAAGCCCGCGTCAAAGGCGACTGGCTGGTCCGGTTGCCGCCCGCCATGACGGCGCGCCAAGCCATGGCGATCGGGACAGCGGGCTACACCGCCATGCTCGCCGTCATGGCCCTGGAGCATGCCGGCCTTGATCCGTCGCGCGGCCCGATCGTCGTCACCGGTGCGGCGGGTGGCGTCGGCTCGGTTGCCGTCGCGCTCCTTGCCAAGCTCGGCTACCGCGTCGTTGCCTCGACCGGCCGCCCCGATGAGGCGCCCTATCTGAAGGGGCTCGGCGCCGCCGAGGTGATCGAGCGCAAGGAATTGACCGGCCCGGTCCGCCCGCTCGGTAAGGAGCGCTGGGCCGGCGGAATCGATGCGGTGGGCTCGACCACGCTCGCCAACGTGCTGGCGATGACCCGCTATGGCGGCGCCGTCGCCGCCTGTGGACTCGCCGGCGGGATGGACTTGCCGGGCTCGGTGGCTCCGTTCATTCTACGCGGGGTTTCGTTGCTCGGCATCGACTCGGTGATGTGTCCGCTGCCGACCCGGCAGGAAGCGTGGTTGCGGCTTGCGGCCGATCTCGCGGCGGACAAGATCGCCGCGATGACCGAGGAGATCGGACTTGAGGACGTCGTCGCCGCGGCAGAGCGTATCGTCGAAGGAAAGGTGCGCGGGCGCATTGTGGTAAAAATCGGGTAAAGGCCGCGAAAGTCGCCTACAAATTTTGGCCATCTTGCGAGGGCGCTATGGTAAGGAGACGGTTAAGAAGTCTTGTTAACATTGCGCTTAAGTCCACAGTGGAGTCGTCAATGTTGCGGCGCGTTGTTGGTGTCGGTGCTTGCGTGGTGATTGCCGGATTTTTTGGGGCCGGCGTGGCACTGGCGGAGGATCTTGGGCCCGAGCAGGCCCGTGCCTTCGTGGTCGGAAAGCTCTTCACCTATACCTGCTTCGAGGGCACGTCCGGCGCCGGGCGTATTTTTGCCGACGGCTCGGTGGTCGGCACCGTGAAGTTTCGCGGCCAGGGCCAGACGCGCTTTGCCACTCTGCCGGCGGGAACGATCAGCGCGGGGGGCGGTTCGATGTGCGCCCATCTGCCTGGCCTGCCGATCACGCCGTGCTTTCGGGTGGAGAAGACCGGTTACCGCAGCTTTCGGGGTTCGGTGTCCGGACTGGGCTTCGCCTATTGCGACTTCTACCAGCGCAATCCGCGCAGCGAGTTGACCAAGCGCGCCGATACCGAAAGGGATGCGACGCCGATCGCGACCCCGCGCACCGAGATCGCCAGCAAGCGACCCGAGCCGCACGCCGAGGCGACACCGATCGCCAATACGCGTCCGGTGCTGCGGCCGTCGCTGCAGGAATAACGTCTCACCTTCACTCGAGATCGAGCCGGAACGGCGTCGCTTCCGCGGCAAATTCGCCGCGGCCGATGGTTTCGACCGCTGCGATCATGCGGCCGTCGCGGCCGAGCAGGCGGTCGGCGAGCGAGACGATGCGAATATTCGGTGTCGCCGTCGGCGAGGCGCGGCGCAGCGCTTGCGCGATGCTGGCTTCGGCGCGAGCGGGATTGAGCGCGCAGACGGCTGCGAAGGCGCTCGCCGTCGAGCGGCTGATGCCGGCGAAGCAATGCACGACCATCGGTGCGTGCCGATCCCAGCCACGCACGAAATCAAGGAGACCCGCGACGTGCTGTTCCTCAGGTGCGATATAACCGTCGAGCGGCGCCGCAATGTCGTGCAGGCGCAGCCACAAATGGTTTTCCGGCGCGATGCCATTCGGCCGTGCGATCGTGGCCTCGTCGCCGAGCAGCGACACGACATGGCGCGCGCCGGTCTCATCGACGGTCTCTTGCAGGCGCGCGAGCGAGCAGACGTGAATCATGGATGGCTTTTACCGCGCTTCGCCGGCGTTCGGCAAAGCGCGCGGCGATAAAGTGTGCGCTGTGGAACCGCCACGCGGCGCAACTGTGACGTCGCTTTTATGAGTGGTCTGGTTCGGGGCGGCCTCGTTAGGTTTTGCCTAACGTGAAATCGGCTCAATATCGGCCTTTAAGGCGTAGCTGGGCGCCGGTTAATGCTCGCTAAGCCCCTGCTACGGCGATTTAAATTCAGAGTTGCAAGCGCCAGGCAAGTCCAGTAATGACGGCATTCGAATTTTGGCCGGACAATCAGGCCGTTTCGCCTTCGCTGACTGCTAGGCGCACGCTCAGACCCTCCAAACATCGAAAAATCGGGGCGCAAGGCACGCGGCAGCGTGGGTTGGGCTCAAGTGCACCCAGTTCAGCGAAAGGATACTCCAGATGACTACGGGTACCGTGAAGTTCTACAACGATCAAAAAGGCTTCGGCTTCATTCAGCCGGATGACGGCGGCAAAGACGTTTTCGTTCATGCCACCGCGCTCGAACGCGCCGGAATGCGGGGACTGGCGGAAGGCCAAAAAGTCACGTTCGATACCCAAGAGGATCGTCGCACCGGCAAGATCGCCGTGGGCAATATCCAAGCGGCATAACGCCTGCGAACAGCGAGACGAGACCGCCCTATGGGCGGTTTCGTCGGCGCCGGTCATTTTTCACGTATCGAAACTTGCATTCGAACTTAGAAACGGGGCGTGCGAGCAGGGCGTCCACTACCAGCCGTCCCTGGAACCACCCGGGGCTTCATCGGCAGCAAACCCTCGCGCTGTAATTTTTTGCGGGCAAGCTTGCGAGCGCGCCGAATGGCCTCAGCCTTTTCTCGGACTCTCCTCTCGGAGGGTTTCTCGTAATGCTTGCGAAGCTTCATTTCGCGGAAGACGCCTTCGCGCTGCATCTTCTTCTTCAGCACTCTGAGCGCCTGGTCGACATTGTTGTCACGGACGAGAACTTGCACGGGCTGTTCCTCTTCGATCGAGCGGTTGCAGGGTCCGATGCCAGGTGCCGAGACCGCTGGTGTAGGCTTAAACGTGAATTAAGTGCCGCCGGCGCCCGGAAGTCGCGCCAGCGTTATCTTGGGGTGCGCATGGAGAATGGCCAATTGGACGCAGCCTCTCGTTGGCGAAGAATGCGCGACTCTATTTCTCGGAGGAAAGCCGATCGAAATCCTCCAGAACGGCGTCGATCAATCTCTTCCTGCGCGGGTCTTGTCCGCTCGGCGTAACAGCAAGCACGGATAGCAAATAGCGCGCCTTGTCTGCAGCCTCTTGCCAATCCGAGGCCGGGGCCGCGATCAACTGGGCTTCCAGTTCATCCTGCGTTTCCCGCAACGTCCGTTCATTGGCGGCTACCTCTGCCAGGAGTCGGCGAACGTCGGTCGCCTTCTGCGCGGCCATTCCGCGATGCTGATCAAGATCGACCGCTTTGTCTGTCATAGTTCCGACTCTCGCTCCTGAGCGGTTTTCAAGTCGAGAGGATCGATTGTGACCATCTCGATCGATGAGCCACCAAGCGCGGCCGGCACGAAAATCATGGTCGCAACCCGGCGGTAAGCTGGAAAGGAAATTCCCTCGATCAGCTCTTCATCGGTCACGACCCGGTAAGCTCCCGCCGGCAACATTCGGTCGACCTCCTTGAGCAGGAACGGCCTTTTGAAAACGACGGTCTTGTCGAGCGAGCGCGCGATCATCCGCTCTGGCCGTCGCGCCGCGCCAAAGGATAGTCTGCGCGTTCGTACAAACGGCGGATTTCAGTGCCACTATAGCGCGCCTCGTTGACTTCCAGGTAGGTGCTCAAAAGGACCCGCGGTGGGAGTTCCTCGATTGCAAAATGGATCGCATCCGCAGCGCGCGCAAACCGCTTGTATCCGAGAGGCGTACGCCTGGAATTCCCACGCCCGGTGGAGAATAACTCGGCCTCCGTGCTGTAATCGAACGGTTCGGCCGTGGTGGCATAATCTAATTTTTGCATCTTTCCTCTATCCCTCAGGGTTGCCGGGCGGGATCGCCTCCAAGCGAGCGCGGAGTTGCCCGTGCGATGGAGAAAACGGCTGCCTTAGCTTTCACCCCAAAGAGGAGGTCAGTCTCCGCACGCCGCTGAGAACTCTCTCGACAGGGCGAGAATCTGATTGCCGCCGTGGCGAATGTTACTTCAGAGCGTTTTAAAACGAGAACCCCGCCAACACGGTGGGGTTCTCTCGAAATCAGTTCTTGCCGGTGCCCTGACCAGGCTTTTCGTTGGGCTGCTGGCTCTGCTGTCCCGGGTTCTGGCCAGGCTGGTGCTGACCTTGCTGCCCCGGGTTGTTGTTTTGCCCGCCCTGTTGCGGCTGGCCTTTGTTGTCCTGAGTCATGTAATTCTCCAAAATTGCCGAAATATGATTTGAATGTTCATCAGTAAAACTACCGATCTCATGTATGCGCGATGCCCACAAATACCAGTGTCGTCTGCAAGTATATTTTCTCATCGGCAATGGTCGTCTTGTTCCGTGGCTTAAGAAGGTCAGGCTCTGTCCGCAGGCGTTCGTGATGTCTGGCGTCCGCATCGCAGACGAACGATCGAATAGGGAAGCGCAGCGCTTCGGTCGCGTTCAGAGCAAGCGGGACATTATGCTCCGCCACTAGACTAGCCCGGATTACGATTCCACTTGCTAGCTCGTAAGCTTCTTGAACCGCTCGTAATAGCGTGCTTCCGCAGTCTCCGCGGGCCAGGGTTTCAGATAGTCGCGCTCCAGCGCCGCGGAGAACACCGGTGGCTTGCCGAAGAAACGGCGCGCCTCGGCGGCCTCGAAACCGGCGAGCCGCGTCGATTCGAGATAGGCGGCTTGCCGGTCGGCGGTCTTGATCAGGTCGTGCAGTTCGGGCGGCGACTGCGCCGGCAATCCGAAGCGCAAATGGATGGCGGTCAGGAGCCGAAGCTCGACCGCCTTATAGGCGTCGCCGATTACGACTTTGAACGGCGAAATCATGTCGCCGATCACGTATTCCGGCGCGTCGTGCAAAAGCACCGCAAGGCGGTGGCCGCGATCGAGGCTGGGCACTTTCGCGCGCGCCAAAGCTTCGACCAGGAGACAGTGCTGAGCGACCGAGAAAATATGCGCGCCGCTGGTTTGCCCGTTCCAGCGCGCCACCCGCGCCAAGCCGTGCGCGATGTCTTCCATTTCGACGTCGAGCGGGGAGGGATCGAGCAGATCGAGGCGGCGGCCCGACAGCATTCGTTGCCAGGCGCGCGGGGCGGCGCGCATGGGTGACCTTGCGCGCGTCGGCCGTTCAGGCACCGGCTTGATGCCCGAGCTTCGCCACCGCCTCGTGCCGGTAACAGCTTTTGAGATGGTCGTTGACCATGCCGACCGCCTGCATGAAGGCATAAACGATGGTCGGTCCGCAGAACTTGAAGCCGCGCGCCGCGAGCTCTTTCGACATGGCGCGCGAAATCGCGGTTTCCGCCGGCACTTGGCTAGTCGAGCGAAAATGGTTCACCTTCGGCCGGCCGTCGACGAAATCCCACAGCAGCTTGGTAAAGCCCGGGCCTTTTTCCATGGCCTCGAGCCAAGCGCGCGCCGAGAGCACGGTGCCTTCGATCTTGGCGCGATTGCGCACAATGCCGGCGTCGCCCATCAGCCGTTCGATCCTGGCCGGACGGTAGCGGGCGATTTTTTCCGGCACGAAGCCGTCGAAGGCGCGGCGGAAATTTTCGCGCTTGCGCAAGATGGTGATCCAGGACAGTCCGGCCTGGAAGCCGTCGAGCACGAGTTTCTCATAAAGTGCACGGTCGTCGTATTCCGGCACGCCCCATTCCTCGTCGTGATAGGCGACGTAGAGCGGGTCCTCTTTGGGCCAGGGACAGCGCCTGATGCCGGAGGTCTGCGGTGGCGGCGATGGTGCAATCATCCGGCGGCCTTGGTGACGCCGGCCGCGGCCTCGCCGGGAAAGGCAAAGTGCGCCCAAGCCGGCTTGACCAGCCGGATCGGCACTCCGGCGGCGGTCAGCGTGCCGCCGTCGGCGATCGCCTCCGTGGCCCGATCGAGGCGGACCAGCGCCATGCCGCGCCCGTCTGCGGTCGATCCCACGGTGCCGATCGGCTTTTCACCGGCGGTGATCGCTGCGCCGGCCGCGGGCGCGGCGCCATCGTAGCGGACCGGTACCGCGCGGGTGCGCGCGGTGCCGCGATGCTCCATCCGCGACACCACCTCCTGGCCGATATAGCAGCCCTTGGTGAAATCGACGCCGCCGAGCTGGTCCATATCGGTCTCATGCGGGAAGGCATCGCCGTATTTGAAATCGCTTTCGCCTTGCGGCACGCCGAGCGCGATGCGATGCGCGGCGTAGTCGCTCGCCGGGGCCGGCGTGGCGTCCAGTTCGGTTGCCGCCTCAGCGGCACGGTGCGGCGGTATCAGGATGCGAAGTCCGAGCGCCGGCAGGCGGGGGTCGGCGAAGCTCAGGCCGATCTTGCCGGTGACGCTGGCCGCGTCCGCCGAGGCGTCGTTCCACGCGGCGAGCACGCCGAGCACTTCCGACAGATCCTCGATCAGCACCTTGGCGCGCAATTTGTACAGTTTGAGTTTTTCGATCAGGGTCCCGATCATGGCGCGCGGCACATCGAGAAAAAAGCCGCCGTCGTCGGCGGCCGGCGCTTCGGCGACAAAGAAATCCGCGATGATCTTGCCTTGCGGCGTCAACAGCGCGCAGAAGCGCGCCGTGCCGGGCGTAAGCTTGAGCATATCGGCGGTGACGAGACCGTGAAGGAAGTTCCGCGCGCCGTCGCCGGCCACTTTGACGACGCCGCGATCCGGGAGCAAAGCCGCTTTCATGGCAATTATGCCTATGCCTGCGGCACCGTCATCGCAAGGTCATTTTAGAGCAGGCACATGCCGGTACCGAGCCCGAACAAACGGGCCGTTCGGCGCACGAATCCGATGGGAGCCGTCTGCCGGAGACAGGTTATTGCCGCTGCAGCGCGATGGAAAACTCGCCGTTGCGGATGCGCGTACCGAAGTTTTCCGTAAAGCGCGCGGTGGCTTCCTCGCCATAGGTCGAGATCAGTTCCGACAGCGCCAGAAAAAGTGCGGTCTGTGCCAGGCAGTCGCCTTCGATCCCGTCATGGGAGGCTTCCGTCCACGCCCCCTGCAAGTGAGCAAGTGCCAGCCGTTTTTGTTCGCGCTCAGCCAACTGCTCGTCGAGCGCAAGGTTTTGGGTCGCCATTCTCATTGTTGTCACTTATCGCCGCCAGCCCGCGGCGTCCCCTGTCCGAGCGGCCACGTTAGCACGGCATGTTTGGGCTTTTGAGGGCGAAGTTTAAGGCAGGGTTAATGCTGGCGACTTTGCCCGCATCCGAGCCCGGATTCGTCGATGAGAGGGCTTGGTCTTTTCGAGAGCGACGGCGAGCGAGCGGGCGTTAATTGGCGTAGCGGGCGGTGATGTCGCGGGCGATTTTCGCGCCCTCTTCGAGGTAGCGGTGAATGACGACATTGGCAGCCGGAGTGCAGGTCCGATAGCTCTCTTGAAAACCGCGATAGCCGCGGTTGAAGCTCGCAACCATCTCGTCATGCCGGTTGCCGGTCGGCGCCTCGGTCTCGATCAACGCCTGCGCCTCGTCGCGCCATTTCTGGCCTTCGTCGGAGTTGCAGATGCCGCGCAGGAAATGCAGCGCGCCGAGAATCTCGGAAAGCCGCTGCAGATCGGGATCGTAGGGCGCGGGTATCTCCTGCGGGGGAGGTGGCGGCGGGCCGGCCGGTTCTTTCGGCAGCGCCGTCTGTGCCTGGGGCCTTGGCGGAACCGGCCGCGGAGCGGGGGCCTGAGGCGCCTGCCCCGGTGCCAGTGGTGCGCCCCAAAACTGTGCGCGCGCCGGCAGCGCGAGCAAAAACATAAGCGGGATGACGAGGAGCGCGCGAGACATCAATGGAGCCGTGGCAAATCTGGCGATCCGTGAAAATAAGGGCCGAACCGCAGCCGCAGCAAGCGCCGCAAAGGCGGCATGGTTGGGGCAGGGGCTCACGGAAATCGGGCTATCCGCTCGGCCGCCGTCACGATAGCCGCCAGGCCTTCGGTCGTTTTCAGCCCCGAAATCTCGGCCGGCGCCAGCCATTCGGCTTCGGCCAGTTCCTCATTGAGCGCAATCTCGCCGCCGATAAAGCGCGCGGCGAACGGCAGGATCACGAAATGCCGCTCGACGCGGCCGGAAGCATCGTGAACGATCGCCTGGCGAAAGCCGACCAGCTCGACCGGCTCGATCGCCAGCGCGGTCTCCTCGCGGACTTCGCGGATGACCGCCTGCTCCAGCGTTTCGCCGAGCTCGACCCCGCCGCCGGGCAGCGTGTAGAGTCCGTGCGCGGGGGGTCGCGCCCGCCGTACGATCAGCACCCGGCCGTCGCGGAATATTGCCGCGCTGACGGCGAGATAGGGCCGCGTCGGATAGGTTCGCGCGCTCTCCGCGTTAGTCATTAATTTCGCTGCCGTTCCGTCCTATATCTGTGCATAGCATGTGCGGACGCTATGTCATCATCTCCACGCCGGAAGCGATCCGGGCGCTGTTCGGCTATGCCGAGCAGCCGAACTTCCCGCCGCGCTACAATGTGGCGCCGACGCAACCTGTTCCGGTCGTTCGCCTCGACGGTGGAAAGCGCAAATTCGCGCTGATGCGCTGGGGCTTGTTGCCGTCCTGGGTCAAAGATCCGAAGACCTTTCCGCTTTTGATCAATGCCCGCGGCGAATCCGTGCTCGAAAAGCCCGCGTTCCGTAACGCCATGCGCCGCCGGCGCTGCCTCATTCCGGCCGACGGCTTCTATGAGTGGCAGGCCGCCCGCGCCGGCGGCCCGAAGCGGCCCTATTTCGTGCGCGCCCGACGCGAGCCCGGCGGTGGCGCGCCGCCGCTTGCTTTCGCCGGCCTGTACGAAACCTGGACCGGCCCGAACGGCGAGGAGCTCGATACCGCGGCTATCGTCACGACGGCGGCGAACCGCACGCTGGCGGCGATCCACGACCGCATGCCGGTGTTCGTGCCGCGCGACGCGTTCGATTTGTGGCTCGACTGTGACAACGTTGAACCCGATGTCGCTGCGGCGCTGATCCGTCCGGCCGACGATGGTTTGCTTGAGGCTTATGAAATCTCGACCGCCGTCAATCGCGTGGCGAATGATTCCGAATCCCTTCTCCAGCCGGCGTCTGCCGAACCCGCCGAGCCGCCGCCGGCCGCGGCGGCGTTGCCGGTCAAAACCGCGTAGGCGAAGAAGCGGAACGCAAGCGGCGGCCAAGCGTCGTGGGTTGAGTTCGAGTAGGGCGACGTTTTCTTCCGACGGCGTATTATTCCCGGCTGATCGACCCTCTTTATCGGCGATCTCGATTTGAAAAGAATGTTGTTGTCCGATCCGACGCCGTCGTCAGAGCCGGCAATTTACCGCGCCATCCGCTGGAGGTTGCCGGCTTCGCTTCGATCGGCTGCATACCGTGCACCGGCCGAGCGGCGGCAGCCGGCTCGCGCGACGGCCGCTGGAGCGGCCTTGCCAAGACGGAATGCGGCATCCACGAGCAGACGCCGCCAATGCCGGCCGCTCTTTAGAAAAAACCGATGCAAAACTTGGCATCATTGCACGCCCGTGGCGGCAATGATGGCGGCGGCGATGATGTTAAAGCCGATGCCGGCTGCGATCGGCAAGGTGTAACTGTGCGTGAGATCGAATGCGAATCCCGCGGCGCTCGGTCCGATCAGCGTACCGAAGCTGACGCTGGTGTAGAGCAGGCCGATGATGCCGGAGACGTTGCGGCCGCCGAAATAATCCATGACCACGGCCGGCAATAGCGCGACCCAGCCGCCATAGGCCGTGCCGAACAAAAACGCGAATAGCGCAAGCGGCCAAAACCCCGTCGACACCAGCCAAAACGCCAGTGCCAGCGCCATGCCGACGAACGTGGCGGTCAGCGAAAGCTCACGGCCAAACCGGTCGGCTACGCCGCCGAGAAAAAAGCGGCCGACCGTACTGCCGACGCCGATGGCGCTGACCAGCCACACCGCCACGGCCTCGGTCATGCCGTGGTCGAGCGCGTAGGGCACCAGATGCACGAACGGCACGAACACCGCGAACGAGCAGGCTAGGCACGCCGCATAGAGGCCGATGAAGCGGCGGGATTTGATCGCTTCGCGCAGCGATGCGCCGCTCGCATGCGTGGTGCCACCATGTGCCTGCACCGCGTCGCCGTCGGGAGCGAGCCCGCGGTCATGCGGATCGTTTTCGATCAACAGCGCCATACCGACGCCCAAGACCGCGGAGCCGCCGCCGAGAATGAAATAGGCGTCACGCCATCCGAATGCGGCGATCAGCGCCGCCGCCAGCGGCGGCGCTATCAGCGTGCCGACGCCGATGCCGCTCGAAGCGAGACCGGACGCGAAACCGCGATTCCGGACGAACCAGCGCTGCACCGCGCCCATCGCCGGCACATAGGCGCAGCCGACGCCCAGACCGACGCCAAGGCCATAGGCAGCGTAGACTTGGCCCAGCGTCCGCGCCAATCCGGCAAGTGCCACGCCGATGCCGATCAACAGCATCCCGGTCACCGCGAGCCGCCGCGAACCGAGCCGGTCGGCGAGCGGACCGCTAATGCTGCCGAGGCTGAAATAGAGAAACCCGGCGAGCGAGAACACCAGCGATACCGAACCGCGCGAGCCGCCAAACTCGTGTTCCAGCGGCTTGAGGAAGGCGGCGAAGGAATAAACGCAGCCAAACCCGACGCAGGTGACGGTGAAGGCGCCGGCCACGACCAGCCAGCCGTAAAATACGCTTTGCCGTTCGGGCAATTTCCGGTCCATGGCGGTCGCTTTTGTTTCACTACTGCGTGCGATTTAACATCGGCAGCCGTGGCGGCAACAGCCACCCGATTGCTGCGGGCTGGAGCCGAGCGGCGGGGGGGTGCAGGCGGTTCGGACTGCGGTTGTCCTCGTGTGACGCCGGACACAATCTCACAGGCGCCCCGTGATAGTGTGTGGGCCGAGGCGCGCCAGCAACCGGCGTTGGCGCGGCGACCCAGAGCCGGGGACGATTCATGAGGCGGCGCGAATTTATTGCATTTGCCGCCGGTGCGGTGATCGCCGCGCCGTCCGTTGCGCGTGGGCAGGAGACCGCGCCGACAAGGCGTCTCGGAGTACTGATGAATTTGCCGAAGGGCGACGCTGAGGGACAGCGCCGCGTCGACGCTCTGCTCAAGGCGCTGGAGAAGTTGGGTTGGAACGACGGCAAGAATCTTGCCATCACCTATCGTTGGGGAGTGAGTGCGGTCAGCAAAAATGCCGCTGAGCTCGTTGCGCTTGCGCCCGACGTGGTGCTCGCCAATGCGCCGCCGAGCGTTCTGGCGCTGCAGCAACTTACTCACACCTTGCCGATTGTGTTCGTGGCGGTCACCGACCCGGTTGCGCTCGGCATCGTCCACAGTGTCGCGAGACCGGGCGGGAATGCCACCGGTTTTTCCCCCTCCGAATTGGACATAAGCGGCAAATGGCTGCAATTGCTCAGGGACATTTCGCCCGGCGTCAAGCGCGTGGCGGTGTTTCGGGAGCTAAGCAATCCAGGTGCTCGGCGGCAAATCGATGTCCTCGCGGCTGCTGCATCATCGGTTGGCGTGGAACTGAGCTACATCGATGTCCGCGACCGGACCGCGATCGATCATGATGTCGCTGCCTTTGCCGCCGACGGAAATGGCGGCCTGATCGTGCTTCGGACGTCCGAGGACATCGCGGCGCGTCATGAGATTATTGCGGCCGCCGCGCACTATCGACTTCCGGCCATTTTCCCGCTGCGTTTTTGCGTGACGGACGGCGGCCTCGCCTCGTACGGTCCGGATATCGTCGAGGAGTACCGGCAGGCGGCCGATTACATCGATCGTATCTTCAGGGGTGAGAGGCCTGGAAATCTGCCCGTGCAGCAATCGACCAAGTTCGAACTCGTGATCAACCTCAAAACCGCCAAAGCGCTAGGACTGACGTTTCCGCCGACGCTGCTCGCGACCGCCGACGAGGTCATCGAATGAATGAATACGGCGCCGGTGCTGGTACCTCAGGAGGCCGCATTGCCGCGGCAGACAGTGAAATACGCGCGCCGTGGAGGAAGGATGATGAGACGACGTGAAGTGCTGCAAATTCTGGCGGCGGCTTTGGTGCCCATGCCCGGCGCCGTGGCCGCACAAACCCAAAGTAAAGTCTTTCGCCTCGGTACGCTCACCCCCGGCGCGCCCATCGACGAGAAGTCGCCGACCGGTGCGATCCTGCTTAAGGAACTGGAGCAGCGTGGCTATACACTCGGCAAGAACATGACCCTCGAAGTGCGCGCTGCGACCGGACAGGTGGACAAGCTCGCCTCGCTCCTCCAGGGCATGAAGGCCGACCAGATCGACGCCGTGGTGATTACGGGCTTTCCCACAGCGCTCGCCTGCAAGGTGGCCAAAATGCCGACCGTGGTCGCGCTTGGCGCCGGCGATCCGGTTGCCACCCACCTCATCGATTCGCTTCCCCATCCGGGCGGCACTATCACCGGCATCTCGGACAACGCCGTAACACTCTCGACCAAGCGGCTCGATATCATCAAACAAGCAGTGCCCAAGTTGCAGCGCGTGGCCATGCTGTGGAATCGCGACGATCTCGGCATGAGCATGCGTTATGAATCCTCCGCTGCCGCGGCGCGGTCGATCGGTGTTTCGGTGCAGCCGCTCGGCGTCCGCGAGCCCGACGACTTCAATGGGGTGTTCGAGGCTATGGATCGGCAGCCGCCGGATGCCATTCTGATGGTCGCCGACTCGCTCACGATTCTCAATCGCAAGCGCGTGTATGATTACGCCGGCGCGCACCACATCCCCGCACTTTACGAGTACGATTTCTTGGTGCGCGAAGGCGGGCTGATGTCCTACGGTCCCGACGTAAAAGAATCATTCCAGCGCGCCGCCGATCTGGTCGCGCGCATCTTCGGTGGTGCCCGGCCGGGCGACCTGCCATTTGAGGAACCCACCCGCTATCCATTGGTCATCAACCTCAAGACCGCCAAGGCGACCGGGATCGATCTGCCGGCAAATTTCGTCGCCCTGGCCGATGAGGTTATCGAGTAAACGGACGCAGTTTCGAGCCCGCGATGTCTGCTAAGATGATGAGATGAAAGCGGATGCAGTGCATAGCGGCTCTCCCGCCAGCGGATCTGCGGACCGCGGGGCGTCTCGCGATTCCGGCTTCGGCAAGTCCATCCTCGGCAGCCGCTTGTTCGTCAAATATGTGGCGCTGTTCGTCAGCGTCGTCGTGCTGGCGTTGGTCGCCAACGGTGCTTTCGAAGTCTGGTTCTCCTTTCAGCAGCAGAAGGCGGCGCTGACCAATCTTCAGCACCAGCAAGCCGAAGCCGCTGCCGACAAGATCGAGGAGTTCATCACCCAAATTCAAAGCCAGCTCGGCTGGACCACGCAGCTGCCGTGGACCAGCGGCACGCTCGATCAGCGGCGCTTCGATGCGCTGCGGTTGTTGCGTCAGGTGCCCGCGATCACCGAGCTTGCCCAGATCGATGCCTCCGGCCACGAGCAGCTCAAAGTGTCCCGCCTTACCATGGACGTGGTCGGCAGCGGCATCGATTATTCCGACAAGCCGGAATTCAAGGAGGCGGTGCAGAACAAGGTCTATTACGGCCCGGTCTATTTCCGCCGCGAATCCGAGCCCTACATGACCATCGCGCTGGCCGGCACGCGGGTCGAGAACGGCGTCAGCATCGCCCAGGTCAATCTCAAGCTCATTTGGGACGTGGTCTCGGGCATTAAGGTCGGCGAGAACGGTCACGCCTATGTGGTCGACGCCGACGGCCGGCTGATCGCGCACCCGGATATCAGTCTGGTTTTGCGCAACACAGACATGTCGAAGCTCGCGCAAGTGCAGGCGGCGCGCGCTGGCGGTTCCGGCGAGGATGTGCAGGAGGCCGACGATCTCGCCGGCCATAAGGTGCTCACCGCCTATGCGCGGGTGCATCCGCTCGGCTGGTTCGTGTTTGTCGAAACGCCGATCGAGGAAGCCTATGCGCCGCTGTACCGTTCCATTCAGCGCTCCGGTTTCGTGCTGTTCGGGGCGCTGGCGCTCGCCATTATTGCCGGTGCGTTCCTAGCCCGCCGCATGGTGGTGCCGATCCAGGCGCTGCGCACCGGCGCGGCGCGCATCGGCGCGGGCCACCTCGCCCAGCGCATCGACATCAAGACCGGCGACGAGGTCGAGGCGCTGGCTAATCAGTTCAACGATATGGCTGGCCGGCTGCAGGAATCCTACGCCGACTTGGAAAAGAAGGTCGAGGATAGAACGGCCGAATTAAGCGAGACGTTGGCGCAGCAAACCGCAACCTCGGAGATTCTGCGTTCGATCGCGGCATCGCGCGGCGAATTGGAGCCGGTCTTTAATACTATCCTGTCGAGCGCTAACCGTCTGTGCGAAGCCACCTATGGCACGATGTATCTGCGCGAAGGCGACAGCTATCGCGCCGCCGCACGCCAGGGCCACTTGCCGGCCACGGCCCAGCAAACGTGGTGGAAAGGCGATCTATTCCACCCGCGGCCGGACGTACCCTTTGGCCGCGCCGTTGCCTCCGGCAAGCCTGCCCTCGTGACCGATTTGGCTATGGAACAAGCCTATCTCGACCGGGATCCCTGGATGATTGCCGGTGTCGAGCAGGCGGGCATTCGCTCGATGTGCGCGGTTCCGATGATGAAGGACGACGTTTTGGTCGGGGTGGTGGCGTTTTATCGCCGGGAAATTCGGCCGTTCTCGGAAAAGCAGATCGCGCTGGTGCAGAATTTCGCCGCCCAAGCAGTGATCGCCATCGAGAATGCGCGGCTGCTTTCCGAATTGCGGGAGTCGCTGGAGCAGCAGACCGCGACTTCGGAAGTGCTGCGCGTCATTTCTAGTTCGCCCGGCGATCTAAGACCGGTGTTCGAGTCCATCCTCGACAATGCAACGCGCATCTGCGAGGCGGAGTTCGGCACCATCTATCGCTATGAGGGGACGCTGTTCCACATGGAGGCGTCGCATGGCGAACCGCTGGAACTGCTCGCGTTCCGCAAGCAGCGCGGTGCATTCAAGCCGCCTCCCGGACAACCGCTCGACCGGATGCTGCAGACAAATGCCGTGGTGCATTCGATGGACGATGCCGCCGAGCCGGTCGTCTCGCCGGCGGCGCAACTCGGTGGCGCACGCTCGCACCTCGCCGTGCCCATGTTCAAGGAGGGCGCGCTCGCCGGCGCGATAACCATCTACCGCACTGAGGTGCGGCCGTTCACGGACAAACAGATCGCGCTGGTCAAAAGCTTCGCGGCTCAGGCTGTGATCGCCATCGAGAATACGCGGCTGCTTTCCGAGTTGCGCGAGTCGCTTGACCAGCAGACCGCCACGTCGGAGGTGCTGCGCGTCATTTCAAGCTCGCCCGGCGACCTTGAACCGGTGTTCGGTGCGATGCTGGAGAATGCGACCCGAATTTGTCAGGCGAAGTTCGGGGTCCTGTCGTTGCGCGAAGGCGCCGCCTTGCGCGTAGTCGCGATGCACAATCCGCCGCCGGCTTATGCTGAGTTGCGGCGTCGCGAGCCGACTTGGGTGCCGACCGGGCAGATGGGCCGCATCGCGGCGCAGGCGATTGCCACTCAACAGGCGATACAGGTGCCCGATCTTGCCGCATACGACAATGCCGATCCACTGATCCGCGACTTCACCACTACGACTGGCGCGCGGAGCCTGATTCTGGTGCCGCTCTTGAAGGAGGGCGAGGTCGTCGGTACGTCGGCGATCTATCGTCAGGAAGTTCGGCCATTCACCGAAAAGCAAGTGGAGCTTCTAACAAACTTCGCCGCGCAGGCGGTGATCGCCATTGAGAACGCCCGGCTGCTTAGTGAGTTACGGCAGCGCACGGACGATTTGACGCAATCGCTCAATGAATTGCGGACCGCGCAAGACCGGCTGGTGCAGACCGAAAAGCTCGCTTCGCTGGGACAATTGACCGCGGGCATCGCCCACGAAATCAAAAATCCGCTCAACTTCGTCAATAATTTCTCCTCCGTGTCCGTCGAGCTGATCGACGAATTGCAACAGGAGTTGGCAAAGGTGAAGGTCGACGATGCGGCGCGTGCGGAAATCGACGACTTGGCGGAAACCCTGAAGGGCAATCTCGACAGGATCGTCCAGCACGGCAAGCGTGCCGACTCGATCGTCAAGAACATGCTGCTGCATTCACGCGCCGGCTCCGGCGAGCATCGGCCCATCGATGTCAACGCGTTGGTCGAGGAAAGCCTCAATCTCGCCTATCACGGTGCCCGGGCGGAGAAGCAGGGCTTCAACATCGCGCTTGAGCGCGCGTTCGATCCGGCAGCAGGCGAGGTTGACCTTTATCCGCAGGAGGTCACGCGCGTTCTTCTCAATCTGATTTCGAACGGCTTTTATGCGGCGCACAAGCGCAAAAGCCACGCTGACGGCAGCAATTTCGAGCCGACGCTCTTGGCGGCAACTAAGAATTTGGGCGACCGCGTCGAAATTAAAATCCGCGACAACGGCACCGGCATACCTCCCGAAGTAAAAGAGAAAATGTTCAATCCGTTCTTTACAACCAAGCCGGCAGGCGAAGGCACAGGGCTGGGGCTATCCATCAGCCATGACATCATCGTGAAACAGCATGCTGGAACACTCACGGTCGACACCGATCCCGGCAATTTCACCGAATTCACAATCGTTCTGCCGCGTCAAGCGGCGGCATTGGATAAAACAGGAGGACGTTCGTGAGTTTTCTTATTCTCGTCGTC
>JBARER010000224.1:0-5355 GCA_049796395.1 Xanthobacteraceae bacterium
CTGTTGGCCCGCGCGAACCGGCTCGGCAGTGACGATCCGCGCCTTTATGACGCCGCCCGCGCCACCGGCGCCGACGTGCCGGTCTGTCTCGAGTCGCGGCCGCGGTTGATGTGGGGCATCGGCGAGAAGCTATCGCTGCCGCTCGACCTGCCGCCGCTTGCCGCGGTGCTGATCAATCCGGGTGTCGCGGTGGCGACCAAGGACGTGTTCGCCAATTGGACACCAAACGCCAAGGCGGTGCCGCCACTCGATCTTGCCGCCATCGCGGCAATCAAAGACCGGATGTCGCTTGTCCATTTGCTCGCGCACGACGGTAACGATCTCGAGCAGCCGGCCAGCAAGCTTGCGCCGGTGATTGCCGAAGCGATCGCCGCGTTGCGGGCGCATGAGGGCTGCCGGCTCGCCCGCATGTCCGGCTCTGGTGCGACCTGCTTCGGGATTTTCGATGAAGCGGCGGCCGCGAAAGCGGCGGCGTTTGCGCTGCACGGCGAATATCCGCGCTGGTGGGTGCAGGCGTGCCGCCTTGGCGCTACCGGCTGATTAAAACCGAAACCAGAATAGGCGGAATGGACGGCGGCCACCGAACGGAAAGCGGGTTTCATTATTGCCGAAATTGTTGCCCACCGCCTCCGCGGCATCATTGAAGCTGATGGTTGCGGTGCCCGGAGCAGCGGTCGCCTGCAGCCGCGGCTCCGCGGCGCCGACGAAATCATGCCAGATCGCCGCCGGCACGCTGCCGCCGACGACGCCGTTCATCGGCGAGTTGTCGTCATTGCCGACCCATACGCCGACCACCAGATCGGAGGTGAAGCCGACGAACCAGGCGTCGCGATAATCTTCCGACGTGCCGGTCTTGCCGCCGACCGGCCGGTCGAGCCGCGCCGCCGTCCCGGTCCCGCCGCGCACCACGCTCGACAATAGATCGAGCATCTCGGCGTGAATCGTCGGATTGTCGATCGTGGTGCTCGCCGCCACTGGCCGCGTGTAGACGACTTTGCCGTCCTGGTCGATCGAACGGACGGTATAGCTCTCGCCGCCGACGGTGTTGGTGGCGATGGCGGCGAAGGCGCGGGTCATTTCGAGCGGCGTGACCGCGCCCGAACCCAGCGCTACACTCGGCACGGCGGGAATTTCGGACCGGACACCGAACTGCTTGGCGGTATCGATCACGTTTTGAATGCCGACGGCCTGCCCAAGCTGTACCGCGACGCTATTGAGCGAGTGGGCGAATGCGGTGCGTAGCGTCACCGGTCCCAGATAGCGGTCGCCGAAATTATCCGGCTCCCAATCGCCGATACGGACCGGCTGATCGACCATCACCGAATCCGGCGTGTAACCTTTGCGCAAGGCGGTCAGATAGACGAACGCTTTGAATAGCGAGCCGGGTTGCCGCCGCGCCTGCGTCACCCGGTTGAACTGGCTCTGGTCGTAGTCGCGGCCGCCGACCATGGCGAGGATCGCGCCATCGGGCCGCATGGCAACGAGCGCGGCCTGCTGGATGTTTTTCGCCTTTCCCGCAACAGCCAGATGCCCGGCGACGACGCGTTCGGCGATGCGCTGCAACTGCGGATCGAGCGTGGTCGCGACGGTCAAATCGTCGGTGGTTTGGGCGGCCCGCGCTTTGACCTCCGCTGCTGCGGTGTCGAGAAAATAGTTGGCGCCCGTCGGGGTCTGCCCGGCAGCGCGGACGACCGCCGGCTCCTGGTGCGTAGCATCCGCCTGCTGTTGAGTGATCGCGCCGGATTGCACCATCGCATCGAGTACCACCGCGGCCCGCTGTTGCGCTCCGGCCGGGTTGCGGTCGGGGTCGAGCTGCGACGGCGCTTTGATGAGACCGGCCAGCATCGCCGCTTCGCCGAGCGAGAGTTGCTGTGCGGTTTTTCCGAAGTAGCGTTGTGCGGCTGAGTCCGCGCCGTAGGCGCCGTCGCCGAAATAGGCAGTGTTGAGATAACGGGCGAGAATCTCGTTTTTCGCGTAACGCAGATCGAGCCACTCGGCGAGCGCCGCCTCCTGCACCTTGCGCTTGAGGGTGCGCTCGGGCGTGAGATAAAGCCGCCGCGCCAATTGCTGCGTGATGGTGCTGGCGCCTTGCAGATTGTGGCCGGTCACATCGTTCCAGGCGGCGCGGACAATGGCGTGCACGTCGACGCCGCCGTGCTCGTAGAACCGCCGGTCTTCGATCGCGACTACGGCTTTGGTGAGCAGCGGCGGTAAATGTTGCGCGGTGATGGCTTGGCCTTTGATGACCCCGCGGGTCGCAAAGGGCTGGCCGTCGTCGCCGGCAAACACCATGGCGCTTGGCGCGACCTGCGCCGGCGCGGCGCCGGCAAACGGTATTGTAGCGAGACAGTAGGCGAGATAGACGGCCGGGATCGCAAAAAGAGCGGCAGCGATAACGAGGCTGCGACGAGGGCGAAATGTCCATGCGGCCGCGCTGCTGGCTGGCGCTGCTTGACGTTGTGCACGCCGGCGATGCACTGCCAAACGCAGCCGCGCGACCGCGCTAGCGAAATTGCGCGTGAGGTCGTGCGCGAACGAAGCGGCGCGCTTGGCCAGCGCTTTCAGCAACAACGAGGCCGGCAGCGCGTCGATCGCGGCCCTGTCAGGGTTTTGCGCGGCGCTATCAGGCTTTTCCGCGGTGATGTCCGGATTATCCGCCGCACGCGGCCCCGCCGCCGGCGAATCGTCAGGCTCTCCCCGAGGCGGGTCTTCCGATTGCATAAGGCCGGCTCGCGCCCAAGGTTTGCCCGAAAAGGCGTTGCTCGCACCCACAACGCGCCGCAAGCCGCGCGAGTTCCCGTCGCCACGGCGGATAAGCCGTTCATTTCTCAGCGGAAAGCCTGGAAGACCGGGCTAATGCGTCCGGGCGATGCAGAAATTGACAGTTTCGACCAGCGCCGCCTTCATGGCGGAATCGGCAAACAAAGCGAGCGCATCGCGGGCAATGGCGCCGTAGTGATGGGCGCGGCCGATGGTGTCCTCGAGCGCGCGGTGTTTGACCATCAGGCCGATGGCGTGGTCGAGGTCGCTCTCCCTGGTCTCGCCGCGCTCGAGCGTGCGCCGCCAGAATTCGCGCTCCTCGTCGCTGCCACGGCGAAAGGCCAGCACGACCGGCAGTGTGATCTTACCCTCGCGGAAGTCGTCGCCGATGTTCTTGCCGAGCCGCGCCGCGGCGCCGCCATAATCCAGCACGTCGTCCACCAATTGGAACGTGATGCCCAGATTCATCCCGAACGACCGGCTGGCGGCGGCTTCCGCTTTCTGCCGCGCCGAGATCGCCGGGCCGACTTCGCACGCTGCTGCGAACAGCTCGGCGGTCTTGGCGCGGATCACCGCGATGTATTCGTCCTCGGTGGTGGCCGTGTTCTTGGCGGCGGCCAGCTGCATGACCTCGCCTTCGGCGATCACCGCCGCCGCGGACGACAGGATTTCAAGCGCTCTGAGGCTGCCAACCTCGACCATCATCTTGAATGCTTGGCCGAGCAGGAAATCGCCGACCAATACGCTGGCCTCGTTGCCCCACAGCATGCGCGCCGCGAGGCGTCCGCGCCGCAGCTCGCTCTCGTCGACCACGTCGTCATGCAACAGCGTCGCGGTGTGCATGAATTCGACCGCCGCGGCGAGCTTGATGTGGCCGTCGCCGCCGTAACCGGCGAGCCGCGCCAGAGCCAGCGTCAGCATCGGTCGCAGGCGCTTGCCGCCGGAATTGATCAAGTGATTGGCGACTTCCGGGATCATCGTCACGTCCGAGCCGGTACGCGAGATGATGGTGGCGTTGACACGCTCCATGTCGCCGGCGACCAGATCGACCAGCGGCTCGATCGACGGCTCGCGCGCTTCGAACGGGACGATTACGGCCACGAGAGCACTCTCCAGGCAGGACGGCAAAGCATAGAAACGCTAAGGTGACAGGACAAGATGGCCGGCGCCGCTGTTCCGGCATGTATAATTTGGTCGGCGTCAGGTCAATCCATCGGTAACGCTCATGCCATAGGCTGGCGCCGCAGGGGCAAGAAAACGCCATGTCGAACGCCATGTCGAGCAATGACCTCGCCGACCCCATAGCTATTAGCCGACACGATGTCAGCCAGTTGGACGTGGCGGTCCTGGTGCCTTGTTACAACGAAGAACACGCCATCGCCAAAGTGGTTGCCGACTTTCATGCCGTGCTGCCGGCGGCCGCCGTCTATGTTTATGACAACAATTCGACCGACGGCACGATGGCGGCCGCCAGGCAGGCTGGCGCGGTGGTTCGCCGCGAGACCCATCAGGGCAAAGGTCACGTCGTGCGGCGGATGTTCAACGACATCGAGGCCGATCTCTACGTGCTGGTCGACGGTGACGCGACCTACGACGCACCGAGCGCCGCGGCGATGATCAACACGCTGATCGAGGATCGGCTCGACATGGTGGTGGCCGCCCGCATGGATCGCGACCAATCGGCCTATCGGCCTGGCCATCGCTCCGGCAACCGGCTGTTGACCGGCTTCGTCGCGCACATCTTCGGCCACGCCTTTACCGATATCCTGTCCGGCTACCGCGTGTTCTCGCGCCGCTTCGTCAAATCGTTTCCGATTCTGTCCGGCGGCTTCGAGATCGAGACCGAATTGACCGTGCACGCGCTCGAGCTCGAATTGCCGGTCGGCGAATTGGCGACGCCGTATTATTCGCGGGCCGCCGGCTCGGCGTCGAAATTGTCGACTTGGCAGGACGGCTTTCGCATTCTGTGGACTTTGCTGAAGCTCTATCGCGCCGAGCGGCCACTGCCGCTGTTCGGCGCCTTTGGCCTGGCGCTGGCCATCATGTCGATCGGGCTCGCCATCCCCATCGTCATCACATATGTCCAGGAAGGCGTCGTGCCGCGGCTGCCGACTGCGGTGCTTTCGACCGGCCTGATGTTGCTTGCCTTCCTGTCGTTTGCCTGCGGCCTTATTCTCGATACGGTGACACGCGGCCGGCGCGAGGCGAAGCTCATGGCTTATCTTGCTTTGCGCGCGCCCGGCGAGGAACGGCGGCGAGGCTGAATTATGCGCGAGCTTGTTCGCACCAACGACGCGGTGGTGATTTCCGCGATCGGAGCGCTGCTTGACGGCGCGCATATCGATCACATGGTGGTCGATCAGAACATGAGCGTCATGGAAGGCTCGATCGGCATCTTTCCGCGCCGTATTCTGGTTGCTGACGACCAGATCGGCGCGGCGCGGCGGCTGTTGCAGGACGCAGGCTTCGGCCATGAACTGCGTCCCGATGACCGCTGACGGCGGCGCGACCAGCGACGACTCAGCGCTCGGCGGCAGGCTGGTGTTGCGCCAGCCGCTGCGCGGGCATCGTTTCGGCCATGACGCGATTTTGCTC
>JBARER010000225.1:0-2652 GCA_049796395.1 Xanthobacteraceae bacterium
CGGCTCTTCCTCATAGACGTCGACCGCGGCCATGCCGGGCCGGCCCGCGCGCAGCGCTTCGACCAGCGCGCCAGGAGCGATCAGCGGCGCGCGGCTGGTATTGACCAGAAGCGCCGTCGGCTTCATGCGCGCCAAGTCCGCCGCCGTGACGATATGGCGGGTCGCCGGCACCAGCCGCATGTGCAGTGAGATCACGTCACAGCCGGCGAAGAACGAGTCCCGGTCGGGCGCCGTCGCGTAGCCGTCGGCGCGTGCCTTCGCCAAAGTGTCGGGCCGCGCCCAAACCAAGATGTTCATGCCGAAGGCGCGACCGTAACCGGCGACCACGCGGCCAATGCGGCCATAGCCGTAGATGCCGAGCGTCTTGCCGCGCAGCGTCGAACCGACGCCGACTTGCCATCGTCCGGTTTTCAGCGCCGCAACGTGCTGCGGAATGAGCCGCAGCGAATCCAGGATCAAGCCGAAGGTCAATTCCGCCGCGGCATAGGACGGCGTGCCGGGATGCTGGCTCGATGACACGACGATGCCGAGCCGGGTGCAGGCGTCGATGTCGATATGCGGATAGACGCTGCGCTGGCTGATGAGCTTGAGTTGCAGCAGCCGTTCCAACAGCGGCTCGCGGATCTGCGTGCGTTCGCGAAACAGCACCAGGACGTCGGCATCGTGCAGCCGTTCTGCGAGCGCGGCGACGTCCTGCAGGTGATCGTTCCACACCGTGACGTCGTAACCGTCCAGTTTGCGGAAGCTCGGCAGCGTGCGCAACGTGTCGAAATAATCGTCGAGGATGGAGATTTTCATGAGCGAATTGCGAAATGGCGAATAGCGAATAGTAGCGCCGCAATTCGCCGCTCGCCATTCGCTAGCCGCCGCTTTCCGCAAAAAAGAAACCGGGCCCTTACGGGCCCGGTTTAGTTCGCCAGCGTGGGGGCGCCGGCGACACCTTCCAGAGGGGAACGGCTGCCTGCATTTTCGACTGCCTATCTGGGAGGATGGTGGCAGCCGCTGCATTGCAGCACCCGCTCAGTATGCGATTCGTCCTGCGCCCCGACAACGCGAAGCTTCACATGACAGCCATGCGATCGTCGCGCATTGCAGAAACTTGAATGCAGCCATGCCGCAAGCGCGGTTTTGAGTCACATCCGTTGAGAATGCAGCAGTCCGTTGCGCGTCACGATGTCGCGCGCGGTCCGGCCCACGCCATAAAGACGGTTAGAAATTCCACCGCTGCGCATTGGCAACGAGGAAGTCGCGAAATGCCTGCACGCGGGCGACGGCCTTGAGCTCTTCCGGATAGACAAAATAGGCGTCAAGCGCGATCGCCTCGGTGTCGCCGAACAGTTGCACCAGGCCGTCCTCGACAAGATAGTCCGGCAGCATGGCAATGCCGAGCCCGCGCTGGCAAGCGCGTAGGATGCCCAGAATATTGTTGATGACGAGAAGCGGCTGGCGCGGCCCTTTGCCGTCGCGCGCGACCTCGATCAGCCAGCGCGACGACTGCAGGTAGGAGGGGACATTGCCGCCCAGCACCAAGGTACGATGGGTGTCGAGATCCTCGACGGTGCGCGGCGTGCCGAATTTTTTGAGATATTCGGGCGAGGCGTAAGCGTGGAAATGCACTGAAAACAGCTTGCGCTGAATGAGGTCGGGCTGGGTCGGCTGCCGCAGTCGGATCGCCACGTCGGCCTCGCGCATGGCGAGGTCGAGCTCCTCCTCCGTGGTGATCAGAGTGATATGCACCTCGGGGTACAGGTCGAGGAATTCGCCGAGCCGCGGCGTGAGCCAATGCACGCCGATACCCGGCGTCGTGGTCACGCGCAGGTCACCGTTCGGGCGCTCGCGCGAATCGGTGAGCTTGGCGCGCGCGGCCTCGAGCTTCATGAACACTTCGTGCGCGGTGCGATACAGGAGCTCGCCTTGCTCAGTCAGGATCAAGCCGCGTGCATGGCGGTGAAACAACGATACCGACAGCTCCTGTTCGAGCGCGCTCACTTGCCGCGACACCGCCGATTGCGACAGGCCGAGTTGCTCGCCGGCATGGGTGAAGCTGCCCGCCTCAGCGGCAGCGTGAAATACTTTTAGTTTATCCCAATCCATTGCATGTACTTTCTTCTCTTCCCGCTCGCGGGAGAGATAAAATCACTCCGCGGCCGCGCGATGCGCAGCGGTGGCCGCGAGAAAACGCTCAGCTTCGAGTGCCGCCATGCAGCCGAGCCCGGCGGCCGTGACCACCTGCCGGTAAATGTCGTCGGCGACATCACCGGCCGCGAACAGGCCGGGCACCGAGGTTGCGGTCGAGTGCGGCGCCGTCTCCACGTAGCCCGAAGGCTTCATCCGGACCTGGCCCGCCACCAACTCGGTGGCCGGCGAGTGGCCGATGGCGATGAAAATACCGTCGACGGCGCGTTCGCTGACCGTGCCGGTCTTGATGTTTTGCAGATGCGCGTGCGTCACCTTCAAGGGATCGTGCATGCCGGCGACATCGTGCAGCACGGTGTCCCAGAGCACGTCGATCTTCGGATGCTTGAACAGACGGTCCTGCAAAATCTTCTCGGCGCGCAAATGGTCGCGCCGATGCACCAGCGTGACCTTGGCGGCGAAATTGGTGAGAAACAGCGCCTCCTCGACCGCGGTATTGCCGCCGCCGATCACCAG
>JBARER010000226.1:0-4644 GCA_049796395.1 Xanthobacteraceae bacterium
GCCAGCACAGGCAGCTTCAACGACAGCGGTTATAATGTTGATGGCAGGATCGGTCACGTCTTTGTTTTGGCAAACTCGACCGGAGTGCCTATCGGCGCCGCGGCGCCGGTCACACCGGCCTCCGGCACCATCTTCGGCCTCGATGCAAGCGCACACGTCGGTTACTCCGCCAACGAGTCCGACAGCTTCACGGACAGTGCTGGTTTCATGTACGGCACGGGTAAAGTGCAAAACGGCGACTTTGGCGCGCGCGCCCGATTTTTCGCCGGCACAGCGAACGCTGGATTGGTGTGGGTGCCGTACGTTTCCGTGACACTCGATGACGAGTTCGACATGAAGAACACCTTCACAATCCCCACCCAGGCGGCGCTGCCCGGCGGCGACATTCTCAATTTTCAAGTTGAAAGACTTTTCGTGGGTGCCGATGCTGGCCTCGATGTGCGCGGCCCGAACGGCTGGGTCGTCGGCGCGAAAGCCTTCATCAATGGCAGCGGCGATACGTCGATGGTCGGCGGGCTCGCGTATGTGAAGATACCGTTCAACTACATGCCGATGGCTGAGGCCCGTTACTGAGGCCTATTGCGCCGGCTTCGGCGCCGCCTGACGAAAACATTCGCGCATCATATTACAGCGCTCGCGACCGCTGACGTGCATGGCGTCGGGGCGCGCCGCGCTGATGAAGCTGCATACTTGTTCGAGCCCTTGCGCATCGAGCCAACCGGCTGAGCGGCCGCGACGCACCGCAAAACAGTCGGCCTTGTTTTCATCCGGGCCGCCGAACAAGTGGCCGCATTCATGTGAATAGATCCATAGCTTCACCGCTGTCGGTACCTTGGCGACCAATGGCATGTTGAGGATAACGATTTGCGGATACGACTTGGCGTAGTCGTCTACGTTAGGGTCAAGTACCGTAGCCCAACTACCGCAGCTCATGCGGTGACCGTCGAGTACCAGCTTTCCTGCTGGCACGATTGTCGCGCCGCCGCCATTGCGCTCGACATAATCCTGGGGCGTCGGATTTTTCTTGAGTTCCTGCGCCACGGTGGGTCTTGACGCATTTAAACTCGCGAATGAGATTGCGCCAATCGTAATAGCAGCAATAAAAATAGAGCGCGATAACGGGGGCACGATAATCGTCCTGCGGTGGTCATCTATTATGGGGTCGAAGGTGGCGTAGCATAAGTGGATTGATGTCTGCCTTTGGCACAAAACGGACAGGCCATTCGCGTTGCCGGATGTCTGCGTTCGGGAATAGTTCGGACATAAGCACTGCTACAGAGTGAAGAAAATCATTGGGCCGCGTGGGCACCGCGCTGGGGCGATTTTGCCGACGCGGCTTGGCTCTCCTGCCGCGGCGCCCACCCTCCGCAACGGCTTCTTAGAAAATCCCGAGCGACTCGCAGCCGGTGCCGGCTTGAAATTGCGCCTTGTGGCGCTTGCCGGGAATGTCGACGCTATGCCCCGAGCCGTCGCCCTGGCAGGCGACGAACATTTCGTCGCCGCGGAACGTCATGTCCATCGGCTGCGAACCGACCTTGATCGCGGTCTGCGCCTTGAACGACGGATCGATCAGGCTGACGGTGTCGCTGTTGAGGCTGGTGACGGCGAGCAGCGCGAATTGTCCGGCGCAAAGCGCGCGATCTGCGCCGCCTTCGGCACGTCCTTGAGGACGAGTTCTTCGCGCACTTTGCCGGCCGCCGTGTCCGCTATTTGGTCGCTGTTGCAGGATAAGCGGACAAGCCGCGGACAGGGGTGTGGGTCGCATTTTGACCCAAAGCAGCATTCACAGTTATTCATGCGGGCCGCGCGGAATGGCCGGTGAGCGTTATGATCACAGACGATCAGATTGCTGGGCGCTGGCTGATGTGTCCCTCGGGGCCGAACGGGTCGGCACCGTATATGTTCGGGCCGGGCGTGCCTGGCTGACAAAACCAGTAGATCAGAACGGGGAATATGCAGACCACGGTGAATGCCATAATGATGAGAAGGACAATGCTGCGGAGAGCAGACACCAGCAACATTGCAAAGCAAATGACAGCGAAAATCGACAGTAATCCGATCCACCAGCCAGAACGATCAATATCGTGAAGTCGGCGAATGGCAACGGCGAGGCCCGGCAGGAATGTGACGAGGTGCCAAACGCTCTCAAGCGGTCCATGATGGTGTTTGACAATCGCCCCGTCAAACAAAACCGTCGCGACAGAAACCATCGAGACGAATAAAACCCAATACCAGTATTCAGACCGGACCGCTCGGCCAGAAAATTTCACGTAATTAGAAAAACCGGAGGCAACGGCTTGCCAGAAGTTCATCTCTCTCCCCAACAACCAAGTTACCGATCAGGCGCGCGCGCGCAAAGCGTGCGCCACGGCGCGCCGCAGCACGGCGTAGTTGAGTGATAAATGTTTAGGCCGCCTGATTAAATCGGTTATCCGGAATAGCGTGAATGTCCGGTTATGGGGCACAAAACGGACAGGCCATTCGCATTACCGGATGTCGGTGTTCGGGAATAGTCCCGACATAAGCACTGCTGCAGAGGGAAGAAAATCATTGGGCCGCGAGGTCACCGCGCTGGGGCGTTTTTGCCTGCGCGGCTTGGCTCTCATGCCGCGGTGGTCACCCTACGCAACGGCTTCTTAGAAAAACCCGAGCGACTCGCAGCCGGTGCCGGCTTGAAACTGCGCCTTATGGCGCTTGCCGGGAATGTCGACGCTATGCACCGAGCCGTCGCCCTGGCAGGCGACGAACAGTTCGTCACCGCGGAACGTCATGTCCATCGGCTGCGAACCGACCTGGACCACTAGCAGATACCTGCACGCTCACAGATCGTAATCCACAACCGTGTGGCATTTAGGTCACTGCTCACCCGGTAAATGACGAGAAATCGATTTTCCACTTCCTCACACTCCAAATCGATGCTGATCTTCGCAAGCTGGCGACGGGGCGGTTTCAAGCCGGCGTTATTTCATGGGGCACTCGATGAAAATACTCGGCATTTGCTCGGCTGCGTCACGGAGCGCAGGCGCGAAGACAGCGACTTTGCGAATCGTTCCCTGGATTGTCGGCGTTGCAGTGTCTCTGTCCGCGTCGGGCGCATGGGCGCAGACCGGCCCGGTAGGGCCGCAGGGTTCGGCCGGGCCAGTGAGCGTCATCGGCACGATGGGTGCTTTGAATTATAACGGCACCGGCTCGATGTCCGGCACCGATATCACGGCGGTGCCGCCTACCACGACGCAATCGCAATCGCTCAACCACACGACTGCCGCTGGCGGTGCGGCGATGGATATAGACGTCAATCAACTTTTGGAAGAGGTCCCAGGTATTTTGGACTGCTTCCAACAAGCGAGAAGTCAAGGCGGCGTAAGCGGTTGCGAAGATCTATTTAGAAACGCGCTAATCGATCCCATAGTAGAACTGTATATTCAAGCCGGTGTGACCGATCCAGGTCAGGCGAGCGCCTCGTTCTCAGGCCTCAGCGCCATCCCGATGGGAACCGGCACGTCCACTCTCAAAGAAACGTGGTCGATCCCGCTCCAGCTGGGCCTTCGCGTGCCGGCTCGTTACCTTGGCATCAATTCACCCGCCCTCGAATTCCTGGTCCATGGCGGCGTCGATTTCGACCGCTGGAAAGCGGGCTTCAACCTGACCGAGGCTGGCGCCCCGGGCGGTCCGGGCACGTCCGCCAGCAAGACCTGGTGGTCGGCCGATCCCGCGGTCGGCGTCGGCGCGCGTTACCACTTATCGCGCAACTGGTTCGTCGGCGTGGATTCAACCTGGGCCTTCGCCCACTCGCAGAGCATCAGCGCACCATCGGCGAACTTCGCACCGCTTCAAAGCTACACGCTGGCAACCGGGTCTCATACCATGACTACGGTGCTGTTCGAGCTCGGCTATACGTTCGGTGGGCCGTCCGCGTCTTCGGCTCCCATGGTTGCGAAAGCGCGATAAGCGTATGTCGTCCCCGAAGGCTTAGAGCGTGTCCCGATTTAACAGAATCGGGCTACGCTCCTAGCTGTTTGTTTGAGCATGTCCTTTTCGCAAAACCGGTTTCCACTTTTGCGGGACATGCTCTAGGGGACGAACCACATCGCGAATGGCCCGTGGGGGGCGCGCTTGCGGGGCAGCCCGAAGTCGATCTCGGGATTACACCATCGCCAAAGCTCCGACGCTCGACGAAGCGTCAGCGTCGGCCCGTGAGTGCCGGCGCAGTGATCTAATGGATCGCTCCATGTCGCCTGCTGGCACTTGGCGGACATTCCGCGATGTCTGTGTTCGGGAATAGTCCGGACAAATCATTGGGCCGCGCGGGCACCGCGCCGGGGCAATTTTGCCGACGCGGCTTGGCTCTCATGCCGCGGCGCCCACCTCAAGCAACGGCTTCTTAGAAAAACCCCAGCGACTCGCAGCCGGTGCCGGCTTGAAATTGCGCCTTATGCCGTTTGCCGGGAATGTCGACAATATGCACCGAACCGTCGCCCTGGCAGGCGACGAACAGTTCGTCACCGCGGAACGTCATGTCCATCGGCTGCGAGCCGACCTTGATCGCGGTCTGCGCTTTGAACGACGGATCGATCAGGCTGACGGTGTCGCTGTTGAGGCTGGTGACGGCGAGTAGGGAATTGTCCGGCGCAAAGCGGGCGATCT
>JBARER010000227.1:0-1547 GCA_049796395.1 Xanthobacteraceae bacterium
CCTCAGAGAGTCGTCATCCCGACCGAGGAGGGGGACCTTCGTTTTTGTCCCTGAAGCCTGTCTTCGTACCCACCCTCCAAAATCCTCCACCCGGTCGAACCAAACCCGCCGTCCACAAGCAACCAAATTCTTTCACAAACTAGAAAAATCCCCGCCCCAATTCAGCCACTACAATAGATTGCGTGAGTTTCAAAATTGCACCCGTCCTCGCCGTTCATGGCGGCGCATGGGACATCCCGGACGATTTGGTCGAGCCGCATCGACAAGGCGTATCCAACGCCCTTGCTGCCGGCTACGTGCTGCTGGAAAAAGGCGCCTCGGCTCTCGACGCGGTCGAGACCGCCGTCGCCATCATGGAAGATGATGAAGCCTTCGATGCCGGCCGAGGCAGCTTCCTCACCAGTGAAGGCCATGTGCAATTGGACGCGTTATTGATGGATGGCGCCACCCTGCGCGCCGGAGGGGTGGCCTGTGTCGAGCGTCTCCGCAATCCCATTCATGCCGCTCGCCTCGTCCTGGATCTTAGTCCGCATGTCTATTTTGTCGGCGCCGGCGCGGAGGCCTTCGCTGCCGAACACGGCATGCCTCTCATCGATAATTCAGAACTCGTCATCGATCGCGAACGCCGTCACCTGGCCGACGCGCAGCAAAAACTGCGCAACGCTTCCTCCGCCACATCCAGCGCCGCTGCCGCCGCAGCCCATTTGAGCGCCATGCGCGCCGGCACCTCGCACGACACCGTCGGCGCCGTTGCCCTCGATGGGCGCGGCAATCTTGCCGCCGCTACTTCCACCGGCGGTACGCTGAATAAATCTCCCGGACGCGTGGGAGATTCTTCGCTCATCGGCTGCGGCTGCTACGCCGACAATCTTTCCGCCGCGGTTTCGCTCACCGGCTGGGGAGAGCCCATCATGAAACTGGTGCTCGGCAAGTGGGCCGTCGATCGCGTCCAGCAAGGCACCCCGCCCGCCCAGGCCGCGGAAGAAGCCATCGCTTACCTCTTTCACCGGCTCGGTGGTCACGGCGGCATCATCCTGCTCGGCCCGCTCGGTCGATTCGGCGTCGCCCACAACACGCCGCGCATGGCATGGGGCACGCACACCGCCCGCGGCATGGAAGTCTTCGTCCGCTAGCTTTTGACATCCATCCCCACTCACGATGAAATCGTTGTAGGGAACCCATGCTGATTCTTGCCTCCGCATCGCCGCGCCGTCGCGAACTCCTTACCCAGGCAGGTTTCTCCTTTCGCGTCGAATCCATTCCGGTCAATGAAGATCCTCGACCCGGCGAAGATCCCATCCAACTGGTGAAGCGTCTCGCCCGCGACAAGGCGCAAGCGGTTTTCAACGCCCAGCCGAAACCCCAAGCCTCCTCCGATGATCCGCCGCCGCTCGTCCTCGGGGCCGACACGATCGTCGTCTGCGATCACGAAATCCTCAACAAGCCCGTCGATGACGCGGATGCGGCCCGCATGTTGCGCCTGCTCGCTGGTCGGACCCATCAGGTCACCACCGGCGTCTGCCTTATCTCGCCGCTCGGTGTTGAAG
>JBARER010000228.1:0-3051 GCA_049796395.1 Xanthobacteraceae bacterium
CCCGGCGCCGGCCGTCCCGGCTCTTGCGCCGCCGTCCGGGCAGGCTGCCGGCGTCGCCCGTCGTCCATCAGGCTGAACGCGAGATCATCGCGCGGGATTAGCGTCGCCGCGCTCGCCATCAGAACCCGCCGCACGACAGGCCGTCCGGATCGCCGCCGGTCGCAGCGTTTCCTCGACCTCGGCTTTGATGATGGCGGCTGCCTCCTTGGCCGAAATCGCAAAGCGCGGGGCTCTTTCCCGCGGCGAGCCCTATCCATGAGCTGGTCTCATAAGTCAATGCGTATTTTGCGGGCTAATCGGGCAAAGCCGCGCGCCTTATAAAAGAGCGCGCCCTAAGAAAGTCCCCCGATGTACCGACAGCCCGAAGACGAATCCCTGATGTTGAGCCGCGCGGTGCCGCAAAGGCTGCCGCCACGGCCGAACAAAGTGCGGAGCAAAGAGGGCGGCGAAGCGCGCAGTGAAGAGCGCAGCATCGCGGCGCTCATTCCGATCATGGGCGTGGTGCTGATCGGTTTCCTGATCATCGGGCTGGCTTTGCCGGTGCTGCCGCTGCATGTGCATGCCGATCTCGGCTTTGGCGCGTTCACCGTCGGCCTGGTGACCGGCAGCCAATTCGGCGCCTCGCTGGTGTCGCGGGTGTCGGCCGGCCGCTATGCCGACGGGCGCGGGCCGAAGCGCGCCGTGGTCGTCGGTTTGCTGACCGCGATCGCGGCCGGGCTGCTTTATCTCTTGTCGCTCCGCTTCACCGCCGCGCCCATGGTGTCCGTCACCATTTTGCTTGCCGGCCGCGCGCTCCTTGGCCGCGCCGAAAGCTTCATCATCACCGGCGCGGTCGCCTGGGGACTGCATCGCGCCGGGGCGCACAATGCCGGACGCGTCATCGCCTGGATCGGCATGGCAATGTTCGCGGCGCTGGCGCTCGGTGCGCCGGTCGGCACCGCGCTTTACGGCTTCGGCGGTTTCGCCGCCGTTGCCATCGCGACAACGCTGATGCCGCTGGCGACCGTGCTCCTTGTCGCCCGGTTGTCGCCGGCGCCGCCGCAGCGCGGCGAGCGGCCGTCATTGCTGAGCGTTGCCGGCGCGGTGTGGCTGCCCGGCGTTGGATCGGCGGCCAGCAGCATCGGCTTCGGCGCCATGATCGCGTTCAGTTCGCTGCTTGCCGCGGAGCGCGGCTGGACGCCGGTCTGGCTGCCGTTCAGCGCCTTTGCAATTGCCTTGGTTGCGGCCCGCTTTCTGTTCGGCCACGCACCGGACCGGCTCGGCGGCGCCCGTGTGGCGCTGGTCTGTGTCGCCATCGAAGCTACAGGCCTGGCGCTGATCTGGCTCGCCGGGAGCGCGGCTGCGGCCGCGGCCGGCGCCGCGCTTGCAGGCTTCGGCTATTCGCTGGTCTATCCCGGCCTCGGCGTCGAAGCGGTACGCCGCGCACCGCCGCAGAGCCGTGGCCTCGCCATGGGCGCCTACACGGTCTTTCTCGACGTCGCGCTTGGCTTCGGCAGCCCGGCGCTCGGGCTCGTCGCCGGCCGTTTCGGGCTCGACGCGGTGTTTCTGGCCGCAACGCTCGCTGTGCTCGCTACCGCGGCCGTCGCGGTGCGGCTGTTGTACCGGCCCGCATGATTTGAAGAAGAGTCCCATGCCCCATGTCATCGTCAAACTTTGGACCGGAAAATCGGAGACGCAGAAAAAACGCGTGGCCGAGGAAATAACCAGGGCGGTCACGCGCACGCTCGATTACGGCGAAGATGCTGTCTCGGTCGCGCTCGAAGAGATCGCGCCGAAAGACTGGACGGAGAAAGTCTATAAGCCCGACATTCTCGGCAAGCCGGAGCAGATTTATAAGAAGCCTGGCTACGATCCGCTCTGACGGCGTCTACGTTCATGCACTGCCGTGCTTCGCGACGGCATAGCATCCAGTACACACTTTCGATCATGCGCGGATGATGACAGCGAGCGTACAAGACGAGTCACCCCCTCCACCGCAACGCCTCCACCACCAAGGCAAACGCCGCCGAAGATTGGCGGCGGCTCGGATACCAGAGGTGATAACCTGAAAACGGCGGGCACCAGTCGGCGAGCACGTGTTTCAGGCGGCTCTTGGCAACGTGCGGCGCCGCCATGCCTTCAGGCAAATAAGCCAAGCCGAAGCCTGCGAGCGCGGCGGCGAGCATCTGCGCCGTGGTGTTGAAGGTGAGCTGGCCGTCGACCCGCACTTTCAGCTCGCGGCCGCCCTTCTCGAACTCCCAGGCATAGAGGCTGCCATAAAGCCCAGCACCATGGGTCGGCAGGCGCAGGTTGATGCAATTGTGCGCGACAAGATCCTGCGGCCGCTTCGGCTCCGGATGCTTCTTGAAATAACCCGGCGCGCCGACCACCGCCATGCGCATGTCGGGTGCGATGCGCACCGCGATCATGTCCTTGCCCACTTGTTCGCCCGGCCGCACCCCGGCATCGTAACGCTGGCTGACGATATCCGTTAAGCCGTAATCCACCGCGACCTCGACCTTGATGTCGGGATAGTCGCGCAGAAGCTTGTCGAGCTTCGGCAGCAGGATCGCCTCAGTGGCGTATTCGGTGGCAGTAATGCGGATGGTGCCGGCGGGCCTGTCGCGCAGCGCGCTTAGCGCCGCAAGCTCGGCCTCGATCTCTTCGAAGCGCGGGCCGAGCGCGTGCAGGAGCCGCTCGCCGGCCTCGGTCGGCGCGACGCGGCGCGTGGTGCGGGCGAGGAGTCGTACGCCGAGCCGCTCCTCGAGCGCGCGCATGGTGTGGCTCAGGGCCGATTGTGACACGCCGAGCTGCGCCGCCGCCTTGGTGAAGCTTTGCTCGCGCGCCACGGCGAGGAAGGCTAAGAGGTCGTCGAGATGGCCGCGCTGCATTCATGGTCTCCGCGCATAAGTCCATGCCGATTATAGCGGCTAATCGCGGGGCCGGCGCGCACTTACATCAGTACCGGCAGCGGATTTTCATCCGCTCGTCCCCGCGAAAGCGGGGACCCAGTCCACGGATCAAGGAGCTGGATTCCCGCTTCCGCGGGAATGAGCGGAATGAGAGCAGGCG
>JBARER010000229.1:0-4119 GCA_049796395.1 Xanthobacteraceae bacterium
AGGTGGTGCGCGATAAGAACGACAATTGCATCATCGTCTGCTCGATCGAGAACATTGATCCGATGGGCGTGCATACCGGCGATTCGATCACCATCGCGCCGGCGCTGACGCTGACCGACAAGGAATACCAGATCATGCGCGACGCCTCGATCGCGGTGTTGCGCGAGATCGGGGTGGAGACCGGCGGCTCGAACGTGCAGTTCGCGGTCAACCCCGCGGACGGGCGGCTGGTGGTGATCGAGATGAATCCGCGCGTGTCGCGGTCGTCGGCTTTGGCCTCGAAGGCGACCGGCTTTCCGATCGCCAAGGTCGCCGCCAAGCTCGCGGTCGGCTACACGCTCGACGAAATCGAAAACGACATCACCGGCGGCGCGACGCCGGCCTCGTTCGAGCCGACCATCGATTACATCGTCACCAAAATTCCGCGCTTTGCCTTTGAGAAATTCCCTGGTGCCGAGCCGGTGCTGACCACGTCGATGAAATCGGTCGGCGAGGGGATGGCGATCGGACGTACCTTCGCCGAGAGCCTGCAGAAGGCGCTGCGGTCGCTGGAAACCGGGCTCACCGGATTGGACGAGATCGCCATCCCCGGGCTCGGCGAGGGCGACGACAAGAATGCGATTCGCGCCGCGCTCGGCACGCCGTCGCCGGACGGTATCCTTAAAGTGGCGCAGGCCATGCGGCTTGGCATGAGCGACGCCGACATTCACAACGCTTGCAAGATCGATCCGTGGTTCTTGGCGCAGCTGCGCGACATCGTCGATATGGAAGCGGTCATCCGCGCTCATGGCTTGCCGCAATCGGCGCCGGCTTTGCGCCGGCTTAAGGCGATGGGCTTTTCCGATGCGCGGCTCGCTCGTCTGACCGGGCTCGACGCTGAAGAGGTTTCGCGGCGGCGCCGCGCGCTCGGTGTGCGGCCGGTGTTCAAGCGTATCGACACCTGCGCCGCCGAGTTCGCCTCGCCGACCGCCTATATGTATTCGACCTACGAGACGCCGTTTGACGGGCGCGCCGCCGACGAGGCGGCGCCGTCAGCCAAGAAAAAAGTCGTCATCCTCGGCGGCGGTCCGAACCGGATCGGGCAGGGCATCGAATTCGATTATTGCTGCTGCCACGCCTGCTTCGCGCTCAAGGACGCCGGTTACGAAACCATCATGGTCAATTGCAATCCGGAGACGGTGTCGACGGATTACGATACGTCGGACCGGCTCTATTTCGAGCCGCTGACCGCCGAGGACGTGATCGAGATCATCGACACCGAGCGGACGAACGGCACGCTGCACGGCGTCATCGTGCAATTCGGCGGCCAGACGCCGCTCAAGCTCGCCGCTTCGCTCGAGGCCGCGCAGGTACCGATTCTCGGCACCTCGCCCGACGCTATCGACCTCGCCGAGGATCGCGACCGGTTCAAGCACTTGCTCGACCGGCTGAAGTTGCGCCAGGCCAAAAGCGGCATCGCCACCTCGCCGGAGCAGGCGCAGGCGATCGCCGACGCCATCGGTTACCCGATCGTGATCCGGCCGTCCTATGTGCTCGGCGGCCGCGCCATGGAGATCGTGCACGACGCCCATCATCTCGCGCGTTATGTCGTGCGCCTTGCCGCCGACCTCGACCGGCCGTCGGAATTTGCCGTCTCCGAAAAGCGGCCGCTGCTTATCGATCGCTATCTCACCGACGCCGTCGAGGTAGACGTCGATTGCCTTGCTGACGGCAAGGACAGCTACATCGCCGGCATCATGGAGCACATCGAGGAGGCTGGCATTCATTCCGGCGACTCGGCTTGCTCGCTGCCGCCGCAACATTTGTCGGCCAAAACCATCGCCGAACTCGACCGGCAGACGCGGGCCTTGGCGCTGGCGCTGAAAGTCGGCGGTCTGATGAACGTGCAATATGCCATCAAAGACGGCGACATTTACGTGCTCGAAGTCAATCCGCGGGCCTCACGCACGGTACCTTTTGTCGCCAAGGTGACCGGGGTGCCGGCTGCCAAGATCGCGGCGCGCATCATGGCCGGCGAAACGCTCGCCAGCTTTGCGCTCGAGCCGCAGAACTTCGAGCGTGACCGCGCCGGCCATGTCGGGGTCAAGGAAGCGGTGTTCCCATTCGCGCGCTTCGGCGACAAGGTCGACACCGTGCTTGGGCCGGAGATGAAATCGACCGGCGAAGTGATGGGCATCGATCGTGATTACAACATCGCCTTCGCCAAGAGCCAGCTCGGCGGCGGCACCCGCGTGCCGAAGAGCGGCACCGTCTTCGTCTCGGTCAAAGATGCCGACAAACCGCGCATCCTAAAGGCCACCGAGATCCTTGTCGGCTTAGGGTTTCGTATCTTGGCAACGTCGGGAACCCAACGTTACCTCGCCGAGCAAGGCGTGGCGGCGGTCAAGATCAACAAGGTCGCCGAGGGCCGTCCGCATATTGTGGACGCCATCAAAAACGGCGAAGTCCAGCTGGTTTTCAACACTACCGAGGGGGCGACCGCGCTGGCCGATAGCCGCTCGCTTCGGCGTGCAGCCCTCTTGCATAAAGTGCCGTACTACACCACTCTTTCAGGGGCCGTCGCTGCAGCGCAGGGCATCAGGGCCTACCTTGGGGGCGACCTCGAAGTGTGTGCGCTGCAAAGTTATTTTGGGGCCGGGTCTGATCGCGCATCGGGGCGGCCGCAGCGACGGTCCGTGTAGAGCCAGTTCTTTGTCGCGTGGCCGGGCAAATGCTGCGGCCCGCGACTAGATTTTTGTCTCTGCGGCTTAAGAAGTATTGGAGGCTTGAGACTGATGGATAAGATTCCGATGACAGCGGCAGGCTACTCGGCTTTGGAAACCGAACTGAAGCACTGTCAGCAGGTGGAGCGGCCGCGGATCATCCAGCAAATCACCGACGCGCGCACGCACGGCGATCTTTCCGAAAATGCCGAATATCACGCGGCCAAGGAATCGCAGTCCCTCAACGAGGGCCGCATCGCCGAGCTCGAGGACAAGCTCGCGCGCTCGGAAGTCATCGACGTGTCTAAGCTGTCCGGCGAGACCATCACCTTTGGCGCGACGGTTACGCTGATCGACGAGGACACCGAAAAGAAAAATGTGTGGCAGATCGTCGGCGAGCCGGAGGCTGACGCCAAGAAGGGCAAGATCTCCATAACCTCGCCGCTCGCCCGCGCTCTCGTCGGCAAGAAGAAGGGCGCGCAGGTCGAAGTGGTCACCCCCGGCGGCGCCAAGGCTTATGAGGTCATGAAGGTCGAGTGGAAGTGACGGGCGCACCCGCGCCGTGACTGGCGCGGTCCGCACGTCCTATTGAATTGACGCGCTTTTACCGGCTCGCGTGCACCCCAAGCCTGCCCTTTGTGCTTGTGGGTATGGTGGGTTGCGTATCTTGCATAGCTCCGCCGAATCCATAAATACAGGAATGGCTGAGGGTTCCGATCCGGCAAGAAAGGCCGGGGCTTGGGCATTTTTCAGTCAAGCGAAAGCCGAAATCGTCGATTTCGCGGGCTGTCCCGGCACGGTTGGACCTTCACGACCTGCCTTAACGATCGAGATGGACCGGTGTCCAACACCACCCACGCCAAGGTCGTGATTATCGGCTCGGGGCCGGCCGGTTACACGGCCGGAATTTATGCCGCCCGTGCCATGCTTGAACCAGTCCTGATCCAGGGCCTGGCGCCTGGCGGCCAGCTCACCGTCACCACCGACGTCGAGAACTATCCCGGCTACGCCGATGTCATCCAGGGCCCCTGGCTTATGGAGCAAATGGCGAAGCAGGCAGCCCATGTCGGCACCAAGCTCATCGCCGATTATGTCAACAAGATCGAGTTGTCGCGCCGTCCGTTCTGCATCGAGTGCGATTCCGGCGATGTCTATTTCGCCGAGGCGCTGATTTTGGCGACTGGCGCCCAGGCGCGGTGGCTCGACCTGCCGGGTGAGCAGAAATTTCGCGGCTACGGCGTTTCCGCTTGTGCGACCTGCGACGGCTTTTTCTATCGCGGCAAGGACGTGCTGGTGATCGGCGGCGGCAATACCGCGGTCGAGGAGGCGCTGTTTCTCACCAATTTCGCCGCCAAGGTCACGCTGGTGCATCGGCGCGACCATTTGCGCGCCGAGAAGATTTTGCAGGACCGTCTGT
>JBARER010000230.1:0-5391 GCA_049796395.1 Xanthobacteraceae bacterium
CGGCACTTGCGGCAGCGACCGAACGCCACCGCTCAGCTCCAGTTCACGCACTTCCTGGGGACGGGACCACTGAGAGACGGGTGTTATCCGCCCCCTGCCGCCCCAGTGCAGCGGGTGTTACCCCGCGGACCGGTCATAGTGCCGGCCGGGCGTTTTGGCCCGGAGCCGCTCGAGAGCAAGGGTGACGAATCCCCACCCGCGAGAACCGCCCCCGCCCCGCCGGCCGGTGTCACCGGCCGACGTCCTTTTACGGAGCGGGATGGGTTGTCTGAAACGCTTTGCGGTGGGGGTTGTCAAAAAGATAGTGGGGCGTGGGTGGCGAGGAAAGGAAAGCCCGTATTAATGGGCATTTGTTGCGGCGGTGACGGGCTCACGCCATTCGCTTTGCCGCCGCGATCGTTCTGCAAAGAATGCGAGATTCGCAAGTAGGACAGGTGGTTAGTCTCCTCGCGCTGCTCTCACGAGGACGAGTGTCGAGGGTGGACCCCCGAGTAGGCCCAAGTTTGGCCTACGAATTCGCCATAAGGTCTGAGGCATTTAGCAGGCGCTCGATTATCGCTCCCGCTCTTTGAAAAGCACTCAGCGCCAGTACAAACCCGTTACCCGCCGCCAACTCCATCATCCAACCAAATAGATTCGCATGTGCCTTACCGGGGGTGTTTGAAATCAGTACTCCCCCGCGGCCCTCGGCAACCGCCCGAATTGTTTGCATTATGGCCTCGGCGGGCATCGAGGGAGAAATCATAGCCTTCCGAACCACGCCACGTTTTGGCGATAGTCCCAATTCGTCGAGCTTGTTTCTTGCGGCCTCGAAATCGCAGTGGAGAATTTTGTTTCGTAGCATGCGCGCGGCTGAAAGGGCCTGCTTATCCTCATCGGAAAGCAAGGTACCGAAATACCCAATAATCTCGACTTCGATATCTTCGAACTTTCTTGAATGTGTGAATGGACGCAACGCTGGCAGCTTGTCGGCAAGCATCCGCATCGACAATTCGAGCCCAGCAGCCTCTCCGGCAGCGGCTTTAAATTGCGACCTAACAAGCTCAACTGGGTGCATAGAATAGAAAGCCCGAGTTTATTGAGGCATTAGCATCGGGGTGCTTAGCCCTTCACTTTTTCGTGACTTTTAACTCCGACTTAACTATTACTCAAGGTTCGGCAAGTACGTTGACTCCGTATCATCGGAGCGCGTTGTGGTCGAAATCTTTCTTGGATTTCTGGCGTTTGCCTTCGGCTTAGCTGTGATGTCGGCTACCGGCATCATAGTCGTTTACAAGCTCTGGGATGAGCCACCGCAACAGATTCAGAAATTAGCCGAACTGTTTATGGTCATCCTCGATACCAGCGCCAAGGTAATTTTGGGTCCTTCCGAGCTGTGGAAGCGTGTGAATGTTTCGATTGTTGGCCGAACTTTGCCACCTACTGGGCCTTTCGTCTCAAATGAGATGACCGACCAAATCGAAGGTAGTCGTACAATGGCCAAGCTTTTGGCGGCTCCCGAAACTCTTCATAAGTGAGACACAGCGATCGTTGAGCTGGTTGGGCGGAGCGAAGCTCTATGCTGTTCTGGTGATCGCATAGGCACGGCGCTTCGCGCCTTTGCTCACGCTGCGCTCGCTACGCTTTCTGGTCCGAAAGCTCCATGCCGAGATGCAATCCCATCTGTGCAAGGAGCCCTTTAATCGTACTCATCGAGCGACTTGCGCCCGAAATTTGGAGCGCGAAGCATATCTGCTTCACTCTTTTGGACCAAGTCGCAGAGATAAGTGATGTTGTCATTCTTCAGACAGTTGGCCGACCGAGCCGAGAGTTCGAGGTCAGCAACCTTTGTGAACAATGGAGTCCCGATGCATTTTGCGAGCGTCTCTACGTTTTTCGGAGGCCAGCTCGGAATGTCCGTACCGAGATGTAATCCCATTTGGGCAAGGACTTCTCTGATCTCGTTAAGTGATTTGCGCCCGAAATTAGGAGTACGCAGCATCTCGGCCTCGGTCTTCTGCACGAGATCACCGAGGTAAACGATGTTGTAGTTCTTGAGACAGTTGGCAGATCGAATTGAAAGTTCTAATTCCGCCACTTTCTTAAAGAACAGCGGTTCATAGGCGATTTCTGGGCTTGGCAATTCCGGCTCGCAAGTAACATCGTCAAACGCATTTGACAGTATGCCGTGCCGATCAAATTCAAAGTCGCCGCACCTGGTGGATTGCCATGCGTCCGACCGTTCCTTGTCGCCGACATAACAGCACAGCGCTTCGAGGGCGGTGGTGAAGGAACATCTCACGATTTCGCGGCCTTTCTGGCGCGACCCGTCTTTCTCATACATTCTGAGGGTCTGATAGCGCCGCAAACGCCTCAACGCAGCATGCTCTACCCTGGCGCGCTCATCTACCCGAACGTAGTAGAGGAGAACCCAATCGTCGATGCGTCCGTATTTTCGATTTCGAAGGTATCTCTGCTGTCGTGATATGTTTACGGTCGTACCGATTTTGATGACACAATCTGACAAAGACCCGGCGATATAAACCCAACCGGGGCCATAGTATCTTTCTCGAAATACATCCGACAGAGACATGGGCCGACCCCATCGAGAACATCGATATGGCAGGTTACATCCTTGGCCTACCTATACTACAACCTGTTGGGTGGTTTCGCTTCAAACGCCGAGCCGCGCAGCTGCTTTGATCACGTGGGCACGGCGCTGCGCGCCTTTGCCCACCCTACATTCGTTTCACTCGTCATGCCCGCGCTTGTCGCGGGCATCCACGTCTTAAGGTGCCGTCGAGCGAAAGTCGTGGATGGCCGGAACAAGTCCGACCATGACGGACGCAGCTAGCTGAATGGAGAAGATCGTCCGGTCCGGATCCGGACTTGTCGACAAATGATGGACGTAGACGGAGTCGGTGGCGGTGGTGGGGCAGGCCATCACGACGTCGGGGTCGAGATAGGAAACCAGCCGTATCCGGCGATTGGCGATGAAATCTTGAATGCCGAGAAGGTTACCGTTGGCGTCAGGCATGGTGGCGCTCCGTTCCGGCGCGCGGGGCGCGTCCCGCGCCGAGCAAATTATCGCAAGCCGAACTTATAGCTCAAGCCGGCGCGGACCGTGTCGGTCGTGTCGGTGACGTTGACGCTGCCGCCCGTCCATACTCCCTCGTAGGCGAAGTGTCCGTAATCGGCGTGGAGATATTCGATGCGAGCGCTCAGCCGGTCGGTGATGGCATAAGCCAGGCCGCCGCCGGCAATCCAGCCTCCGACCAAGTTCGGACCGTTCGACCCGGCAAAGCATGCCGGCGCCGCCGGAAGCGGCCCGTTGCCGCACATGCTGCCGTCGAGCCAGGCCCAGCCACCAGTCCCGTAGATGAGGACCCGGTCGACGGCCACGCCGAGCACACCCCGCACCGAGCCATCCCAGCGGCTGGAGGTCGCGATGCCGACAACGGGAGTGCCCGGAAACGGCCCGATGGCGCTACCGTTCAGCCAGGACGCATCCGCCTCGATGCCGAGCACGATCGGATTATTGAACTGGTAAAGATATCCGAGATGCGCGCCCAAGGCGGCGCCGTCGGCATTCGCGGTCGCCGTGCCCGAAGCCGGCGTGGCCGGATCGAAGATGCCGATCCTGTTCCAGATGTAGCCGGCGTCGACACCGACATAGAGCCCGGTCCAGCTCCAGCTCGGCATGGCGTCGGCCGGCGGCGCTTTAGCGGCCATGTCGGCCGCGTTTACCGGCCGCGAAGGCGCGGCCGTCAACAGCGCGCAGGCACCAAAGACAGCGAGAAACAGGTGACGCATGGCGATCCTCTTTCGCAATACATTTTCCAATTTTGCGTAACGCGGCATTTGCATTTCGCAACCGCTATTTCGCAGTTAATGGCTGCGTGAGCCAGCGCGAACTGCCCTAGCCCGACTGCTTTCCGGCGAGGCGTAGCGTGGCGGACACAAGCGGGCGGTTGGAGGGGTGACGGCCAATTATTTCCCCGGCGGCTTGGCCGCGAACGCCGAGCCGAACAAAGACGTGGATGGCCGGAACAAGTCCGGCCATGACGGCGCTCCTGCCATGACGGGGGCGCAGCGTGCGTGCGCCCGTCAATCCACCTTGATATTCGCGGTGCGGATCACCTTGGCCCATTTTTCGGTTTCGTCGGCGACGAGCTTGCCGAATTGCGCGCCGTCCATCGGCATCGGCTCGGCGCCGAGCTTGGCGAAGCGCGCCTGCATCGCGGGGTCGGCGAGCGCCGCGCTCACCTCTTTGCTCAGCGTGTCGATGACCGGCTGCGGCGTCTTTGCCGGCGCAGCGAGGCCGAACCAGCCGGCGGCGTCATAGCCCGGCACCGTGTCGGCGATCGGCGGCACGCCGGGCAGCGCGGCGGAGCGCTTCGCCGAAGTGACCGCGAGCGCACGCAGCTTGCCGGCCTTGATATAGCCGATCGACGCGGTGATGCCCTCGAACATCACCTGGGTCTGGCCGGAGAGCAGATCGACCAGCGCCGGGCCGCCGCCGCGATAACCCACCGTCGTCAGGTCGACGCCGGCCATCATCTTGAACAACTCGCCGAACATGTGCGGCGGGCTGCCGTTGCCGGCCGTGCCCATATTGACCTTGCCGGGATGCGCCTTGGCGTAGGCGATCAGTTCGGCGGTGCTTCGGGCCGGGAACGACGGCGTCACTTCGAGCACCGAGGGCGCCACCATGACGCCGGCGACCGGCACGGTGTCGCGCATGAAATTGTAATTCAGATTGCTGTAGAGCGTGGCGTTGATCGCGTTCGATGACGTGACCAGGAGAAGCGTGTAGCCGTCGGGGTCGGCGTGTGCCACCGCCTCGGTCGCGATATTGCTGCCGGCGCCCGAGCGGTTCTCGACCACGAATTGCTGGCCGAGCCGCTTCGACAGCCAGTCGGCGATCAGCCGCGCGCAAATATCCGTCGGGCCGCCGGCCGCGTAGCCGACGAGCAGCAGCACCGATCGCGACGGATAACTTTGGGCGCGGGCGAGCCGCGTGACGGCCGGAAGCGCAATCGCCCCGCCGGCGAGACGCAGCACGGACCTGCGGGGAAGTATCATCGCGTCCTCCCTGAGTTTTGTAGGCTTGTTGGGCGGAGAGGTTACACCAATTCCGCGGGTGGGCCTATCGCGGGGCGGAGCGGAGCGAAGCTGTTGCGCCGATCGCGTGGGCACGGCATCTCGCCCCGCGATAGCGGGGAGGGGGGACCGCCGAAGGCGGTGGGAGGGGCGCGGGCCTCAACGTGCTGCTGCGACGACAACGCGGCTTAAAGTCAGACGCCCCCTCCACCGCGCTTCGCGCGGTCCCCCTCCCCCGCTTTCGCGGGGGCGGACGCATTTCACTTCCCCGGCGGCTTGGCCGCGAACTGCGAGCCGCGCAGACACAAG
>JBARER010000231.1:0-17177 GCA_049796395.1 Xanthobacteraceae bacterium
TGGAGACCGGCGGCCGACACCGATGTCCTTCAGGCACCAGTCGCTCAGTTCGCCCAGATTGCCGCGAAACGTCAGGTGGCGTCTGGCTTGCTGGAAGAACCGGCCGGTCAAGATCATCTGGGTCATGCCACTCTCCCCTTCGTATTTGCAACGTAAAGCGCATCGCCTGCCTTTAATGTGATTTTAGGCACAAAATCGACGTTTCTAGTTAGGCAAGGGAACGGCCGGAGAGCGGAAGCTGTTTGCGGTATGGGACGAGGATCGAAGCCATGAGCAAGACTGACCGTTACGCCGCCAACGCGCGGGAATGCCTGATGATGGCACAGAAAGCTTGTCGGCCAGATCAGAGGCAAAGTTGGCTGTGGTTAGAGCAATCATGGCTCGCGATGCTTCTGGCCCTCGACAAGACACCGCGCGGGTAGGGCAACGCTTCGGCAAATCGAGTTCAGCGGCCACAAAAGGGATTTTTGCTTTACCTTGGATTTGCAGCAGCCGATTGAGGGTCCCATCCGGCCGATCCGCAAAAGGGGGGTCGCGGTAGTGGCAGCCGCGAATTAAATGCAGACAGACCGACAGTTGATGTTTACCGGCTCTTCGCCCCGGACTTGGGCTTCGCCTCTACTGCCGGGTAGCCGCGCTTGCGCAGCGCCAGCCCTATGCCTTCCATGACCAGATCATGAATTTTGCCGCGCTCATCGAATGCGATCTGCCGTAGCGCCTCCCAGACGGCTTTGGGCAAGTAGACGCTCGTATGGACGATTTCCGAGCGCCGCTCGCGGCCTGCGGGCTTCTCTGCGCCGCTTGCCTGGGCAGTCGGGGTTCGGCGTCGCTTGGCCATCGATGGCTCTCCTGCGGGCTCTGTAGCCCGCCCTAGGCCATCCTAGCACCGAACGTCGGTAAAGCATTTCCAGAACTGAGGCACCGTAGCGCTGCAGCAGTACAGCATCGCAGCATTGCTAATTCCCCGGCAGAGGGGATAAGAGATAAAGGGAACCGTTGTTCCCGCCCAAACCGGCACATCCGAAAGCTCGCATTTGCTGGGGTCTGGCGGCCTCGAAATGAACGACCCTTTTTCCCGTAATGGAGGGATGCGATGCGGATCGCGATTTACGCGCGGGTCTCGACAGACGACAAAGGCCAGGACCCTGAGAACCAGTTGCCGGAGCTGCGGGCTTGGGTCACCAACTGCGGCCATACGGTCAGCCGCGAATACGTCGATTATGAAAGCGGCCGGAAGGGCGCGGATAAGCGCAAGGCGTTTGCGGCCCTCTTCGACGATGCTGCCAAGCGCAAGTTCGACTGCGTCCTATTCTGGGCGTTAGATAGGTTCAGCCGAGAGGGCATGGTGCAGACGATCATCCATCTCCAGCGACTGTCATCCTGTGGCGTCGCGTTCCATAGCTATTCCGAGCCGCATCTGGCGACCGACAATGAGCTGGTCCGCAATGTCTTGCTCGCTCTGCTGTCGTCGCTGGCCAAGGTTGAGGCGCAGAAGATCAGCGAAAGGACCAAGGCGGGCATGGTTAGAGCGGCAGCTAAGGGCAGCAAGATCGGTCGCCCGAAGCTTAGCATCGAGCTGCGGCAGAAAATTGCCGAGCGAGCCGCCAAGGGCGAGACGCCCTATGCCATCGCCAAGGCTCTGGGCATCGACCGGCATTCGGCCGCGAAGTATGCGGGTTGAGCCGACCGGCCCGAATTCGCTAAATGTTCTAGTTCTCCAAACGTTTCTTGGGATACTTGGGTACTGGTCCCTTTCGATGGGTCCCCGACGTAGCTGGCCCCTTTTGGTTCAGAGGGCTGGTCCATTTTGAATTTTGGGGACGCCCGCTTTTGTGGTAAATTTGGGCATGGCCAAGTATCCGACCAACGGTACGGGCTATCTGTCATTGCAGGCTAATGTCATTTGCCTGCTGCTGGCCTTGATTGGCTCGGTCATCATCGTGCGTCACCACGATTGGTTCGGACGCGCAACCACCTTTGGAGCGTCCGATCTCTCACAGATTCAAATCATTCAATGATCGAGAAATCGCGCAACTACGACCCGGTTGTGGATTTTTGGAAATGGTATCAGCACCGGCAACATAATCCGGTCGCGAATCTGGCCTTGGACAAATGCGAGGAATCGGCAAGGAACCGCGAGTGGACACGCTTCGGCTATTGGCACGCAGTCTATCTTCGCGAACGCCTCAGTCACCCTAGGACTGACCGCATTCACTAGGACGTCGCCTCAGGTGGTGCCTTCCACAACCCAAAGCCTGCCACCAAAACCCACAAGATGATAACCGCGCGGTGAATATCAAGCCAAGAATCTTGGTACTGGCCCCTTTCGACCTCCTACAACCGACGCTGGCCCCTTTTGATTTTTGGGATGGTCCCTTTTAAAACGGGAAGCACCGCATGACGACGCTGCCATATCTGGAAACGCTCATAAGGCTGTTCACGGCCGCCGTTCTCGGGAGTCTGATAGGCTTCGAGCGCGAGCGCCTGCTTTGGGCGGCCGGTATCCGAACACACATGCTGGTCTGTGTTGGCGCTTGCCTGTTCATGATCGTGTCGGCCTACGGATTCGCAACCGTCCTCGGCCCGAACGTCGTTTTGGACCCCTCCCGTGTTGCCGCGCAGGTCGTATCCGGCATCGGCTTTCTCGGGGCCGGCGCTATCCTGGCGCGTGGCGAAATTGTCAGAGGGCTCACGACCGCAGCGAGCATTTGGACCGTGGCCGCGATTGGGCGTGCCGTTGGCGGTGGCCTCTATTTCGCTGCTGGGGCATCGACGGCGGTTATTCTGGTCATTCTAGCGGGTGTAAAGCCGCTCGAAGAGATTTATCGCGCACGCAATCAGAGCTGCCGTCTTGTCGTAGAGGCGACCCACGGAGCATTGACGCCCGCGCTTGTCAAAAAGACTCTTGGCATCCGAACGGGGCAAATCAAACGTCTAGTCGTTAACTCCAAGACCCCAGATATTGACGAGGTAACTCTCATTCTAACGCGCGTGTCGTCACGGGACGTGCAGGGTATCGCTCAAAAGCTTCAAGACTTGCCGGAGGTTACTCAAGTAAGCGTGGTAACACGCGCCGAAGATCGAACTTCGTTAGGCGACCTATAGAGCCGCCTCAGCTGGCGGACTCTCCTTTTTTCGATCTCCATCTCGATATTAACCGGCTGCTGCTCATCCGCGTCCTGGCTTGGCTCAGGCTTTCAGCGGTCGAGATCGGTAATCCCGGCGCCGGAAAAATTCTTGGCCCTTTTTTAGTCGCCAGCTCCTCTGCGCAAATCTTAGGGAATATCAGGCAATTTAATTACCGCAGCTCCGCCCAATTATTGCGAGTATCGGAATTTAATTCGGCGGAAAATCGGAATTTACATCGGACGAGCCAATAAATCGGCCGACCAGGACTCTCCTGTTTTGTGCATAAGCCCATGGAATGGGCTTTCTTAATTTTCTTCCGGCCGGGATGCGGCTGCTATTAAAACTCCATGTTCCACTGCCGGTTAATCATCATCAGTTGTTGTTGTCGAAATAAATCGGTCGGCCAGGACCCTTCAGCATTGCGCATATCGCACAGATTTTTGCCGCTTAGCTGAGCTTGTGTTTGCGCCTCAGGTTACTTGCTCGCTCTAGCACATGCTCGCAGATCGGCTGCGCCTAAAGAGAGCATCTCGCTGGGATGAGCAACACCCGCCGCATGAGAAAAAATACAGCTTGTCGAGATTTAATTAGCCTGCGCAGATTTACCGGTATAGAAAGTGACCAACACAGATTGCCACTCTAGATGCTGGCGCATTAGTGCTTTTTCAAATGTGAAGCATAAGCGAATCACCCGACCGCTTTATAGGTACGGCTATGAATGTCTTGAAAGGCACGGATATCAAATATGGGACGACGCAACACCGCGAGTATCTACATATGACGGGCGGGTTGCTGGGCGTCAAAGCCAAGGGCGGGTGGCTAATTGGACCGCTGCCCGGTGAAGCTGGGCCGCGCCACATAGGTCCCATATTCGACGCTCAGATCGCAGGTGCTTGTCAGCGCCTAGGCACATCAGTCTTCGGTGCCGACGAAGTAAGCGAAACCGACCCATTGCTTCCATCGCGCGTATGGACTCCCATTTTGGGTATCCCGCGATTGGAGCATCAGCCGGCAGATACATGGGCTTGGGTCGAACATGCAGCCAGAATAGCAGGAGACGATGACTACGCTGCGCTCGCTCAGAATATCTCAGTGACCCTGCGAGCAGCAGGGATACGACTCCGAGATGCCTCTGACCAATATCACCGCCAGCTCGTCGCCGCGCTGAACCGCAAGAAACCGCCAGGTCGTTTTCAAAACATTCCGATGACCGATCTTCACCTTGCATTTCATTCCCTGCTTGCCGAGTTGGCAAGCGCCCGAGACTACTTAGCGAGTATCGCCGGCAATCACGTCAGCGCCCCGGCTAGCATTGATGCACTGAGTCGACTTACCGCCTGGATCAAAAAGCCTGCGCGGTCTGCATCGCATGAGCCGCTCATTGCTGCTCTGCTCGATGCCTGCGATGAAACCAAGCCAAATCCTTGGCTGGATGACCTCAGTAGCTACCGGAATATGTTTCTGCACAATGAACCTCTTGGAACTAACGAACACGCGCGTTGGCTATCGCTAGTCGAAACCACGACGATACTCGGCAAGGTCATGTTGATTGAAATGCAGATTCCCGTTCGTTCGGGGCTATCGCAAACTTGCGAGGCGCTTCGCAGATTTGTCGATCTACACGCGCGAATGTACAGGCTCGCAGATTTCGGCGCGCAAAACGCCAAATATAAACCTCGCGTCCCGCATGTACAAATCGCTAACCGCGCCTAGCCATCGTATTTTTCATCGAATTGCCCGAACAGCGCAGTGTTCACACGTTCCACCCAGTTCAATACGCTGCTCAGGTTCTCATCATAGGCGTCGATTCGCTGAAGCCAGAGCCGGAAAGGCTTATTGGTGAAGGTCAACGTCGGCGCGACGAAACGAATGTCGGCCGGATGATGAAACGGGTACGCCGAGAAGGTTCCGTCATCATTTTTGATAAGACACCAATCCATGGACTCATTCCACGAGCCGTGGATTGACTCGGACATTATTCCATATGTAGCCGCATAGAGATCGGCATGTTCCACTTCGGAAAAAATATCATAAAAGGACTTTCCCTGAATTCTCCATCCGTTCTTTTTTTGCATAACGAAGTCTTGAGCAGTCAGATTTTCAAATTCCATTTTGGCACGCACGGCTTTTAGTAGCCGCTTTCCCGCTTTCGTCTCGTAAAATGGCGAGCCGCTTGCGAGATCGCGCAGGATACGCAGTCGATCCTTATAAGAACATTTCCTATAGTCCTCGATAACGCTTCGATTATTTATCATCAGATATGTGGCAATAACAGACGCCTCAATGAGGGGGCGCTCCAGGATACTTATGATTTCCGCATTGTCTTGTTCATAATAGTTGATGATCTCCTTCAGCAGTTTCCAGACGCGCACAAGCAAGCCGAGAATAGGGGCATCGTCGAGTGCGAATCCCGCTGGATTGCGGTCGACGTTCTTTATCCTGGTGAGACAGTCGTAAATCTCAGCCACGTCTTTGTAGAAGGTAAGCGCGAATCTGTTGACTGCTTCGAGGGAAATGAGTCCTTCCCTTACAAAAGCATCGTCGTACTTTTCTGTGATCTTACGAAGCTCGTCCATTCGCAACTATATCAAGACTGATACTCTGCCGCAGTCGGTACATGCCATCCAGCCATTAGCATCTCCGACGATAGAGCTACGCCGCTGGCTGGGCCTTAGCCCCTGATAATCTAGCTGAGGGCATCAATCTGCAGCCAATCGCAGCGACGAGCGCAGCATGCGCGACAGCGGGCGCGCGCCGTTCAACAAATCCCCTATCCACATCAGTCCGGTTGTTTCTGTCGGGGAAACTGTCGGGATGGGGTTTTGGGGACCAGCTAAGTATTGGTCGGAGTGGCAGGATTTGAACCTGCGACCCCCTCGTCCCGAACGAGGTGCTCTACCAGGCTGAGCCACACTCCGACATTGGCCGCTTTCGAGGCCGAGGGCGGCTTATAGCCTCGGCATTCCGCCCCGGCAAGCCGCCGCCTGGGAGTAGTTGCGCCGGCTTTATTTAGGCACCAAGGTCCGGCGATGACAGGCCCGATGACCCAAACGGCGACGCGCGTTCTGCCTGCCGGCGACGCCGCGATCGCGGAGGCGGCGCGTATTCTGAGCGCCGGCGGGCTGGTCGCCTTCCCGACCGAGACGGTTTATGGGCTGGGCACGGACGCCACCAACGGCGCGGCGGTGGCCCGGCTCTATGCGGCCAAGGGGCGACCGCGCTTTAATCCGCTGATCGTTACCGTGCCCGATCTCGCCGCCGCGCGGGCACTGGCGGAGTTTCCGGCCGACGCGCTGCGGCTGGCGCAGGCGTTCTGGCCCGGCCCCCTGACGCTGGTGTTGCCGAAAGCGCCCGGATGCATAGTGGCCGATCTGGCGACGGCCGGGCTCGATAGCGTCGCGGTGCGCGTGCCCGATCACCCGGTGGCGCAAAAAATTCTCGCCGGTTTCAGCCGGCCGGTGGCGGCGCCGTCTGCCAATCGCTCCGGCCACGTCTCGCCGACCACCGCGGCGCATGTGCTTGCCGACTTGAACGGCCGCGTCGATCTGATCGTCGACGGCGGCGCGACGCCGGTCGGCGTGGAATCGACCATCGTCGCCTGCCTCGAGGACGGCCCGATTCTGCTCCGGCCGGGCGGCCTGCCGCGCGAGGCAATCGAAGGCGCGCTCGACCGGCGGCTCGCCGATGCGGCCGCCGAAAGCGCGGAGGTTGGCGAGGCTCCGCTTGCGCCCGGCATGCTGGCGTCGCATTACGCGCCGCGCACGCGGCTGCGGCTTAACGCCGAAAACGTCACGGCCGGCGAAGCCTTTCTGGCGTTCGGACCGAAGCTTCCCGACGGCGCGGACCGCGCGGTTAAAACTTTGAACCTCTCGACGGTCGGCGATGTCATCGAGGCGGCGGCCAATCTGTTTTCGCATCTGCGGGCGCTCGATGCCGTGGGCGCTTCGGCGATCGCGGCAATGCCGGTGCCGCAGGGCGGACTGGGCGAGGCGATCAACGACCGGTTGAAACGCGCCGCGGCGCCGCGTTGAATGAAGCATGCTTGCGCGGGGGTAAGCCGGCTGCCATCTTTGCCATTAAGCACAGCAAGAGCCGGAACCGCCCTGATGCTCGATAAGCCGCTTCATCCGCCCACCGCGAAGACCGATCCCGCTTTGCTGGCGCGCTTCGCCGCCATCGTCGGCGACAAATACGCCATCACCGATCCGTCGCTGCAGGCGCCCTATCTGGTCGAGCAGCGGCATCTGTTCGAAGCGCACACGCCGATGGTGCTGCGGCCCGGCTCGGTCGCCGAAGTGGCGGCGATCGCCAAGCTCGCCAATGAAACCAAAACCGCGATCGTGCCGCAGGGCGGCAATACCGGGCTGGTCGGCGGACAAATCCCGCATCACAACGAGATCGTTCTCTCGCTCAACCGGCTCGACCGCATCCGCGAGGTCGACGCCACCTCGAACACCATCACCTGCGAGGCCGGCGTCACGCTGCAACGCGCGCGCGAGGCCGCCGCCGCGGCCGACCGGCTTTATCCGCAACTGCTCCCCTCGGAGGGCACCTGCACCATTGGCGGCAATCTCTCGACCAATGCCGGCGGCACTGCTGCATTGGCCTACGGCATCGCCCGCTCGCATGCGCTCGGTCTCGAAGTGGTGCTGGCCGACGGCCGCGTGCTCGACAATCTCAACAAGCTGAAGAAGGACAACACCGGCTACGACCTCAAAAATCTGTTCATCGGCGCCGAAGGCACGCTCGGCATCATCACCGCGGCGGTGTTGCGGCTCATTCCGCGGCCGCGCTCGCTCGAGACCGCGTTCGCCGGCGTGGCATCAGTCGAGGCCGCGCTGGAGTTGCTCGGCCTGGCGCAAGAGCGCTGCGGCAACGACGTCACCAGCTTTGAGATCATGACGCGGCGTGGCATTGAGCTGGTTTTGGACAATGCCGCGGGCGTGCGCGATCCGCTCGCTTCGCCGCACGATTGGTATGTGCTGATTGAATTGTCGTCGCAGCAGCGCGACGGCTTGCGGGCGGTGCTGGAAGAGCTGCTGGCGCTGGGCCTGGAGCGCGGGCTCGTCACCGATGCCGCCATCGCCGACAGCCTGGAACAGGCCAAGGCATTTTGGCGCATCCGCGAAATGTTCGGCGAGGTGCAGCGCTTTGCCGGCGGCTCGATCAAGCACGACGTGTCGGTGCCGGTTGCCGCGGTGCCGGCCTTCATCAAAGAGGCCAACGCCGCCGTCATCGCGCTGATCCCGGGCGCGCGGCCCCTGCCCTTCGGCCATCTCGGCGACGGCAACATCCATTACAACGTCACCCAGCCGGTGGGCGCCGACAAGGACGCGTACCTCAAACGCTGGGATGAGGTGAACGCGGCGGTGTTCGCGGTGGTGAAGAAATTCGGCGGCTCGATCTCGGCCGAGCACGGCATCGGCGTGATGAAGCGTGACCTCTTGCCGTCGGTGAAGGACCCGGTGGCTTACGATCTAATGCACTCGCTCAAGCGCATGCTCGATCCCAACGGCATCCTCAATCCCGGCAAAGTGCTGTAGCGACCGCGCGGCCGGATTGGACCTGCCGCGCCTTCGGGCGCTTGATCAGGCCAGCGGCTGGCCCGCCAAATCCTCGGCGCGCTCGATCTCAACGAGGACGGCATAGCCTTTCTTGTCCGGATCGTTCTTCTTCTCCGGCTCGACGAGCCGCTGCCAAACCTCATCGTAAACCGGACCGGATTTGTGGACTTTGGCGCGGCCATAGAGCCGCAGGATGCCGCCTTTCGGCAGAATTCCGGCATCGCGCAACGCCGGCTTGCGCATAAACACCGTCACCGCCGTGCCGTCGACGAGATTTCCGGCCGTCGTCCCCCTGCCGCGCTCCCACAACGCGACGTGCTCGTCGTCGAACACCATGACGCTGCCGCGTGGCGTGATCTGGGCAAATCCGTTGGGCAATACCGTACCGATCAGGCAGACATTCGCCGGATAGGCCGTATCGATGTGCTCGTGCAAAACCTGTGGAATCTTGGCCAATTCTCTCTCCTGAAAAGAAGGACCTCGCAAAGCCGGGCCTCGCCACTGCCCGCTGCAGACTGGAAGCACCGCCGGGCCGCCTCGTCAATCGTTTCGCGCCGATGCGGACCGGCTGATCGTCACTGTACCGGCTGATCCTTGAAAGGACCGTAAGGTAAACAGGGCCTAAACGGACGGCCTCCCTCCGCCATTCGATTCATGAAAAAGTGAAGCTCTTCTGCCACGGTGTTGGATTGAGGTGGACGTTGAGCAAGCCCGGCAAGAAGCTTTCATCGTTGTCCGTGCCGTTTGGGCGCGAGCTTACGGACACGCTGGTCATCTTTTCCATTTGTATCGTTGCCTACAAAGTCCTTGCCGACTGGGGCGGCATGGCGGCGTTCGATCTCCTCCTCGGTACACATTCCGGAAAGCCGTCGTTTTTGTATTTTTTCGGCATCGCTCTGGTGTTGTTCAGCTTCCGCCGCATGGGCGATCAACGAAGCGAACGGACCAAGCGGCTGGCCGCGGAACTCAACGTGCAAACGGCCACGATGCGCGATCCACTGACGCAATTGCCCAACCGGCGGCAATTCCAGGCCGACGTCAGCGCCGCGCTCAAGGACGCCGACAACAAAATGAGCGTGTTGCTGCTCGGCCTCGATCAATTCAAAAAACTCAATGAGGTATACGGGCACCTCGGCTGCGACGAAGCGCTCCTGCAAATCGGCGCGCGCATCCGCGAGCGCGCCGCGCCGGGCGACATTTTCGCGCGCATCGGCGACGACGAATTCGCCCTGTGCCTGGTCCGCGGCGATCCGGAGTATGCGCGCCGGGTGGCCTGTACGCTGGTCGAAGCCGTGCGCCAACCGGTTCAGATCGGCATCGAGGCGCACGGCGTAGGCGCCAGCGTCGGTATCGCCCAAACCGGGCGCGGGCACGCCACCGTCGACGAGCTGTTGCGATGCGCCCACGTCGCTTTGTCACGCGCGCGCAGTCAGCACATCGAATACTGCTTCTTCGACCCGAAGATGGACGCTCACATCCGCGAACGCTCGCTCTTGGAGAAGGATCTTCGCATGGCGATCGGCGGCCATGCGCTGCGGCCGTATTATCAGCCGATCGTGGACTTGAAGACGCGCCGCATCGTCAGCTTCGAGAGCCTGGCGCGCTGGCATAATCCGGTGACCGGCTTGATCTTGCCGGACACCTTCATCCCGCTCGCCGAGGAGCTCGGGATATTGGACGTCATATCGGGTCAATTGTTCGGCGACGCGTGCCGCCAAGCGGTGACCTGGCCCGAGACCATCTCGCTCACCTTCAACTTCTCGCCGTCCCAGTTCAGCGATCGCAGCTTCGCCGACGCCATTCTCACGGTGCTGCATGAGACCGGGTTCCCGGCGCGGCGGCTTGAAGTGGAGATCACCGAAAGCGCGCTGGTCGAGGACCTGGAGGCGACGCGGCACGCCATACAAACCCTGCGTAATGCCGGCGTGCGCATCGTGATCGACGATTTCGGTACCGGCTATTCCAGCCTCTATCATTTGTACGAGCTGCGCTTCGACAAGCTCAAGATCGACAAGCGCTTCATTCAGGAACTGGTGACCACCGGCGAAAGCGCGGTGTTCATTCGCGCCATGGTCGGCCTGTCGCGAGGATTGAACCTCGCGGTCACGGCCGAAGGCGTCGAGACCGAGGCCCAAGCCGCCGCGGCGCTCGAACACGGCGTCGACCAGGGCCAGGGATATTTATTCGGCAAGGCCGTCCCGGCCGAGCAGGTGCTGCCGCTTCTGGCCGCGCCGAACGAGCTGGCGGCCTAAGACTGCCGGCGTCGGTGCGGCCGGCCTGACGCCAAGCTCCAGTTGCCAACCGGCGGCAAGACGCGCGATCCTTACCGCCGTAAGCCGGATTCAACAACGGCAAAACCTGGAAACGCTCGCCAATGGACAAGCTGATCATCACTGTCGCCTGCGATTCGCGTACCTCCTATCCGATCAATCATTATTGTCCGCCGCAGGAGGACATTGCCGGCGTCGCCCAGCACTATATCGACGGCATCAAGGCCGGCGCGGCGATCGCCCATATCCACGGCATTCGCACGCTCGAGGAATCGATCCAGGCCGACGGCAAGCAGGTGTCGCGCATCGATCACGACGGCTGGAAGCGGCTGCAGGAAGCCATTCTCTCGAAGACCGATCCGATCATGCAATTCGGCGTCGCCATCGCGCGGCTCGAGGAGAAGGTCAAGCTGATGACACTTCATCCCGACATGATGGCGGTGGCCTTCAACGCTCACGACGAATACTTCAATCCCGATCCGCAATTCCCGCCCAAGCGCATGATGGCGATCCACCCGGTCGAGGAATTGCTGGCCTATGCCGAAGCCGCCAAACGGCACAAGGTGAAGCTCGAAGTCGAGTGCTTTCATACCGGCGCGTTCTGGCACCTGGAATTCGTGCGCAGAGCGGGTTTTCTCAAGGCCAAGACCTACACCACCCTGTTTCTCGGCTGGCCCGGCGGCACCTGGACGCCGCCGACCGAGAAGGCGCTGATCTACATGGTCGACCACCTGCCGAAAGACTGCATCTGGAATGTCAGCGTGATGAACCCGCAGAAGCAGTGGGACCTGCTGTCGCTCGCGGTCTCACTGGGCGGCCATGTGCGCGTCGGCTACGAGGACAATCCCTATATCGCGCCTGGCGAACTCGCGAAGACCAACGCCGCGCTGGTCGAGCAGATGATGAAGATCGCTCAAGGCCTGGGCCGTGCCGTGGCGACGCCGCGAGAGGCGCGGCAGATTTTGGCGCTCGGCTGATGGCGGGATTTCATGCGGCTTTTTCCAGCGCCGCCCCGCCATAGATGCCGTTGAAATCGATCTCGGACGCCGGTCCCGGGCGCTTGAACAGATAGCCCTGGAGGAAGGTCACGCCGGCCAGACGCAGCAGCCGATACTGGTCCACCGTCTCCACGCCTTCGGCGGTCGTCGTGATATCGAGGCTTTGCGCCAAGGTCAGCGTCGCCGAAACGATTGCGGCACATTCCGAACGCTTGGTCAGGTTCTGCGTGAACGACTTGTCGATCTTGATCTTGTCGAACGGAAACATCGCCAGCTGGCTGAGCGAGGAATAGCCGGTGCCGAAATCGTCGAGCACGATGGTGATGCCCATGCTCTTGAACTGCCGCAAAGCCGGCAAACATTCGGCCGCGGACTCGATCAGCGCAGTCTCGGTGATTTCCAGCTCAAGCCGCTCCGGCCGCAATCCGGAATCGACCAACGCCCGCATCACGACTTCGGGCAGATTGCTCTTGCGGAATTGCACCAGCGACAGATTGACGGCGAGTTTGCACTCGGCCGGCCAACTCGCGGCCTCGGCGCAGGCCGACCGCAGCACCCATTCGCCGATCTGCGTGATCAGACCGGTTTCCTCGGCGAGCGGGATGAACAAATCGGGATAGATGAGGCCTTTGGCCGGATGGCGCCAGCGCACCAGCGCCTCGGCGCTGCAAATCCGGCGCGTCTTGGAATCGACGATCGGCTGATATTGCAGCTCGAATTCGCCGTTCTGAACGGCGCGACGCAGATCGCTTTCGATTTCCTGGCGCGCACTGGCGATCTCGCTCATCTCGGCGGCAAAGAAGCAATAGCCGTTGCGGCCGGCCGATTTCGCCCGGTACAAGGCAAGGTCCGCCATTTTCAACAGATCGTCGGCGCCGCTCTCGCCCGCCGTAGCGAGCGCGATGCCGATGCTGGTGCCGATGCTGATGCTGCCGCCGTCGATTTCAAACGCTTGGCCGAGCGCCGCGATAATGCGTTCCGCCAGCGATTTTGCCGCGTCGCGCTGATCGGTTTCGCCGGACTGGATGACGGCGAATTCGTCGCCGCCGAGCCTCGCCAAAACGTCGGTTTCGCGCAGCAAAGCTTTCAGCCGGGTCGCCACTTCGATCAACAGCGCGTCGCCCGCGGGATGGCCGAGCGTGTCGTTGACCTGCTTGAAGCGGTCGAGATCGAGCAAAAGTAGCGTGAACGGCTCCGCTAGGCGGCGCTGCCGCGCTGCCGCCTCCTCGATTTTCTGGATCAGCGCCGCGCGATTGGCGAGCCCGGTCAAGGCGTCGTGGTGCGCCAGGAAGGCGATGCGCTGCTCGGCTTTCTTTTGCTCGGTAACGTCCTCAATGACGGCGATGATGTATTTGGGCTCGCCCTCGGCGCTCTTGATGACGATGCGGCGGGTCGACTGCATGCGCGGACCGCGCATCGTCGTATTGATCTCGATCTCCTTGAAATTGACGTGCTCGGCGTCACGAACCGACTCGGTATCGGCATCGTCGATATTCTTTGCATCCGGCGGCCGGTGAATGTCGAATGAAGTATGATCGAGCATTCGGTCGCGCGGAATGCCGAGCATGGTCTCGAAGGCCCGGTTGACGAGGAGATATTTCCGCGTCTTGACATCCTTGACGACCACCGACACGGGAATCTGCTCGATGATCGAATCGAGGAATTTCCTGGTTTCTCCCAGCTCCTGCTCGGCGCGCCGCTGCTCGGTGATATCGATATGCGTGGCGACCCAGCCGCCGTCGGACATCGGCCGGTGACTGACGGCATAGGTGCTACCATTGCGCAGCACGTTTTCGGCGTAATAGGCCTCGCCCTTGGCCACCTCGTCGAGCCGGGCTCGAACATAATCCTCTACGCCCTCGGGCGACCAGCCGACGCGGACGCGCGCTTCGAGAACAGCGCGCAGCGTTGTCCCCGGCCTGATGTCGTCAGCGGCAAGACCGTACATCTCGCCGTAGCGCGCGTTGCAGACAACAAGACGCTGCTCGCGGTCGAACATGCACAGGCCTTCCGCCATGTTCTTGAGCGCGGTATTCAGCAGTAGATTGGTATGCTCGAGCGATTGCTCGGCGCGGCGCTGCTCGGTGATGTCGATATGGGTTGCGACCCAGCCGCCATCGGGCATTGGCTGGTGATTGATGGCGTAGATGCGGCCGTCAGGCAGTTCGTCCTCCGCGCTATGGGCATAACGCTGCGTGGCTTGCCGAAGCCGGGTATCGACGTCTTGCGCCACTTTTGTCGGCCATGTGCCGGCGCCTTGGCGCGCCTCCAGAATAGACTGCAAAGTTGTTCCGCGGCGCACCTGCTCCGGCCCAAGCCCGTACATCTCACCGTAGCGCTCGTTACACACGACGAGGCGCCGCTCACCGTCGAACATGCACAGGCCATGCGCCATATGCTTCAGCGCGGTATTGAGCAGACGATTGGATTTCTCGAGCGATTGCTTGGAGCGGCGGAGTTCAGCCGCGGCGGCGAGGATATGCGCCTGCTGGGCGGCACCGAACATCAAGACGATCAGCACGATCGCAGTCAAAACCGTCCCGACAACGATGTATTTGCTTAAAGTGGCGTCGGCCTGTTGAAAGATGTCCCTTTTGGCCAAGCCGACCACGGCGATCAGGGGCATTCCCGCAAGCTTCCGGTAGGACATCAGGCGGGCAACGTGGTCGAACTTCGCCTGGCTTGCCGAATTGTTCCAGTAGGTGTCCGCGGTACCGTGCTCCAAATGCCTGAACAACGCCGAATGGAGGATCGACATGCCGGCCAGCCCGCGGCTCTCCGGATCCTGACCGCCGCGCGCCAGCAGAACTCCGTCGGTGCTCACCAAAGCGACGACGCCCGACCTGCCGAGGTCGAGCGAGCTGAAGAAATTCTCCAGCTCATCGACGTCTAACGAACTGACCACCTCGCCGGCGAACGAACCGTCGGCATTGGTCATGCGGCGGGTGAATTCGAGCGTCAGCCGCTTGGTGACATGACCGATCAACGGGTCGCTGATAAAAAGCCGGTCCGTCTTCTCATCGCGTGTCGTCGTGAACGGCGCGCGATCGCCAACATAGACCGGCGCCGCGAGCGGCCGCATGCTTGAATAAGTAACGAAGCCGGCGGCGTTGGTGATGCCGAACTGCACTGTCAGATCGTTGTAAGCCTGACCGCGCGTAGCCCAAGCCACGAGGTCGAAATGCTGCGGATCCCGCTGATAGTCCCGCCGCAGCTCCAGCAGCGCGCTGTCGGATTCCCGGACGACACGACGGATATATTCTTCCAGTACGCGGGAGATGTTGCCGCTCTGGCGAACGGCGTCTTGATTGGCGTTTTCATGCTCCTGGCTCGCCAGCAGATAAATGCCAACCCAAAGAATAGCGATGACCGCGACGCCGAGATAGGTCGTGGTTTGCCGAAGTGATCGTAGCCAGTTCGTCATGCCGCAGAAACGCGAAACGCCGCCCGTTGCCGTTTGAAGGCGCTGGCATAGCAGATATGTGTTACTACGCTGTTGTACCGAGCGGGCTGAAAAAAGAGGGTTCGATAACCTTTATTGCAGGTTACCGGCCAAAAGCCGCCGCGCGCGGCAGAACAATACGAAATTCAGTGAACTCCTCCGGCCGGGTATCGACTTCGATCGTGCCGGAATGTTGTTTGACGATGATATCGTGGCTGATGGAAAGCCCAAGTCCGGTGCCCTCGCCGGCCGGTTTTGTGGTAAAGAATGGATTGAATATTTTCTCCCGCACCTCGGGCGGAATGCCGGGCGCAGTCGTTGAGCAGCCGAGTGTTTTCGATAGCGATGACCGCCTGAGCGGCGAAGTTCTGCACCAGAGCAATCTGTTTGTCGGTGAATGTCCGGACGTCCTGGCGATAGATGGTGATTTGTCCGACAATTTCGTCATCCTTCAGCTTCCCGCGTGAAATTGTGCCCGGCATCACAACAAGAGCCATCCGAGCCAGGCGGCGGCTATTCCATGACGATCCTGGTGCCGGTTGAGCCGTTCAAAAGCCGCTTGAGATGAAAACTCGCCAGTTGATCGCCGGGCTCCTTGCCGAGATGAGCGGCAAATGCGGCGACCGCAGCCGGGTCATTCGCTTCCAGCTTGGCAAAGGCCTCCAGATAGCTTTTGGTTGCCGGACTGTCGTATTGCGCTGGCGGCAACGGCTCGAAGGCGCGTAGCGCCTCGGTCTTGCCGCGCAGCACCAGATCGCCGACCGGGCGGCCCCGGAAATCCACGACTTTGCCGGCGAGCGGCGCGCTCACGCAAATGCGGGTGCCGAGCTGCTTGTTAGCCGCCTCCAGGCGCGCCGCGACATTGATGGTGTCTCCATAAGCGGTGTAATCGAAAAACCGGCCGCCGCCGAAGGCACCGACGATCGCCGGGCCGGCATGAGCGCCGATCCGCGTGGCACCAAGCGGCAAGCCTTTTTTGCGGCAGCTTTCGCAAATCGATTGCGCATAATCGTCAAGCGCCAGCGCGCAAACAACGGCGCGCGCGGCATGATCCGCCTGCTCGCCGGGCGCGCCGAACAGCACGTGGATGGCGTCACCGATGATCTTAGCCACTGTGCCGTCATGGGCAAAGACGATGTCGGTCATGCCGGTGAGATATTCGTTGAGCAGCGGACCCAGCACGTCCGGCTCCAGCGCTTCGACCAATGCGGTGAAACTGGTGATGTCGGTGAACAGCGTCGCGATTTCCCGCCGCTGACCTTCGAGCGCACCGGCTTCGGGATCGCTGGCGAGCCGCAGCGCCAGATTCGGCGAGAAATAGCGCGACAGCGAGGCATGCGCCCGTTCCGCCTCGGCCTGCCGCGCCCGCGCCTCGCGCAAGGCCTCGATATGGCGCAGTGTCTTGGCAATGGTGGTTTCCAGATCGGTGAAATCGATCGGCTTGGTGACGAAATCGAAGGCACCGCGGTTCATTGCGGTGCGGATATTGGCCATGTCGCCATAAGCGGAGACAATAATGGTCGACAGTCCGCTATTCTCCTCCTGCAGCTTCTGCAGCAGCGTCAGCCCGTCCATCCGCGGCATATTGATGTCGCTGACGACGAGATCGATGTCGGCGTTCGCCTTGAGCATGTCGAGCGCTTCGACACCGTCGCGGGCAAACAAGAACTTCGCCGTTCCGTCGCGGAGCTGGCGGCGGAACTTCTGTGTGATCAGCGCCTCAAGATCGGGCTCGTCGTCGACGAACAGGATGTTCATGCCGCGCTTTCGACTC
>JBARER010000232.1:0-34731 GCA_049796395.1 Xanthobacteraceae bacterium
AACGCCGGCAGGCGAGCGCGCCCGATAGCGGAAAGGGCGGCGCAAGCCGCCATATCCGTGGCGCGCCCTGTGCGCCGCTTGCGTACAGGTCGTGGAATACCGCGTCTGCCGGCGGTCCGCTTCCTTCTTTTATTTTTTGTAGGGTGGGTAGAGCGAAGCGAAACCCACCGAGAACGTACCCGGATTACGCTCCGCTCAATCCGGGCTACGACTGACCTTCGTCATTGCCGGACTTGATCCGGCAATCCATGCGGCGAGGGGCTGAAACAAAAGTTCGGATTGGCTGAGATCGCTTCATCTCGGCATGGACCGCCGGGTCAAGCCAGCGGTAACGAGGAGGCTATGTCGCTGTTTGAAAAATGGATCGGAAATGGCGCGCGCGGCCACGGCGAAGAGCCCACCGGAATCAATCGAGCGGCCCGTCGCGCAAACGGGAAAGATCGAACCGATGAACCTCGTGCAACAATTCGACAAAGGCTTGCGCACCTTGGCGCAGCGCCGCATCGCCCTTGGCGGCGGTCGCCAAAGTGGCATCGCCGACCGCGCCGCTTTCGTGCAGGTCCTGCGTCATCCAGGCAAAGCCGGCCGGCCGGTAGGCGCCGAGCCACTTGAAGTCCTGCGCCATGGCGACGGTCTCCGGCGTCGCTTTCGGTGCGTTGCCCATATCAACCGTATCGGGCTTGGCGGCGAGCATCAGCGAAGTCTCGATATCGCCGCCGTGGATGCCGTGCTTTTTCTCCTGCGGGGAAAAGGCGCCGTCCGGATAACCGAAGCGATGCCAGCCCACGGTGACGGCGAGCATCTTGCGCCGCGTACGCAGCTCGCGCGCCACCGTTTCCATCGCCGCGACATTGCCGCCGTGGCTCGTCACCATGACGAGCTTGCGCAAGCCGGCGCGCGCCAGGCTGTCGCCGAGTTCGGTCCAGGCGGCAATCGCCGTCGCTGCCGAATGGGTCAGCGTCCCCGGATAGGACAGATGCTCGGCCGACACGCCGATGCGCTGCACCGGCAGAAAGGTCACCGGCAGTCCGTCCGGCAGGAGCGCAACGACACGCGTCAGATAGGCCTCGGCGATGTAGGTGTCGACGCCGAGCGGCAGATGCGGCCCATGCTGCTCGACGGCGGCCAGCGGCAGCACCGCGATCCAGCGCGCGGCATCGCCGCCGGCGACGTCCTGCCAGGTCATGTCCATCCAGTCGTGTTTCGGCAGCGTCATCGGGGCTTTCTCGAGGGCTTTCTCGGCGGCTCTCTCGGCACGGGTCTTGGCGTTGCGTCGATCATGATCTTTTTCGAAATCGGTATCTACACTTCGGCATCATGTTCTATTCTCGCGTCGCCGAATGAAAGGGGCAACCGATGTCATTGACGACGGCATGGACGAGGATATTGCACACCGGAATGATGGCTGCGGTCGCTGTCGTCCTGGTCGCGGCAGCCTCGGCCGGTCCGGCCTCGGCCCAGGCGCTGACCAAGGTCACCTTCGGCACCAATTGGGTGGCGGAGGCCGAGCACGGCGGCTTCTATCAGGCGCTGGCCGACGGCACCTACCGCAAATACGGCCTCGACGTCACCATCCGGCAGGGCGGCCCGAACGCGAACAACCGCATCCTGCTGCCGGTCGGCAAGATCGACTTCTTCCTGTCCGCCAACAATCTGGAAGGCTTCGACGCGGTCACTCAGAACATCCCGACCGTCGAAGTCGCGGCCTATTTCCAGAAAGACCCGCAGGTTTTGATCGCGCATCCCGGCCCCGGCATCGAGAAGCTGCAGGACCTGAAAAACCTCACGCTGTTTGTGTCGGCCGAGGGCGTCGCGACCTACTATCAGTGGCTCAAGGCAACTTATGGATTCAAAGATTCGCAGGTCAAGCCTTACACTTTCAACCCGCAGCCGTTTCTGGCCGACAAGAACAGCGCCATGCAGGGCTATGTGACGTCGGAGCCGTTCGCCATCGAGAAGGCCGCGCACTTCACCCCGAAGGTCTTCTTGCTCGCCGACGACGGTCTCGCCGGCTATTCGACACTGATCGAGACGCGCCGCGATCTGGTCGACAACAAGCCCGACCTGGTGCAGCGTTTCATCGATGCCTCCACTATCGGCTGGTACAATTATCTCTACGGCGACAACAGCGCCGCCGATGCCATGATCAAAAAACAGAACCCGGAAATGACCGATGATTTGCTGGCTTATTCGGTCGGCGCCATGAAAAAATTTGGCATCGTCGATTCCGGCGACGCCTTGACGCTCGGCATCGGCGCCATGACCGACGCGCGCATGAAGAGCTTCTTCGACGAGATGGTGCGCTCGGGCGTCACCAAACCCGGCGTCGATTACCGCAAGGCCTACACGCTGCAGTTCGTCGACAAGAAGGTCGGGATCGATCTGCGGCCGAAGGCGCAATGAGCGCAGCCGCCTCCCTCGTCACCCTGCACGGCGTCGATAAGCGCTTTGCCTCCGGCACGCAGGCGCTGCAGGGCTTCGATCTTGACGTGCGCGAAGGCGAATTCGTTTCGCTGCTCGGTCCGTCGGGATGCGGCAAGTCGACAGCGTTGCGCATTATCGCGGGCTTGAGCGAGCCCACCGCCGGCGCCGTCGAATGGCCGCCGCCACAAGCGCGGGCGGAAGGCCGGATCGGTTTTGTTTTCCAGGAGCCGACGCTGATGCCCTGGACCAATGTATTCAACAACGTCCTGCTGCCGCTCAAACTCAAGGGCCTCGATGCCGAAAAGGCGCGCGGCCGCATCGTCGATGCACTCGATCGCGTCGGTCTGAAGGATTTCGGCCGCGTCTATCCGCGCGAATTATCCGGCGGCATGCGCATGCGCGTTTCGATCGCCCGCGCGCTCGTCACTGAGCCGGAGCTGCTGTTGATGGACGAGCCGTTTGCCGCGCTCGATGAGATCACCCGCTTCAAGCTCAACGACGACCTGTTGCAGGTCTGGCAGGCGCTGCGCACGACCGTGGTGTTCGTCACCCATTCCGTATTCGAGTCCGTCTATCTGTCGAGCCGCATCGTGGTGATGGCGGCGCGGCCGGGCCGCGTCTTCACCGAGCTTGCCATCGACGCGCCCTATCCGCGCGATGCGAATTTCCGCACCTCGGCGGAGTATGCGGGCTTTTGCCGCCGGACCTCGGAAGCGCTGGCGCAGGCGATGGCGGCGGGAGGCGGGGCATGACAAATGCTTCACCCGCTCCTTCCCGCGAAGGCGGGAATCCAGGAAAAGAAATATCTGGCTCCCCGCCTTCGCGGGGACGCGCGGAACATTTCGACCGCAGCTTACGCATTGCACTCCCTGTCGTCGTGCTCGTGCTCGGCCTTGCGCTCTGGCAACTGGTGGTGCGTGCCGGCAACATCCCGCCTTATGTGCTGCCCGGCCCGTGGCTGATCGTGCAGACGCTGTGGTCCGACTGGGCGCTGTTGTTTCAATCGCTCGTCGTTACGCTCGCCACGACAGTCGAGGGTTTTCTGCTCGCCGCGGCCGGCGGCGTCGGCTTGGCCGTAATCTTCAACCAGTCGCGGATCGTCGAATATTCGCTGTATCCTTATGCGGTCATTTTGCAGGTGACGCCGATCGTCGCCATCGCGCCGCTGCTGCTGATCTATCTGCCGCAGCCGCTTGCCGTTCTGGCCTGCGCCTGGATCGTGGCGTTCTTCCCGGTGCTGGCCAACACCACGCTCGGCCTGCATTCGGTCGATCGCAATCTCGCCGATCTGTTTCGCCTTTACGGCGCGACGCGCGGCCAGGCGTTGTGGCACCTCAAGCTGCCGTCGGCGCTGCCTTATATTCTCGGCGGCCTGCGCATCGCCGGTGGCCTGTCGCTGATCGGCGCCGTGGTCGCCGAGATCGCCGCCGGCTCAGCCGGCGCCGGTTCGGGGCTCGCCTACCGTATCGCCGAATCCGGCTACCGGCTGAACATCCCACGCATGTTCGCGGCGCTGCTGCTGCTGTCCGTCGCCGGCATCGTCATCTTCTATCTGCTGTCGCTGGTGAACTATCTGGCGTTGCGCCGCTGGCACGAAAGCGCGCTGGAAGAGGAGCGGTGAGTTTCACTGGGCCGGCAGCGCCATCGCCAGCACACGCGCGACATGGACCGCCTCGCGCCCGGCGCCGTCGTGGATTTGATGCCGGCACGAGGTGCCGTCGGCGACGATGAGCGCGTCCTCGGGCGCCTTGCGCACCGCCGGCAACAACGACAATTCACCCATCGCGCGGGACACCTCGATGGTATCGGCGTGAAAGCCGAAGGCGCCGGCCATGCCGCAGCAGCTCGACTCGATCGCTTCGACGGCGAGCTCGGGAATGAGTTTCAGCGTCGTCTCAACCGAAGACATCGTATCGAAGGATTTCTGATGGCAATGGCCGTGCAGCAGCGCGCGTCGCGCGATCGGCGCGAGCTTGAGATCAAGCTTGCCGGCCTTGGCCTCGCGCGCCAGAAACTCCTCGAACAACAGCGCTGCAGCGGCGGCGCGGCGCGCCACGTCGCTCTTGAGCAGCGCCGGAATTTCGTCGCGGAAGCTGAACAGGCAGCTCGGCTCCAGCCCGATGATCGGCGTGCCCCGCTCGACATAAGGCGCGAGCGCGGCAAGCGTGCGCTCCATTTCAACGCGTGCCTCGTCGGTCTTGCCGATCGCCAAAAAAGTGCGGCCGCAGCACAGCGGCCGTTCGCCCTTTGGCGGAACGGCGAAATGCACCCGATAGCCGGCCGCGTTGAGCACTGCCATCGCGGCATCGATGGTCTCGCGCTCGAAGTAGCGATTGAAGGTGTCGGCGAACAATACGACCTCTTTGCCGCCGCCACGCGGCTTGCCATCGGAAACGGCCTCATCGCGAAAATAATTCCCACGCCACTTCGGCAGCGACCGTTGTGCACTGAAGCCGGCGATCACCTGCGATATTTTTCGTGCGCCGGGAACGACGTCGCGCAAGTTCAACAGCCAAGCGAGCCGCGCGGCCTGCGGCGCATATCGTGGCAGATAGCCGACCAGCCGATCGTGCAGCGACAGCCCGAATTTCTCCGCCCGCGCCCGCGCCACCTCGATCTTCATGCGCGCCATATCGACGCCGGTCGGGCATTCGCGTCGGCAGGCCTTGCAGGAGACACACAGCTTCAGCGTGTCGGCCATCGCGTTGGAGGTCAACGCGCCCGGCCCAAGCTGGCCGGTCATCGCCAAGCGCAGCGAATTGGCCCGCCCGCGCGTCACGTCGCGTTCGTCGCGGGTGACGCGATAGCTCGGGCACATGACGCCGCCGGCGAGAGCACGGCAGGCGCCGTTGTTGTTGCACATTTCGACCGCGCCCTGGAATCCGCCGCCGGCGCCGGGATAAGCCGACCAGTCGAGTGCGGTTGTCATTTCAGCGGCGCGGTAATGCGGTCCATAACGGAATTTGCTGCGATCGTCGAACTTCGGGGCGCGGACGATCTTGCCCGGGTTGAACAAGGCTTGCGGATCGAAACGATCCTTGACCTCCTCGAAGGCGTGCACCAGTTCGGCGCCGAACATGAATTCGTGGAATTCCGAGCGGACGATCCCGTCGCCGTGTTCGCCCGAATGCGAGCCCTTGTAATCGCGCACCATGGCGAAGGCTTCCTCCGCAATGGCGCGCATGGCGCGCACGTCCTTGTCGAGCCGCAGGTTCAGCACCGGACGTACATGCAGGCAGCCGACCGCGGCATGCGCATACCAGGTGCCACGCGTGCCGTTTCTCTCGAATACGTCCGTGAGCCGCGCCGTGTAGTCGGCCAGATGCTCGAGCGGCACGGCGCAATCCTCGACGAAGGAGATTGGCTTGCCGGCCTCCTTCATCGACATCATGATGTTGAGCCCCGCAGTGCGCACTTCGGTGATGCCGGCCTGCAGCTTCGGATCGAGCACGTCGACCACGCCACCCCATTTGGCGCCGCTTTTGTCCCAGGCGATGCCGAGATCGCCGATCAGCGCGCCGAGCGCTTTCAGCCGGCGCAGATTTTCGTCCTCATCTTCGGCAAATTCGACGAACAGGATCGCCTCGGGATCGCCGCGCAAAAAAGCATCGATGGTCGGCCGGAACATCGCGATGTCCTTGGCCAGTCCGAGCATGGTGCGATCGATCAGTTCGACCGCGATCGGATTGAGTTTGACGATGTGTTGCGTCGCCAGCATCGCCTCGTGGAAGCTGCCGAAGTGGCAGGCGCCCACCGCGCGGCGGCCGAGCAAGGGCGCAAGTTTCAGCTCGATGGCGGTCGAGAACGCCAGCGTGCCCTCCGAGCCGACAAGCAGATGCGCGAGATTGATGTCGTTGCGGCCCGGAACGAGCGCATCGAGATTATAGCCGCCGACGCGACGCTGCACTTTCGGAAATCGCCGTTCGATCTCGGACGCCTCGCGCGCGGCGATGGCGAGAAGATCGCGGACCAGCGAGTCGGGCACATTGGTGCCGGCTTCGCCGATGCGTCCGAAATGCGCCGCGGTGCCGTCGGCAAGAACGGCGTCGATCGAAAGTACGTTTTCGCGGGTATTGCCGTAGCGCAGCGAGCGCGCGCCGCAGGAATTATTGCCGACCATGCCGCCGATGGTGGCGCGCGACGCCGTCGAGATGTCGACCGGGAACCACAGGCCGGAGGATTTGAGCCGGCGATTGAGGTCGTCGAGCACAATGCCGGGCTCGACGACGCAGCGCCGATTGACGGCATCGAGAGCGACGATCTGGTTGAGATGCGTCGAGCAGTCGAGGATGAGCGACTGATTGATCGTTTGTCCAGCCTGCGAGGTGCCGCCGCCGCGCGCCGTCATCGGCACGCCCTCGGCGCGGCAAATCTCGATCGCGCGATTGGCTTCCTCGATCGAGCGCGGCGCCACCACGCCGAGCGGCATGATCTGATAATGCGATGCATCGGTGGAATAGCGCCCACGCGAAAACGCATCAAAACGCGGGCCACCCACGTCTGCCGCCTTCAGGCGGCGTTCGAGGCCCGGCATAAGCCGTGCTGCCACGGTCTTCTCCTCACGCCCAAAAGCGAAGCGATAACAATGGCGTATAGTTTACGTCAATGGCACTTGACCGCCATGTTGCATTCGCTATTCAACCCCGCAAGCCGCGCGCGCTCTCGGACGCGCCGCCGGGACAAATTATTTCGTCCGAAGGAGTGCCGAAAATGCCGCAGAACACCTCGCGCGCCGCCGGGCGTCACTTCCTCCAGATTCCGGGACCGACGCCGCTGCCCGACCGCGTGCTGCGGGCAATGGATACGCCGATTATCGACCATCGCGGCCCGGAATTCGCCAAGCTTGCCAAGCGCTGCCTGGACGGCATCAAGACCATTTTCAAGACCGCCAATCCGGTCATCATCTACACCGCGACCGGCACCGGCGCGTGGGAAGCGGCCTTGGTCAACACGCTGTCGCCCGGCGATCGGGTGCTGATGGTAGAGACCGGGCAATTCGCGACCCAATGGAAGACCATGGCGGAAAAACTCGGGCTCAAGCCGGAGTTCATTCCGGGCGACTGGCGCACCGGCGCCGACGCGGCGAAAATCGAAGACCATCTGCGCAACGACAAGGCGCACGCCATCAAAGCGGTGTGCGTATTGCACAATGAGACCGCGACCGGCTGTCTGTCGCCGATCGAGCCGATCCGCAAGGCCATCGATGCGACCGGCCATCCGGCGCTGCTGATGGTCGATACCATCTCGTCGCTGGCCTCGGCCGACTACCGGCACGACGAGTGGGGCGTCGACGTCACCGTCGGCGGTGCGCAGAAAGGCTTGATGCTGCCACCGGGCATGTCGTTCAACGCCGTCAGCGATAAGGCGCTCGATGCGGCCAAGAGTTCGAAAATGCCGAAGTCTTTCTGGTCGTGGGAAGACATGCTGACCATGAACAAGATCGGCTTCTTTCCCTACACGCCGGCGACGCAGATGCTGCAAGGCCTCGCCGTGTCGATCGACATGCTGCACGAAGAAGGCCTGGATAATGTTTTTGCGCGCCATTCGCGCTTCGCCGAGGCGACGCGGCGCGCGGTGCGCGGCTGGGGTTTGGAAATCCTTTGCCGCGAGCCGAAATATTATTCGCCGACCATTACCGCGGTGCTGCTGCCCGACGGTCACGATGCCGACGCTTTCCGGGCGCTGGCGCTCGACACCTTCAACATTTCCTACGGCGCGAGCTTCGGCCCCTACACCAAGAAATATTTCCGCATCGGGCACCTCGGCGACATCAACGACGGCTGGCTGATGGGCGTGTTGGCGACGACCGAGATGGCACTGTCGCTCGCCGGCATTCCGCACAAGAAAGGCGGCGTGCAGGCAGCGATGGACTACGTCGTATCGGCGCAGTCCGCCGGCACCCGCGCCGCGGCGGAGTAGTCGCGTCATTCCAGGGCCGGCCCGAGGACAGGCTCCAGCCGGAACCCGATTCACGCCCTACGACAACGGCACCGCGCCGACGTAATCCTTGAAGGCCTGGCGCGATGAGATGGCGCCGTACCAGCGCTCGAAATTCGGCATGGGCGGACGATCCGGCACAAGCTGGCGATAACGGTAGGCCATGACGCCGACCGGAATGTCGCCATAGGAGAAACCGTCGCCGGCGAGATAGGCGGTCTTGGCGAGTTGCGTCTCCGTCATCTGCATCGCCGCCGTGGTATTCTTCTTTCCCGCTTCGATGGCCGCGTGATCGCGCTTTTCCGGCGGCGTGCGGATCAGTCCCCAAAACACCGGCGTGATCGCCGGTCCGCAGACCGAAAGCTGCCAATCCATCCATTTTTGGGCGAGCGCGCGCGTTTTGAGATCGGCCGGCTCGAGAGTGGTCGACTTATGCTTGGCCGCCAGATAGCGAACGATGCTGTTCGACTCCCACAACAGGAAGCCGTCTTCCTCTTCGAGCGTCGGCACCAGTCCATTCGGATTCATCGCCAGATAGGCCGCCTCGCGGTTTTTGCCGAACTGGCCGCCGACATCGATGCGCTCATGCGGCAGCCCGATTTCGCCAACGGCCCACATCGCTTTCTGCACGTTCGAAGAGGTATTACGGCCCCAGATTTTGATCATGGATTCTTTCTCTGTGCGACTTGCATCTCGAGATTGTATTTAGTAAAGTTTGCACGCGGTGATAGAACATCGGGAAGAGAGCCGCGCACGCGATCCGCGTACGCGATCCGCGTGGAACCTAACATGATGCAGGGAAAGGTGTAGCCCAATGAGTGATCCAAGGTGCTCTAAGGTGAGTTGTACGAACGACGGTGGCTTCGCTGGCGCTCTATCCGCAAATTGGACCCACGCCGGCCAGGAAATGCAGAGCGATACGACCGAGGTTTATTACAACCCTAATACGAAAACGATTGATCTCATGCCCTCCTACTCCAAGGGGCAGATTTCGAACGGCGATTCGGTCTGGCTCCGCTGGCACATGCAAGGCGGCCCGAATCATGACTCCGGAGATAACGTGACCTTTGACCCCAACTCGGACGCCAACGTGAACTACTCCATTACCGGGGGAGTCCTTAACCCCAGTTTTCACCAGCACGACTAGACTAATCGATGCGGCGGGCTTCCTCGGGCAGCATGATCGGGATGCCGTCGCGGATCGGATAAGCAAGCTTGGCGGTGCGCGAAATCAGCTCCTGCCTTTCCGCATCGTATTCGAGCGGACATTTAGTCAGCGGGCAGACCAGGATCTCGAGGAGCTTCGGATCGACGCTGTCGGCGGGGCGGTCGGGAACGGACATGGCTTGCGGCTCCGAAGGCTAGAGGCTCCAAACGGTTCGCGAAAACTATTGCAGGAGGGTTTCACTCGATGTCTGGCTCTTGGCAAGCTCGATCTCGGTGACCGCGACCAGGATCTCGGCGCGGGTCTTTAGATCCGGCGCTTCCAGCATGGCCTGCTTTTCGGCGCTGTCGTAGGGCGACATCATCGCCAGCGCGTTGACCAGGGCTTCGTTGGGAGCATTTTCGATGCCGTCCCAATCGGCCTTGAGTTTGTTGGCCTTGAGGAACGCGGTCAGCGCGCGCAGCAGCGCCTTGCGGTCGACCTCGTCCTCGCCCTTGCGCGGGACGAAGTCGTCGGCGAACGGCTGAAAGCTGACCCGGCACTGCCGATACGGCGTCACGACCGGCATCTCCTCGCCGATCCGAAAGCGCGCAATTCCGGTAAGCTGGATCAAATAACGGCCGTCGCCGCTCTCGGAAAACTGGGTGATGCGGCCGACACAGCCGACGCGGAACAGGTGCGGTTTGTTCTGATCGGGACCCGGATGCGCCGGATCGGGCTGGATCATGCCGATAAGGCGATTCGTCCCATGCAGCGCATCGTCAATCATCGCCAGATAGCGCGGCTCGAAGATGTTGAGCGGCATTTGTCCGCGCGGCAACAGCAAAGCGCCGGGAAGCGGAAACACGGGTATGACCGCGGGAAGCGCGTCCGGCCCCTTGTAGGTGATATTCATCGGCATGTCGCGCTCCCGCTTAGCGGTGGCACCGAGCGTGTTTGCAGCAAGATCGTATCCGAAAGCCGCCGGCCGCTTGCCGCGATCATGCGATCACGCAAACAGAATGGACGACAACCTTCTGCGGCCTTCGATCGACGCTTCGTCGGTCGGACCCCAAGCATCGAAGAATTGAACGAGCTGCTTGCGCGCGCCGTCATCGTTCCATTTGCGGTCGGTTTTGACGATGGCCAGCAGATGTTCGAGCGCATCGTGCCGCTGGCCCTTGCTGTTGAGCGCCAAAGCGAGATCAAAGCGCGCCTGGTGGTCGCGCGGATCGGCGGCGACCTTTTGCTCGAGCTCGGCAACGGGCCCGAGCGTCTTCGCCTGTTCGGCGAGATCGAGCGCAGCGCGCGCGGCGGCCACCGCCGCGTCATTGTGCTTGGCTTCCGGCACCATGGCGAGCGTCTGCCGCGCCTGATCGAGCGCCCCGGTCGCCACATAGGAGCGCGCCAGGCCGGCAAGCGCCGGTACGCTGGTGCCATCCTCGGCGAGAAGCTCCGAATACATCTGCGCCGCGGCGGCGGCATCGCCCTCGGCAAGTGCCGCGTCAGCCTCTTTCAGCAGATCCTGCGCCTCGCCGCCAATACGATCCTTGGTCAGCCGTTCGAGGAAGGCCATGACCTGGCCTTCCGGCAACGCGCCCATGAAACCATCCGCCGGCTGGCCATTGACGAAGGCGATGACAGCGGGGATCGACTGGATGCCCATCTGGCCGGGAATGGCCGGATGCTCGTCGATGTTCATCTTGACCAGCTTGACCTTGCCCTTGGCGGCTTTGACCGCCTTTTCGAGAACGGGCGTGAGCTGCTTGCATGGGCCGCACCAGGGCGCCCAGAAATCAACCAGCACCGGCTGGTGCTTGGATTCCTCGATGACGTCTTTGACGAATGTTTGCGTCGTCGTGTCCCTGATCGACGCTTCCGCAGGGGCGGTTCCAGCTGGCTGCAACATTGACATAGACTTACCCGATCGCCCTTCCCAATTACCCCCACCCTTGACCCCAGTGGAGCGAAATTCGTTCTATTCGCCCATTAAATGGGAACAAAGCCGTCAAATGCAATCGCGGTTTCTAGGACCCAGCCGCGGAGACAGGCTCGATCCGCGGCCGGTGGCCGGTGGCTTCGAGGAATTTAAGCAGCCCCTCTCGCGAAATCGTCGTTGTCCCGGTATTGGCCAGGGGGTGAAAATTGAGCAACGGCTGCGCCATCATGGCGGCATCGAGCACGATGGTCACGCGGCAGGCGGTGTCGTTGATGGCGGCGAACGGTGTCACCGAGCCAGGCTGGACCCCCAAAAGCTCGCGCATGAGTTCCGCCGAGCCGAAGGAAAACCGGCCGGGACGAGGTATGGCGCCCCCTTCTTGTCACGCAAGAAAAGGTTCTTGGTATGGCCGCCCGGAACCGCGCCGCGCAGCTCGCGCGCCTCCTCGACGGTGAAAGCCGCCGCATGGGTAACGGTCTTGTGGGCAATGCCCAGCCTATCCAGATAGGCAAAAAGCGCGTCGGGCGTGGCCGGCATGGGCGGTATTTAGGGCATGATCCGGCAAGGTGGATACCGGTTTTCCGAAAAGACCATGCCCAGTCAAGTATCTAGACCGTGATCCCGTTGAGCCTGCTCGGACCATTACCTTGGGGTCGGTTTGGTGTGGTTGCAAAGCGGTAAGCTCTTTGGCATAGCTTGGCCATGGTTGGCGCTACGGCGTCGGCTATCTTACCCTTCTCGGATGCGGGTGTAGCTCAGGGGTAGAGCACAACCTTGCCAAGGTTGGGGTCGAGGGTTCGAATCCCTTCGCCCGCTCCAAATTTCACCACAGCGAGTCGTGTTCGGAGCGCCCATCTGGGGTGCCTGGCGCAACGGTTGCGTCCGGCCGGTAAAGTGAGCTTGGTGCCGAACGGTATCAACGCCCGACCCAAGCCCGGCACACAGAGACGCGGCCATGGACGACAACGAGAGATATTGGCGGAGCAATCTTGCGGTCTGCCTCATCGGCTCGTTCACGACCATCGTCGCCATGACATTGCTGCTGCCGTTTTTGCCGATCTATGTCGAGCAGCTCGGCGTCTCCGATCGCGCCGCGATCGCACAATGGTCCGGCGTCGCCTATGGCGCGACCTTTTTCGCCGCCGCGCTGGTCGCGCCGTTATGGGGACGGCTGGCCGATCAATATGGCCGCAAGCTGATGCTGATCCGCGCCAGTCTCGGCATGGCGATCGCCATGTCGCTAATCGGCATGGCCCATAATGTGTGGGAACTGGTCGGGCTTCGCCTGTTCGCCGGCTTTGCCGGTGGCTACGCCTCCGGCTCCACCATTTTAGTCGCAACGCAAACACCGAAGGCGCGCTCCGGATGGGCGCTCGGCATGCTGTCGTCCGGCATCATGGCGGGCAATCTGGTCGGTCCGCTGATCGGCGGCGCGCTGCCGCCGCTGATCGGTATCCGCGCCACCTTCTGGGCCGCCGGCAGCGTGATCTTTCTGACCTTCATCGCCACCACCTTTCTTATCCGCGAGCAGAAGCAATCGCCGCTTGCCAAGAAGACCGCGGCGGCGGCCGGCTGGTCGCAAATTGCCGATAAGCGGCCGGTCATCGCCATGCTGGTAATGGGCCTTCTACTGATGCTCGCCAATATGTCGATCGAGCCGATCATCACCATCTATGTCGCGCAGATCGTGAAAAATGCCGCGCAAGTGACGATGGTGTCCGGCGTGGTCATGTCGGCAGCGGCGCTTGGCAGCATTCTGTCGGCGTCACGGCTGGGCAAGCTCGCCGACCGCGTCGGCCATTGGCGCGTTCTTATCGCCGCGCTGGCGGCTTCGGCGCTGCTGTTGATCCCGCAGGCGTTCGTCACCACCGGCTGGCAGCTCGTGGGCTTGCGCTTTCTGATGGGGCTTTCGCTCGGCGGCTTGTTGCCCTGCATCACCAGCATAATTCGCCACAACGTGCCGGACGGCATCGCCGGGCGGGTGCTCGGTTACTCGACCTCGTCGCAATATGTCGGCCAGGTCGTCGGCCCGCTGCTCGGCGGCTTTGTCGGCGGCCATATCGGCATGCGCGCAGTGTTTCTCGGCACTTCGCTGATAATGGGCTGCGGCGCGGTCTACGCGCTGACGGAACGGCGCGACAGCAGATGACCGCCCTCACCCACGGGCCACATTTGCGCTAACATCCACACCCTCGTCGGAACTGCCGGGAATGCCGTCCACAGAGACTAACCTGCCGTCGACGCGCGAGCGCGCGATCGCATTGACGCTGTTATGGCTGTCCGGCGCATCTCTGCGCCTGACCGTGCTCGCCGTTCCGCCGGTCGTGCCGCTGTTGCACGCCGACCTGCATCTGTCGGAGACGGATATCGGCTGGCTGGCGAGCCTGCCGCCGATGCTGTTTGCGCTCGCGGCGGTGCCGGGCGCGCTATTGATTGCCCGCTTCGGCATCGTGCCGGCGCTGGTCGTGGGCCTATTGCTCAACGCCGCCGGCTCGGCGGCGCGCGCAGCGTTCTCGGATCCGGCATTCCTCTACGCGTCGACGATCGTGATGGCGGCCGGCGTCTCGATCATGCAGCCGTCGCTGCCGCCGCTGGTGCGAAGCTGGTTTCCGCAGCGCATCGGCTTTGCCACCGCGGTCTATACGACCGGTCTCTTGATCGGCGAAATTCTTGCCGCCGCGCTAACCATCCCGCTGATCTTGCCGCTCACGCACAATAGTTGGCGGCTGAATTTTGTCGTCTGGTCGATCCCGGTGCTCGCGACCGCGCTCTTGGTTGCGGTCTACGCACCGCGACTTGGCGGCGCCAAGATGGCCATGCCTGCGGCGGGGCGCCGCTGGTGGCCCGATTGGCGGCGTCCGCTGATCTGGAAGCTCGGCCTCATCCTCGGGAGCGTCAACGCGACTTACTTTGTCACCAATGCGTTCCTGCCTGATTACATGACCGCTGACGGCCGTCCCGATCTGATCAGCACAGCGCTGACGGCGATCAATGTCGGCCAGTTGCCGGCCGCCTTTTTGATGCTCGGTATTGCCGGACGCCTGGTGACGCGTCCCGCGGCCTACGTCGCGACCGGATCGCTGGCGTTGATTTGCCTGATCGGCATGCTGACGATGCATGGCGGCTGGATCGTATTCTGGGTCGCCATCCTCGGCTTCACCGGCGCGACGACGTTGATCCTTGCGCTGGCGCTGCCGTCGGTGCTCAGCGCGCCAGACGATGTGCATCGCACCTCCGCCGGCATGTTCACCATCAGCTACAGCGTCGCGATGCTGCTCTCGATCCTGGGAGGATGGCTGTGGGATTCTTCCCACTCGCCAATCGTGGGATTTGCTCCTGTGGCGGTTTGCGCGCTCCTGGTCATCGCACTTGCGGGAACCGTGCGCCAAGCCGATCGGAACTTTCAGGACATTCAAAACAGATAAAGCAGTAAATTCAAAGCAGATGAGGGACCACGGCGATAGCGGGACCAAATTCTACGTCAACCCAAAGTAATTTTAATCAAGACTATTTTAAGTAGAATCACGGACGGTCTCTCGCTAGGGAACGCCCCGCGCGAGAGAAAATGCCATGCCGACAGACGCTAATGTCCGGTCGGATCCAGAGACGACTTTGCCAGTGCAGCGCAAAAAACGCTGGTCGCCGCCGACTGTGATCAGGTCCGAAGTCGAAAAAACCGAGAAGCTCTTCCAGCTGACCGAGCTTTCGATCCTTCCTACTGGACCATCCTGACAGAGCGTCACGCTTTATCGATTGCTCTGCCAAATCCATTTGAGGTACCGGGCGATCAGAAAGCCGTGCGCGGCGCGCCGCGTTTCCTACTCCCAGCACATTCGGTCCGCGTCCCGTCATGGTCTGGACTCTTTGCTGAAGCATAACCTTTTTTGGAAAGCCGTCATCCACCCTCGGATCAAGTCCGAGCCCAGGCTTTTTCGAATCACGCTCAATATCCCGCCGCCAATCCGACGCTGGTGCGTGGGTCGGCCACGCCGACGAAGCCCTCGGACGTCACCATGATCGACTCGGCCGATGTAAAGGGCCGCTGCGGAACGACCTTGTCGCCGCGCGCCTGTAACGCGGCGATCACGTCACCGGGCACACCGGGCTCGGCAAAGACCTGGTCCGGCAGCCATTGATTGTGCACCCGCGGAGCGGCGACGGCATCGGCAAGGCTCATGCCGCGATCGATCACGTTGACGATCACCTGCAGCACCGTCGTGATGATACGGCTGCCGCCCGGCGAGCCGGTGATGAGGAACGGCCGGCCGTCTTTCAAAAGAATAGTCGGCGTCATTGACGACAGCGGCCGCTTGCCTGGCCCCGGCTCGTTGGCCTCGAAACCGACGAGACCGTAGGCGTTCGGTGCGTCAGGCTTGGCGGCAAAATCGTCGAGTTCGTTGTTGAGCAGGACGCCGGTGCCCTCGGCAACGAGCCCGACCCCATAGGCGAAATTGAGCGTGTAGGTATTGGAGACCGCGTTGCCGAACCGATCGGCCACGGAGAAATGCGTCGTGTTCCGGCCTTCAGGATCGCCGCCGGCGCCGGCGCGAATGGCGCTTGCCGGCGTGGCGTGATTGGGATCGATGGTGGCGCGCCAGCGCACTGCGTAATCCTTGGAAACAAGCCGCGCTACCGGATTTTGCACCTGGGCCGGATCGCCAAGAAACACCGCGCGATCGGCGTAAGCGCGCTTCATCGCCTCGACCAGCAAGTAAAGCGTCTGCGCTTCGTCATCGTGCGCAAGGTCGTAACCTTCCAAGATGTTGAGCATCTCGATCAGCTCGACGCCGCCCGAGGACGGCGGCGGCATCGAAATCACGTCATAGCCGCGGTAGGTGCCGCGCACCGGCTGGCGCTCGATGGCACGGTAATTTCTCAAATCGTCGGCGGTCATCACGCCGCCCGCGGCCTGCACAGCGGCCGCGAGCTTTTGCGCGATCGGTCCGTCATAGAACGCATTCGGACCGTCACGGGCGATCGCCGTAAGCGTGTCGGCAAGATCGTTTTGCACCAAGTGGTCCCCGGCCGCGAGTGCGCTGCCGTCCGCCTTCAAAAATATCCTGGCCGACGACGGCCAGCGCTTTAGCCGCGCCAGGATATTGGGCGGGCCTGCGGTGATATCCTCGCTCAGCGCGACGCCGCCGCGGGTCATGGCGATGGCAGGCGCAATCAGATCGGCCAGCGTGAACCGTCCGGAACCATATTTCTGCTCGGCCAGCGCCAGGCCGGCAACGGTGCCGGGAACTCCGATGGCGAGCGCCGAATCGCGCGACTTCGTCGGATCGGCATTGCCGTTGGCATCGAGAAAGCTTCGGGCGCTGATCGCCGCCGGCGCGGTTTCGCGATAGTCGATGGCGGCATTTTCGCCGTTGGCCAGATGAACCACCATGAAGCCGCCGCCGCCGATATTGCCGGCTCGCGGATAACTGGCGGCGAGCGCAAAACCGACCGCGACCGCGGCGTCCACCGCATTGCCACCTTTCTGCAGAATATCGACGCCAACACGCGCCGCGGCTGCGTCCTGCGCGACGACCATGCCGTTCTTGCCAATGACTCCGCCATTAGCGGCCGGTGCGGTAGCGGGATCGCGATCCTCGGCGTTGGCAAACAGCGTAACTGCAAGCACGCCGAACAGCACAGCGCAGGCCAGCCGGCCAATCTTACCGATGCGAATGTTCAGCATCGCTGAGGCGACCGCAGGCCCATCACAGCATCGACGGCAGGACGCGATCCGGCGGGCGGTGGCCGTCGAGGAAAGTCCTGATGTTGACGACGACTTTCTCGCCCATATCGATGCGGCCTTCGAGCGTAGCCGACGCCAGATGCGGCAACAGCACCACCTTGCCGGCGCGGGCCAGCTTCACGAGCTTGGGATTCACCGCCGGCTCGTGCTCGAAAACGTCGAGGCCGGCAGCGGCGATATCGCCCGCCTCGATAAGACGGGCAAGCGCATTCTCGTCGATCACCTCGCCGCGCGCGGTGTTGACGATGTAAGCCTCCGGACGCATGAGTTTGAGTCGGCGCGCCGACAGCAAGTGATAGGTCGCCGGTGTGTGCGGGCAGTTGACCGAGAGTATATCCATGCGGGCGAGCATCTGATCGAGGCTGTCCCAGTATGTTGCGTGCAACTCTTCCTCGATCTGCGGCGTGACGCGGCGGCGATCATGGTAGTGGATTTTGAGGCCGAAGGCGTGCGCGCGACGCGCCACCGCCTGGCCAATCCGACCGAGGCCGACAATGCCCAGGCGCTTGCCGCCGATGCGATGGCCGAGCATCCATGTCGGGCTCCAGCCGCCCCACTCCCGGTCGCCGATCAGCACTTGCGCGCCCTCTGCCAACCGCCGCGGCACCGCGAGGATCAGCGCCATCGTCATGTCAGCGGTGTCCTCGGTCAGCACGCCCGGCGTATTGGTCACGGTGATGCCGCGCTGCACGGCCGTCGCAACATCGATGTTGTCGACGCCGTTGCCGAAATTGGCGATGAGCTTCAGCCTGTCGGCGGAGTGGCTCAGCACCGATTTGTCGATGTGGTCGGTCACCGTCGGAACGATAACGTCGGCGGCCTTCACCGCTTCGATAAGCTGCGCCTGAGTCATGGGCCGATCGTCGGCATTGAGACGGGCGTCGAATAATTCGCGCATGCGCATTTCGACACCGTCCGGCAGCCGGCGGGTCACCACGACCAACGGCTTTTTGCCCGTCGCCATGCACTGCCTCTGTGGCGGTCTCGCGGAAACTCGATTACGGCAATTCAGCCTGAAATTTCAGTCTGTTGCAACGGCCGTTTGCCGCATCCGCCGTTCAGGTCTCCTTAACCTCGCTCGCCGACACTCGCGGCACAACGCGGTTCATTCAATTCTCTCTAGCAGATGGCCGTGCTGCCACAAAGGGACGCCGGCGCGCGAAAGCGCCACTGCGCCGCAAGGGGTTCGGGTCGTTGCGAATGACATTCGGCAAACCGTTCATTGCGATGACCGTCCTTGTGCTGCTGGTCGGCGCCGGCACCTTGGCACGGGCGGCAGATTCCACGCCGGACGGACTGCCAGTGCCGCGCTTTGTCAGCGTCAAGTCCGACCGGGTCGCGGTTCGCGACGGACCGGATAAAGACCACGATATCTCCTGGATCTATACCCGGGTGGGCTGGCCGGTCGAAATCACGGCGGAATTCGAGGACTGGCGCCGCATCCGCGATTCCGACGGCTCGCAAGGGTGGGTCTATCATTCGCTGCTATCGGGCAAGCGCATGGCCTCCGTGCAGCTCAAATCGAAAACCGACTTGGCGCCGCTTTACCTAAAGCCGGATGCCGGAAGCGGCATCGTCGCACGGCTGCAAGTCGGCGTCCTCGGCACGGTCAAGCAGTGCAGCGGCACCTGGTGCGAGCTAAGCGGCAAGGGCTTTGAGGGCTGGATTCAGCAGACCGACCTGTGGGGCGTTTATCCGGACGAAAAGATCGATTAACCCCGACGCACGCTTCCGCCGGCGCTCTGATCCATATCAATGCCTGACAGCTTTTCGGCGGTCTCGGTGATCGATTCAACCGCTGCGGCGACCATCGAGGGTTTTGCCCGCAAGGCACGCCGCCATCAGGTATGAACGATCAGAGCTTGCGCCGCAGGCGCACGACCACGTCGATGCGAGCGATCTCGTAGCCTTCGGGCGGCACCGGCGCCTTGCCGACGACCACATCGCTCGAAGGGATGTCCATGAGATCATCTTTTTCTTCGATAAAAAAATGGTGATGTTCGCTGTTATTCGTATCGAAATAGGCCTTCGAACCGTCCACGGCGACCTGGCGCAATAAGCCGACCTCGGTGAACTGGTGCAGCGTATTGTAAACGGTCGCGAGCGATACCGGCACCTTGGCCAGCGTCGCCTCCTCGTAGAGCATTTCCGCAGTCACGTGGCGGTCGCCCTTGGCAAACAAAATCCACCCAAGGGCCATGCGCTGGCGCGTCGGGCGCAGGCCGACATCGCGGAGCTTGGCCTTGACGTCATGCCAAGGACAGCCCGTGAGATCGGCAGGAACCGGCTGGGATTGCTGCCCAGCCGACACGGCGGGCCCGAAAGCGAATGAACTCGACTGCGACATAGAGGCACCAGGTGGCCGCTGCGGCCGGAAAAATCGTTGCACTTGTAATTACTATACGACTCCGGACGGGACCCGCAACACCCCCAGCGGCAGCAAGCGGACGGTTTTTTGCACAACAGACCTGCCCCCGGGGATGCGCTTTGCCGCATTGCCCCAATATGTTAGGAATTGAGCGGTCGGCCGGAAACGGCGGAATGGATAAAAGATGCAGGAGCGGCGTTCGAATTTCGAATACGAGGACCTGTTGGCCTGCGGGCGGGGGGAACTCTTTGGCGAGGGGCCGCAACTGCCGCTGCCGCCGATGCTGATGTTCGACCGCATTTCCGAAATCGCGGAAGTGGGCGGCGAATACGGCAAAGGTCTGGTTCGCGCGGTGCTGGAGCTCAAGCCCGACCTCTGGTTCTTTCCGTGTCACTTCAAGGGGGATCCGGTCATGCCCGGCTGCCTCGGGCTCGATGCGCTGTGGCAGATGCTGGGGTTCTTCCTTGGCTGGCTCGGCTCGCCGGGCAAAGGTCGCGCTTTGGGCATGGGCGAAATCAAGTTTTCCGGTCAGGTGCTGCCGACGATGAAGAACATCGTCTACGGCATCGACATCAAGCGCGTGATGCGTTCGAAACTCGTGCTCGGCATCGCCGACGGCTGGCTTTCGGCGGACGGATCGATCATCTATCGCGCGCTCGACATCAAAGTCGGTCTGTTCCGCAACACAGAGCCGCAACCGAACGGCGCCTAACAGGTCGCCGGACGAGGAAGAACCATGAAGCGCGTGGTCGTCACGGGGATGGGCATCGTCTCGTCCATCGGCAACAACACGCAAGAGGTGCTGGCGTCGCTGCGCGAGGCGAAATCGGGCATCGTGCGCGCCGACAAATATGCCGAACTAGGTTTCCGCAGTCAGGTTCACGGCGCGCCCACGCTCGATCCAAGCGAAGCGATCGACCGGCGCGCCATGCGGTTTCTGGGCGGCGGCGCCGCCTGGAATCATATTGCCATGGAGCAGGCGATCCGCGACGCCGGTCTGGAAGAAAGCGATGTCTCTAACGAGCGCGCCGGCATTGTTATGGGCTCGGGCGGCCCTTCAACCCGCACCATCGTCGAGAGTGCCGATATTGCCCGCAGCAAGGGGCCCAAACGCGTCGGCCCGTTTGCGGTGCCGAAGGCGATGTCATCCTCGCCTTCAGCGACGCTAGCCACATGGTTCAAAATCAAGGGGTTGAGCTATTCGATCTCATCGGCCTGTGCCACCTCGAACCATTGCATCGGTAATGCCTTTGAACTGATCCAGAATGGCAAGCAGGACATGGTCTTTGCCGGCGGCTGCGAAGAACTTGACTGGACGCTGACGGTCCTTTTTGACGCGATGGGTGCGCTGTCGTCCAAATACAACGATACGCCGGCCAAAGCCTCGCGCGCCTATGACACGGATCGCGACGGCTTCGTCATCAGCGCCGGGGCGGGGGTCCTTGTTCTGGAAGAGTTCGAACGCGCGAAAGCGCGCAACGCACGCATTTACGGCGAAGTCGCCGGTTACGGTGCCACATCCGACGGCGCCGACATGGTGGCGCCGTCGGGTGAAGGCGCTGCGCGCTGCATGAAAATGGCTCTGGCGACCGTCAAGCCGGCCGTTGACTACATCAATCCGCACGCCACCTCGACGCCGATCGGCGATCTCAAGGAGATCGAAGCGATCCGCGAGGTTTTCGGCGCTGGCGACAAATGCCCGCCAATTTCCGCCACCAAATCGCTGACCGGACACTCTCAAGGCGCGACTGGCGTGCACGAAGCGATCTATTCGCTCCTGATGATGAACAACGGCTTCATCTGCGAGAGCGCTAATATCGAAAATCTCGATCCGGCCTTCGCCGACATGCCGATCGTGCGCGCCCGCCAGGACGACGTAAAGCTTGGCTGCGTGCTGTCGAATTCTTTCGGCTTCGGCGGCACCAATGCCTCCGTCGTGTTCAAGCATCCGGACGCCTGACGCATGGCAGGTCTGATGCAGGGCAAGCGCGGCCTGATCATGGGGGTCGCCAACGATCACTCCATCGCCTGGGGCATCGCGCGGACGCTTGCCGCCCACGGTGCCAAGCTTGCCTTCACCTATCAGGGCGACGCGCTGGGCAAGCGGGTCAAGCCGCTGGCGGCCTCGGTCGACGCCGATGCCGTTCTGCAATGCGACGTCGAAGATCCGGCCTCTGTCGATGCCGTGTTCGCCGAGCTTGCCCGCATGTGGGGCACGCTCGATTTCCTGGTCCACGCCATCGCTTTCTCCGACAAGACGCAATTGATCGGCCGCTATGCCGACACCACGCGCGAAAACTTCGTGCGCACGATGCTGATCTCCTGCTTCTCCTTCACCGAGGTCGCCAAACGGGCCGCTGCGCTGATGAAGCATGGCGGCGCCATGCTGACGCTCACCTACAATGGCGGCGAGCGGGCGATGCCCAACTACAACGCCATGGGCGTCGCCAAGGCGGCGCTGGAAGCCTCTGTACGCTATCTCGCCGTCGATTTCGGCAGCCAGGCAATTCGCGTCAACGCCATTTCGGCAGGGCCGATCCGCACCCTTGCCGGCGCCGGAATCGGCGACGCGCGCGCCATGTTCGCCTTCCAGCAGCGGCATTCGCCGCTGCATCGCGGGGTGACGCTCGACGATCTCGGCGGCGCCGGGCTTTATCTGCTTTCGGACCTATCGACCGGCGTCACCGGGGAAATTCACTTCGTCGATTCCGGATACAACGTCATCGCCATGCCGCATCCGGACGCATTGCGCGCCGATGCCAGACAGGCGGCGACCGAAGAGACGAAGTGAAGCTTCATGGCGCGCCAAGGCTTATAGCTTCATCAGGTGCGGCATGACCTCGTCGCGGAACAACTCAAGCGACCGCATCGCGTCGGCAAACGCCATATCGCCGAGGAACAGGTAAGTCAGCAGGTAGTTGATGCCCAATTCCTTGACCTGCTTTTCGAGCTCGGCGCGCACGGTCGCCGGCGAGCCGGCGATGGCGGTACCGTCGGCGAGGCAGCCTTCGAAGTTAGCTCCTCGCTCGACATTCAAACGGCTCGTCAGTCCGGTCTGACCGTGCTTGTTGCGTAGCCAGTTGATGTGGTCGAGATGCCGATCCATGGCCGGCTTGCCGAAGCGGTGCGCCTCGGCGTCGGTGTCGGCGACGAAAATGTGCCGCTGCACGCCGATCGCCGCACCGCCGGCAAATTCAGGCTTCGGCTGCACCGGCGCTCCCCGCTGCGCCAGCGCTTTCTTGTAAGCGGCGATATTGGCCTTGGCGAGTTGCATCGGCCCGAGAGTGACGTAATGCAGGCCCTGCTCGCCGCTCCAGGCCGAGCCGGTTTCGTTCGAGGAGGCGTACCAGAACGGCGGATGCGGTGCTTGCAGCGGATGCAGCGCGATCGGCACATTCTCGTAGGTATAATGCTCGCCCTTGTAGGTCAGCGTATCGGCGGTCAAGGCGGCGCTGAGACAGTCGAATGCATCGAAGAAGATTTCTCGCGACTGGCCGTGGTCGACCTTGTGGTATTTCAGCTCATAGGGCGACACGCCGCGGCCGACGCCGACGTCGAGCCGGCCGCGGCTCAAGTGGTCGAGCATGCAGATCTCTTCGGCAAGCCGCAGCGGCGAATAAAGCGTCAGCAGATAAACCAGCGGACCCAGCCGCATGCGCTTGGTGGCCTGCGCCAGCGCGCCGAGATAAACGCCGGGCACCGGCACCATGTTAAGCGGCGTGGCGTGGTGTTCGGCAATTTGCAGGCAATAGAAGCCGGCCGCGTCGGCGGCTTGCGCGAAGCGCAATCGCTCGTCGAACAGTTGCGTCAACGGCCTATCGCCGAATTCGACGTGATCGAAAAGTCCGATTTTCATGAGGCCTCTTTGGCTACAGCATGTCCCGCAAAAGTGGAAACCGGTTTTGCGAAAAGGACATGCTAAAACAACATTCTGCCGTGACTTTTAGCTACCGTGATTTGCGCTCGCGCGGATTTTTCCGGATCAGCCCGATTTTGCGGCCCATCTTGGCGCAATCGTCGTCGGTTTTCAGCCCCGCGGCGTGAATGCCGTGGACGGCCAATTCCTCGTCGCGATCCTCGGTATCGCCGGTCACGCCGACGGCGCCGATGACGTCGCCGTTATCGTCGCGGATCAGCATGCCGCCGCCTTCGGGGAAAATCTGCTCGCCGCTGGCAGCGATGAGGTAGCGCATGAAAATCGGCCGCTCGACCGCTCGTTCGCGCACCAGTTTGGAGCTGCGGCCGAGCGAGAGGGCCGCATAGGCTTTGCCAAAGGCCATCTCGAAACGGATCATCGAGGCGCCGTCTTCTTTCTTGAAGGCCTTCACCTTGCAGCCCGGCTCGACCACGATGACGCTGATCGGCCGGCAATCGAGCGCCGCGCCGCGCGCGATGACGGCGTCGATGATGCGCTCGGCCTGCGCCAGCGAAATGATACTCAAAACCGCCCTCCCCGACCGCCAGATTACATGCTTTGTGCCATCTTCCGGCGCCCTCGGCCACCTGCTCAACTGCATAGGAGAGCTCTTGCCTCCGATCGCGGCGCGGGCCACATCTGCGCGATGCCGCCCTCCCCGCCGATAGCCGTCGAACGGCTCGTCAAAATCTACAAAACCGTTCCGGCGGTCGACGGCATTTCTTTTTCGCTTGCGGCGGGCTCGATCACGGGCCTGCTCGGCGGCAACGGCGCCGGCAAGACGACGACGATCGCGACCATCATGGGCCTGATCACGCCGACGTCAGGCCGGGTGACCGTGCTTGGCGCGGAAATGCCGAAACAGCGATATCACGTGCTGCACCGCATGAATTTCGAAAGCCCCTATGTCGAAGTGCCGATGCGGCTGACGGTGCGGCAGAACATGACCGTATTCGGCAAACTCTACGGCATTGCGGATTTGCGCGGGCGTATCGCCGAGCTCGCCCGGCAGCTCGATCTCACCGACCTATTGGACCGCCCGACCGGCCGGTTGTCCGCTGGACAGAAAACCAGGGTCTCGCTGGCGAAAGCGCTGATCAACAGTCCGGACGTTCTGTTGCTCGACGAGCCGACGGCCTCGCTCGATCCCGACACCGCCGACTGGGTGCGCGCGCATCTCGCGCGCTATTGCCGCGAGCGGCAAGCCACGATGCTGCTCGCCTCGCACAACATGGCCGAAGTCGAGCGCTTGTGCGAACGCGTCATCATCATGAAGCGAGGCCGCATTGAAGATGACGATACGCCGGCGAAGCTTTTGGCGCGTTACGGCCGACGCACGCTGGAGGAAGTGTTCCTCGATGTCGCGCGCGGCAGCGTCGTGAGCGAGGCGGCGCAATGAGCCCACGCACCGAAGGCGCCTACGCGATGTCGGCGCAGCGCATCGGCGCGATGATGCTGCGCTACTGGTACCTGTTGCGCTCCTCGTGGCCGCGGCTGCTCGATCTGGTCTATTGGCCGACCGTGCAAATGGTCACCTGGGGCTTCCTGCAATACTACATTACGACCAATGCCGGCTTCTTCGCCCGCGCCGGCGGCACCTTCATTGGCGCGGTGCTGCTGTGGGATATCTTGTTTCGCGGCCAGCTCGGATTCTCGATCTCCTTTCTCGAGGAGATGTGGTCGCGCAATATCGGCAACCTGATGATGAGCCCGCTGCGGCCGATCGAGCTGGTGGTCGCCTTGATGGCGATGAGCGTGGTGCGGCTGGCGATTGGCGCCGTGCCGGTCACGTTCCTCGCCATCGGCTTTTTCGGCTTCAATCTCTACGGATTGGGATTCGCGCTGGTCGCTTTCTTCTTCAATCTGATGCTGACCAGTTGGGCGATCGGTATCTTCGTGTCCGGCCTGATACTCCGCAATGGGATGGGTGCGGAGAATCTTGCCTGGTCGATCATGTTTTTGTTCATGCCGCTCACTTGCGTTTACTATCCGGTCACGACGTTGCCGGTGTGGCTGCAGCCGGTGGCATGGGCGTTACCCCCTACCTACGTGTTCGAAGGCATGCGCGAGCTTTTGATCCATCACAATTTCCGCGGCAGTTTGATGCTCGATGCACTGGCGCTGAACGTCGTGCTGTTTGCCGCCGGCCTGTTCGGTTTTCTCAAGCTATTGGAAAGCGCGCGCCGTCACGGCACCCTGATGCAGACCGGCGAATGAGCTTTGCTCACGGCCGTATAGGCGCCATGTGCACTGCGAATAGCTGCACGACGTTATCCCTCTGCCCATATACGGAAACACCGGACTTATCGAAGGAAGAGCGAAAGAAATTGCATATATGTTGTCAGTATGACATATCATAACGACGATGCTGCACTGCAGCAAAAAGCCGGACAAGGTTCATCAATGGCTATCGGAGAGTTTGGCGGCGCGCCCGCGGTGCCAGGCGACAGCGGCATTCTTCTGTCGACGCCGCTCTACTGGTTTTATGAGATGAGCTATGCGGCGCTCAATCCGTCGCGGGCCATGGCGGACGCAACGCGGCTGTTCTTCAAGAACCCGATCAATCCGCTGTCCTTCACCACCTACGGCAAAACGGTCGCTGCGGCCTGCGAATTGTTCGAGCGGTCGACGCGTCGCTACAGCCGGCCGGAGTGGCGGATCGACTCGACGCTGGTTGGCGGCGAGCGTGTGCCGATCCATATTTCGACCGTGTGGGAACGGCCGTTCTGCAAGCTCATCCATTTCGAGCGTGTGTTCGAGCGGCCGCCGAGACGACAGCAGCCGCGGCTGCTGATCGTGGCGCCGATGTCGGGCCACTTCGCAACGCTGTTGCGCGGCACCGTCGAGGCCTTTCTGCCCAATCACGACGTATACCTCACCGACTGGAATGACGCGCGCATGGTGCCGGCGTCCGAGGGCCGCTTCGATCTCGACGATTACATCGACTACATTATCTCGATCCTGCACGTGCTCGGCGGCGAGACCCACGTTATCGCGGTGTGCCAACCCTCCGTACCGGTGATCGCGGCAGCCGCGATCATGGAAGCGGACAACGATCCCTATGTGCCGACCTCCATGATCCTGATGGGAGGACCGATCGACACGCGGGAGCACCCGACGGCGGTCAATGCGCTTGCCCAAAGACGCGGCATCGATTGGTTCCGCACCAACGTGATTACCAAGGTGCCGTTTCCCAATCCCGGGTTCATGCGCGACGTTTACCCGGGCTTTCTGCAGCTCAACGGTTTCGTCACCATGAATCTCGAGCGCCATATCGAGGCGCACAAGCAGCTGTTTCTCAATCTGGTGCGTGGCGACGGCGACTCGGCGCACAAGCACAAAGAGTTCTACGACGAATATCTGGCGGTGATGGATCTTGCGGCGGAGTTCTATCTGCAGACCGTGGACACCGTTTTCGTGCGCCACGCGCTGCCGAAGGGCGAGATGACACATCGCGGCCGCCCGGTCGATCTTAGCCGCATCAAGCGCGTCGCGCTGCTCACGATCGAGGGTGAGCACGACGATATCTCCGGCGTCGGCCAAACCGAAGCGGCGCATCGGCTGTGTGTCAACATCCCGCCCGACCGCAAGGCCCATTGGCTGCAGCCCGGCGTCGGCCATTACGGCGTGTTCAACGGCTCGCGCTTTCGCGCGGAGATCGCGCCGCGCATTTCCGATTTCGTGCTGTCGATGAATCAGTCGAGCGGCAACATGCGCAGCAGCACAAAGCGGTCCAGCAACGGCGTCGCGCTGCACGCCTGACCTCGGCCCGCCGCCGGGTAACGCAATCTCGCCATAACCATCGGCAATGTGGCATGATCCCGCCTGCGATGGGATTCGGGGTAATTCGCCATGCCGCTGCATGCGCTGCTCTATCGTCGCACCAGCGAACCGCGGACGATCGACGTCGCGGTCGACGGAGTCATTCACGCGGTTGTGCTAAGGCGGCATCGGCAGGCGCGCCGCTATACGCTGCGCATCCAAGCATCGACACGCGAAGTCATTTTGACGCTGCCGCTCCGGGGTTCGCTGAAAGAAGCGCACGCGTTCGCGCAGAAGCACAGCGCCTGGATCGCCGTCCGGCTTGGCCGGTTGCCGGCTGCGGCGCCATTTGCCGCCGGGGTGGTGATGCCTTTGCGGGGCGAGCCGCACCGCATCATTCACCGGCACAGTACACGCGGCACCGTGTGGACCGAGGTAGCCGCGAACGGCGAGCGGCTCTTATGCGTGGCCGGCCAAGCCCCGTATATCGGCCGCCGCATCGGCGATTTTCTGCGCCGCGAGGCGAAACGCGATCTCGAGGCGGCGAGCCTGCGCTACGCGCGCGAACTGGGCCTCGCCGTGCGGCGGGTTACCGTGCGCGATCAGTCGAGCCGCTGGGGTTCGTGTTCGACCACGGGGATGCTGTCATACTCCTGGCGGCTGATCCTGGCGCCGAGCTACGTGCTCGATTATCTCGCCGCCCACGAAGTCGCCCACCTGATCGAGATGAACCACTCAACAAAATTCTGGCGCGTGGTGCAGCGGATTTGCCCGGGCCATCGGCAGGCCAAAACCTGGCTCGACGCCCACGGAGCGGACCTGCATCGTTACGGTTTGCCCGACGCGCCCTAGGATGAGCGTCATGCGGATTGGACCGGGCTGATCTGCGGTAAAGCAGACTTTGGAAGGACTTCGGTTCCGCCCCTGGGTACCCTGCCTGGAGTCGTGCGGTGTATTGGCCGTGCACGCCTTGGGGCCTGCGCGTATTGCCGCAGCACGACCACACTAAAGCGTGATCTGCATTGCATCCTCTTCCGGCATTCTTATTTGCTCGCTTATCAAGGCCGGCCGGGCGCCTCCCCCATCCCCCGACACCCCGTCGCCCGGTCAGATAAGCCTAAGTTGAGGCAACAACCTGAGAACCCCAAGCGGCGTATCGGCTTGGGGTTCTTTTTTTGGCGCGCCTTCCAATAGCGCCTAATCCTTCACCAGATCGCCAAGCAGGCTTGCCGCCACCGAGAGTTTCGACAGCGTCAGCCCGGAATTGGCGATTTCGTGGATCGCCCCACGCACCCGCTCGACCTCGGCCTTGCGCGCCGACACCCAAGCCTCGACCGCTGCGGCGCCGCCGGCGCCGTCGCCGAGCATGGCGGCCGCAAGCCGGCGCTCGGCATCGCCGATCGAATCCCGCGACCGATCGAGCGCCAACCGGTCGAAATAATCGCTGATCGGAATTGCGTCGGCCGCGCTGACGATGCGATCGAGACCGAAGAAAGAGCCGGCGGCAAAATAAGTCGCCGCCACCTTGCCAACCGGTTTGCCGGTGCGGTCGGCCACCAGAACGATGTCGGGAGCCGATGCCAAAGCCCGCAGATCGGCGAGCCGGCCGGCCAGCGTCTCAGGTACGCCGGCAGCCGTGAGCTCGCGCCTGCGCGCCGCCCGCGACTCGCGCGGTTCGTCCGGCAAGACATCATCGAGCGCAGCGGTAACGGCACCGATGCCGTCACGATAGTGCGACACCACACCGGCAAGGCCCTTGCCGAGATCGACCTTGCGCAGGAACCAGACGATGCGATCGAGTAGCAAGTCCTGCACCGCGCCGTAAAGCTCCAGTTGAAGCTTGCCGGCGAGCTTGTTGTCGAGACCGTCGATCGCGGTATTGAGCGCGGTCATGTCGTAGCTGTCGCGCGCAGCGGCAAAGGCCGCGGCTATGGCCGCCGGCACGGCCCCGGTCTGATCGGCGATGCGCACGATCAGGGACGGGCCGCCGCGATTGATCATCGAATTAGACAGATGGGTGGCGATAATTTCGCGGCGCAGCCGGTGATGTTGCAGCGCATCTGGATAGCGCTCATCGATCGCATGCGGAAAATAGCGGGTAAGCTCGCGGGACAGATAGGGATCGTCCGGCACCGCGGACTCCAGAAGCTCGTCATACAGCGTCAGCTTGGCGTAAGCGAGCAGCACCGAAAGCTCCGGCCGCGTAAACGGCTCCGAGCGCCGCCTGCGTTCGGCGAGCTGCATATCGTCGGGCAGATACTCCACCGCGCGGTTAAGCTGGCCGCGCGTCTCCAGCGTTTGGATCAAGCGCTGCAGAAAGCCGAAATCCTCCATGCCGCGACGCTGGGCAAGCGACAGTGCCAGCGGCTGCAGATAATTGTTGCGCAGCACCAGAGCCGCGACCTCATCGGTCATCTCGCCCAACAGCGCATTGCGCCCAGCCATATCGAGGCGCCCGTCGCGCAACGGAATGCTGAGCGCGATCTTGATGTTGACTTCCATATCGGAGGTGTTGACGCCGGCGGAATTGTCGATCGCGTCGGTGTTGAGCCGGATGCCGCGGAGCGCTGCTTCGATCCGGCCACGCTGCGTCATGCCGAGATTGGCGCCCTCGCCGATCACCTTGCAGTGCAGATCCTTGCCGGCGACGCGGACTGGATCGTTGGCGCGATCGCCGACCGCATCGTCGGTTTCGTCGGCGGCACGGACGTAGGTTCCGATGCCGCCGAAAAACAGCAGATCGACCGGTATCTTGAGGATCGCACGGATAAGGTCCTGCGGCGTCACATGCTCGCCGGCCCCGAACAGCGTCCGCGCTTGCGGAGACAGCCTGATCTCCTTGGCCAGGCGCGAGTAAACTCCGCCTCCGTTCGAGAGCGCCGTCTTGTCGAAATCCTGCCAGCTCGAGCGCGGCAGATCGAACAACCGCTTGCGTTCGGCAAAGCTTTTTTCCGGATCGGGGTCCGGGTCGATGAAGATATCGCGGTGATCGAAGGCGGCGATGAGCTTGATGGTTTTTTCGCGCAACAGGCCGTTGCCGAAGACATCGCCCGACATGTCGCCGACGCCGACCACCGTGAACGGCCTGGCGGCAATGTTGACATCCATCTCGCGGAAATGGCGCTTCACCGATTCCCAGGCGCCGCGCGCGGTGATGCCGATCTTTTTATGGTCGTAGCCGGCCGAGCCGCCGGACGCGAAAGCGTCGCCGAGCCAGAAGTCATGCGCCAGCGCCAGCTCATTGGCGATGTCGGAAAAGGTCGCCGTGCCCTTGTCGGCGGCGACGACAAGATACGGATCGTCGCCGTCATGGCGCACCACGTCCGGCGGCGGAATCACGCCGACGGTCCCGGTGCCGATATTGTCGGTAATGTCGAGTAGCGCCGAAATGAACATCTTATAGGTCGCGATGCCTTCCGCCTGGATGGCCTCGCGTGGGCCGCCGGGCGGCAGAAACTTCGGGACGAAGCCGCCTTTGGCTCCAACCGGAACGATCACCGCGTTCTTGACGTTCTGCGCCTTGACCAATCCGAGGATCTCGGTCCGGAAATCCTGCGGCCGGTCCGACCAACGAATACCGCCGCGCGCCACCTTGCCGAAGCGAAGATGCGCGGCTTCCAGCCGCGGCGAATAGACGAAGATTTCAAACAGCGGCCGCGGCAGCGGCATGTCGTCAATTTTGCGGCTGGCGAACTTGATCGCAATCAGGTCCCTGGGGCGGCCGTCGCGGCCGAGCTGAAAATAATTGGTGCGGATTGCCGCGGCCACGGTGGCAACAAAATGACGAAGGATACGGTCCTCGTCGAGGCTGGCGACCGATTGCAGCGCAGTTTCGATATCGGCCGCTGTTTTGGCTTGGTGCGCGGCACGTTCATCCGGCGACTGCTGCGCGTGCGGATCGAAACGCGCTTGAAACAGCGCAACGATCTGGGCGGCTAGCGTCGGATATTTACCCAGCGTCGCCCACATGTAGTCTTGTGAATAAGGCACTCGGATCTGCCGCAAGAACCGCGAAATGGTTCGGATCAGCGCAACTTCGCGCCATCCCAGTCCGGCGCCCAACACCAGCGCGTTATAACCGTCGCTCTCTGCCCTTTTACCCATGACGACGAGGAAGCAAGCTTCCAGGCGCGCTTCGAGCGCGCCGAGATCGATGGGCTGGCCCGATGCGCTTTCGAGCTCCATGTCATGAAACCACACATCGGCCATATCGGCGGGCCGGATGTGATAGGTCCGCTCATCGACGACGCGAAAGCCCATGTTTTCCAGGACCGGCACGCGCTCCGACAGCGAAATCGCCCGGCTGTGACTGAACACCTTCAGGCCGGCCCGCGAAGCGGCCGCACCGCCCTGACGATAAAAATCGACGCCGAGCGGATGTTCGGCCGTAAGCGCTTCGATGACGCGAATATCGCCGACCGCAATCGCCGGCGGATAGACCTCGCAGTAATCGATCGGAAAGGCCGCACGATAGCGTCCAAGCAGCGTCTGGCCGCGAACGGGATCGGCGCCCGCGAGCGCTTCGCCCAGACTATCGGTCCAGCTTCGCACGATAGCGCCGACGCCACGGTCAAGCGAAGCGCGCTCGGGGCTGGCCAAGTCGCCATCGGCGCGCACAATGATGAACTGCACCCGCACCAGCGGGCCTTCCGGGAAGAACGGGTAATAGGCGGTCAGTCGCCCCTTGAACGCGTCTGCCAGATAGGTGCCGATCGCCGCCCTGATCTGGCCGCTGTAGCGGTCGCGCGGAATGAAAACCAGCACCGACATGAAGCGGTCGAAACGATCGCGCCGTGGCAGCACGCGCACCCGCGGACGTTCGTCGAGTTGCAGCACCGCGAGCGCGAACTGATAGAGCGTGTCTTCGTCGAGTTGAAACAGCTCGTCACGCGGATAGGTTTCCAGCACGTTGACCAGGGCCTTGCCGGAATGACTCGACGGATCAAAGCCGGCGCGGCGAATGACGCTGTCGATCTTGCGCCGCAGATAGGGAATGGTCCGCGCCGGGCGCGTATAGGCGGTCGAGGTGAACAGCCCGCAGAAGCGATACTCGCCGACGAGCTTGCCGACCGAGTTGAAGCGCTTGATGCCGAGATAATCGAGCTGAATCCGCCGGTGCACGGGCGAGCGCACAGTCGATTTTGTCACAATGAGGATTCTTGGTTCCTTCAAGAACGACCGAATCTCCGGCGTCATGGCCAGCGGTTCGTTCCACCGCTGCAACAACTGCGTATCGCGCGAGCGCAGCAGCCCAAGCCCGGTCTCGAACACCGGTTCAAGCACCTCATCGCTTTGCCGAAACACAAAGTCGCGCGCGCCCAGCAAGGTAAAATTATCGTCCGCGATCCATTCCAGGAATTGGATCGCTTCGGCGATCTCTTCGACCGCCAGCGGCGGCGGGCTCTTCCGCAATTCGGCGATGATGGCATGAATCCGCGCCAGCATTGGCTGCCAGTCCGCCACTGCGTCACGGACATCGGCGAGAAGGTCTTTTAGGGCTCCGACCAGCTCTCGCCGCCGCTCCGCATCGGCGGCGGCTTCAACATGCACATAGATGAAGCTTTCGCGAAGGCCGCCGACGATGCGGGCGCCTTTGAGCTTGACCAGCTTGCCGGCGCTATCGCGCTCGACGGTAAATACCGGATGGACGAACAGGCGAATATCGAGGCCCCGCTGATTGAGCTCGGCGGCGACCGAATCGACCAGGAACGGCATATCGTCGTTGACGATCTCGAGTACGGCAATGCCGCACGGGGATGACGCTTCTTCGCAGCGCACTTTCGGCGAGCCGGGCATGCGCTCGGCGAGGAAAGCCCACGACCTTTCGGTCATCGCCGCGAGCTCATCGGCGCTGTAGCGGGCAAGATCCTCCGGCACGGCATGGCCGAACAGCGTGGCGATGAAATCGGCCGGAAGGTCAGGCCGGCGATTGGCGAGCAAAGCCGCGGCCGCGTCGAGCAGCGCTGCGCTGGCATGATCGTCGGCGCCTTGGGGAAAATCCTGGACGTTCATGGTCCCCTATCTCACTCGTTTGCCTGGATATTAGCCGCCTGCCGGGCGTCTGCGCCACCGCTCTGGGGGCTCAAGTCGTTGACCTGATATAATCATCCCTGCCGCACATGCGTGGCACAAGGGAAGCGATCATCATGGCCAAGCGCAGCACAACACCCGCCTCTCCCGCCAAACCCGCGCGCAAGCCGGCACGCGGGTCAACGAACAAGACATTGCGCCCAGGCGCCGCAGCGGGTGACGACACGACGATAACGGCGCTGAAGCTTGAGCCGGCGGCGCTCAGTCCGGAGATGGCGGCTTACTTCGCCAAGTGCGAGGAGAAGCTCGGTTTCGTGCCGAACGTGCTCAAGGCCTACGCTTTCGACATGCCCAAGCTCACCGCCTTCGTCGCAATGTACAACGACCTGATGCTGGCGCCCTCGGGCCTGAGCAAGCTTGAGCGCGAGATGATCGCGGTCGCGGTCTCGTCGCATAACCGCTGTTATTACTGCCTGGTCGCGCATGGCGCGGCGGTCCGCCAACTATCGGGCGATCCGCCGCTCGGCGAGCTTATGGCAATGAATTATCGCGCGGCGCGTTTGTCGAAGCGACAGCGCGCCATGCTCGATTTTGCCGTCAAGCTTACCGCCGAGCCATGGCTCGTCGAGGAAGAAGATCGCGAACGCCTGCGGCGCAGCGGCTTTTCTGAAAAGGAAATCTGGGACATTGCCGCCGTCGCCGGTTTCTTCAACATGACCAACCGGGTGGCCTCGGCCACGGACATGCGGCCGAACAGCGTTTATCACGGTCAGGCGCGTTAATGATCAGGCGCGTTGACGTTCAGGCGTGAACCGACAGATCGCGGATGGCCGGGTCGTCGCCCGAGAGTGGATTGGCCGGATCCCACGCATACCGAAGCGTCTCGAAGCGCATCGCCAGTGCATCGACCATGACAAGGCGGCCGACCAGGCCTTCGCCGAAGCCGACCAACTCGCGGATCACTTCAAGCGCCATCATCGAACCGATTACGCCGGCGAGTGCGCCAAGGACGCCGGCCTCGGCGCAGGCCGGCACAGTGCCCGGCGGCGGCGGCTCCGGAAACAGGCAGCGATAGGTCGGATTCGGCTTGCCGTCGGCGCCGCGCTCGTGCGCCCGGATCGTGGTCAGCGTGCCGTCAAAGGCGCCGAGCGCCGCAGACACCAGCGGTTTTTTGGCAAAGTAACAGGCATCCGCGACCAGATAGCGTGTGGCGAAATTGTCCGAGCCGTCGGCGACGATATCGTAGCCGCCGATGATCTCGAGCGCGTTTTTGGCGGTCAAGCGGGTGTTGTACGGCTTCACCGCGACATGCGGATTGAGGCGGCGGATCATCGTGCCGGCACTGTCGACCTTAGGCATACCGATATCGGGAGTGGCGTGGATGACCTGCCGCTGCAGATTCGATAGCGACACGACATCGTCATCGATAACGCCGAGCGTGCCGACCCCGGCGGCGGCGAGATAAAGC
>JBARER010000233.1:0-16080 GCA_049796395.1 Xanthobacteraceae bacterium
GTGCGATGCGGCCGGGTTTAGCGCCGAAGCGACCAATCAGGATATCGACAACAGCTGCGATGGGTTTCTCGGCTTCGGTTTCCCAGTGCAGCCCATCGCCCTGAGTAATGCCCTGCCCCGGCAAATCGACCAGTGCGACGGAATAACCGCGATCGAAGAGGTTGCGTCCCAGGGTCAGGAACAGGTCCTCGAAGCAGGTGTCGGCACCACCGATCACCAGTACGACCGGTGCGGTCGTATTGGAGTGCTGTAAGAATACGCCAGGAAGCTGCTTGTCTGCGTAGGGCACACCAAAGTGTGTCGCGGGCAGACCCAGCTCGTCCATCGCCGCGACGAAGGCCGCCTTGTGCTTGGCGGCAAGCGATTTGAACAGATCGCCTGGCGCCGCGAACTGCCAAGACGAACGGTAGCTGGCAAAGGCCTTCATCCGCGCTTCGCCCGCCGCCCGCCTCCAGCCGCGCTCCTTCCAGGCGTCGGCCTGTGCGTTGAGCACGTCGCCGTAACTGGAAAAGGCCTGCATCCAGCTGTCACCGTCCCCATCGATGATTTTAGAGGCCACGTAAAAGGCTTGGCCTATATCCAGTCCGCCCGCTGGACCCCAACCGAGCGCCGCAACAAAGAAGAGGTCCATGTCGGCATCGTTGAAGCGGTATTTCTGGGCAAGGCGCTGATCGGGGCGTTTGGCGACCGTCGCCCGTCCCGTCTCCTGAGAGCTTGCGGTCATATTTGTTTGCTTCCGTAGAATTTATGACTGAGAGACATCTTGGCACGTCACGCCAGTTTCGTCGCCGCGGGGCAGCTCGATGTCTGCCAGTGGCATTAAGCGGACATTGCCGCGGCGGCCGCCTCTTTTGGGGGCGAAGCGGATATTCTGTAAGCCGAACGACGGGACCGATTTATAACTACGCGCCTAGCTCACACGTGCTGGCCGCCGTTGATGTGGATCTCGGCGCCGTTCACATAAGATGATGTATCAGTACACAGCACGTAAATAATCTTCGCCACCTCGTCAGGTGTGCCGAGCCGATGCAGCGGAATATTCTCGACGATCTTGTCGGTGCCCGGTGACAGCATGGCCGTGTCGATCTCGCCCGGTGCGATGGCGTTGACGCGGACGCCGCGGGCGCCGAAATCGGACGCCATCTCACGGGTGAGCGCGGCAAGCGCTGCCTTCGATGTGCTATAGGCGGCGCCGGCGAAAGGATGCACCCGCGATCCGGCAATCGAGGTCACGTTGACCACGGAGCCCTTGGCCGCTTGCAGTTCGTCGAGCAGGCCGCGGGCCAGCATGATCGGCGCGAAGAAGTTCACCTGGAACACATGGTGCCAGTCTTCGCGCGAGGTTTCGATCGAGCCGAGCCGCTTGCCGCCGGCGGCCTTGGGCGAGATGGCGGCATTGTTGACCAGCGCATGCAACTCGCCATTGAGACGCTGCTTGGTCTCGGCGATGGCGGCTTCGGTATTTTCCGGATCGGATAAATCGACCTGGATGTGGTCTTCAGGCCCAGCTTCCCAGGGGCAATTTTCCGGAAATGGGTGGCGCGAGCAGGTGATGACGCGCCAGCCGGCGGCGGAGAAGCGCTTCACCGTGGCGTGGCCGATGCCGCGGCTCGCTCCGGTCAGAAGCAGCGTTCGGCGCGGCTGGTTGTTGGTAGGCATCGTTGTATCCTAGCTGTCATTGCGAGCCAACGGGTCCGCGCGAAGCGCACGGCCCGATGACAGGCTCCGCGAAGCAATCCAGGACAGCGTGCGCAGACTCTGGGGCTGCTCTGGATTGCTTCGTCGCTTTCGCTCCTCGCAATGACGAGGGGCATGGGTAATGACGAGGGTCATGGGTAGAGCCGCGTCTTGGTCCAAGGCGCTGTCACGACCTCGCGTATAAACACGATGCGGTCGTGCAGCCGGAACTGCCGTTCCTGCCAAAATTCCATCTCCGCCGGCACGACCCGATAGCCGACCCAGTGTGGCGGCCGCGGCACGGTTCCGACCGCGAATTTCGCTGTAAAGCGGGCCACGGCCTTTTCGAACGCGAGCCGGCTTTCCAGCGCGGCCGACTGTTTCGAGGCCCAGGCGCCGATTTGGGCCATTCGCGACCGTGTCGCGAAGTAGGCATCCGCTTCTTCATTCGACACCGCTTCGACATCGCCGCGCAGTCGAACTTGGCGTTGCAACGACTTCCAGTAAAATGCCATCGCGGCCCTCGGTGCGGCGGCAAGCTCGTGGCCCTTGATGCTTTCGGCGTTCGAGTAGAAGACGAAGCCGCGTTCATCGAAGCCTTTCAGCAGCACCATGCGCGCATTGGGCCGGCCGGCCGCGTCGACCGTGGCGAGTGTCATGGCCTCCGGATTGACCGGCTCGGAGCGCTTGGCTTCGGCGAACCATGCGGCGAACAGGCGCAACGGCTCGTCGGCGGCGGTGAAATCACCGCCTGTTAACCCCGCCGGGTATTCTATGGATGCCGTGTCGGACATTCTCGGAGTACCTGGTGCTCGCGTGCGGCGATCGCAAACGGTGCCGCCGGTTTCAATATAGTGGAACGGCGGCCTTGCGCCTATCACGAGGGTTGCGCTGCGGGGCGGTTATTGCCGCCGTTGTGAGCGCCCTGGCCGTTTCCGGCTGCTCCTATCGGCTTGCCTCGCTTGTCGCAACGGACGACGCCGGCACGGCGGCCACCGGGTCGATCGCGGCCGCAGGGCCGGCCGATCCGGGGAGCACCGGCATGCGGCCTGCCTCGACCGATCTCGCCTATGCGCGCGCGGCGGCTTCCGATGTTCTCGCTTATGCCGGCAAGGACGCGAGCGTGCACTGGCAAAATCCGCAGACCGGCGCTCGCGGCAATATCCTGCCGCTGGATACGTCCTACCGCGAAGACGGCCTGCCGTGCCGTGATTTCCTCGCCAGCTACCTGCACGGCGCGACGCAGGACTGGCTGCGGGGCGCCGCCTGCCGGTCCGCCAGCGGCAACTGGGAGGTGACGCGGCTAACGCCTCTCAAGGCGAGCTAAGGCCGTTCTTGTCGGTCACGCTGACAGCGATTCGGCCGTTGCATTGCGTGGCGAATGATTTAATCCCACATTGGAAACGGTGGGCAGGCGGGGCCGGCCCGAAATTGCGCGGAGTTCTGCGGGGATGCGTGATCCCTATGAGGTGTTGGGCATCAATCGCAAGGCGAGCGCCGGCGATATCAAAAGCGCTTACCGCAAGCTGGCGAAGAAACTTCACCCCGACGCCAATAAAAACGACCCAAAGGCGGCGTCTCGCTTCGCCGAGCTTAATGCTGCGCATGAGCTTCTTGCCGACGAGGACAAGCGCAAGGCGTTTGACCGTGGCGAGATCGATGCGGAAGGCAAACCGCGCTTTCAAGGCTATGGCGGCTTCGGCGGGGGTGCCCGGCCGGGCGGCGGTCAGGGCCCAGGCTTCGGCCCCGACGTGAACTTTGAAAACTTCAATTTCGGCCCGGAAGGCTTTACCCGGGCGACCCGGCGCGGTCGCGGTGGCGGCGGCTTCGAGGATATCCTCAAAGAGGCGTTCGGCCGCGGTGGTCGCGGCGGCGAAGCCCGCTTCGAGGCCGAGGACTTCGGCGTCGGTGCCGATATGCAAGCCGAAATGTCCGTATCGCTGCCGGACGCGGCCAACGGATCGACGCAGCGCCTCCATCTGCCGAACGGCAAGAACGTCGACGTCAAAATTCCCGCCGGCATCCTCGACGGCCAGCACATCCGGCTGCGCGGTCAGGGCATCCCCGGACAGAACGGCGCCGGCGACTTGATCATCACGGTTTCCATTGCGCCGCATCCGGTGTTCAAACTGGAAGGCCTCGATGTGCGGCTCGATCTGCCGATTACGGTTTATGAGGCCGCGCTCGGCGCCAAGGTGCGCGTACCGACGCTCGACAAGCCGGTCGAGATCGCGATCCCGCCATGGACGTCGAGCGGGCGCACCTTCCGGCTCAAGGCCAAAGGCTTCCCCGCCAAAGCCGGCCGCGGCGATCTGCTTGCCACGGTACGCATCGTGCTGCCCGAAAACGGCGACGCCGAGTTTGAAGAGCTGATGAAAAAGTGGCAGTCCGACAAGCCTTACGACCCGCGCAAAGGCGTGTAATTCGTCCTAAAGCATGTCCCGCAAAAGTGGAAACCGGTTTTGCGAAAAGGACATGCTAAAATAAATAGCTTTTAGCCCCCCTCTTGCGCAGTGGGCTGCCGCCGATCGATCTGCTCGTAGGCGGCTTGCGCAATTTCACGCAGTTTGTCGCGTTCCGCCGGACCGGAGAGCACATAGGCGAGGTCACCGTCGACCCAGTAATAGGCGGCATTTTGCTCACCGGTCGTGTAACGCAACGCCGTGTCGCGATCGCTCGTTCGTCCGCAATAAAGCGTAAAGCGCTCGCCCGAGGGGGTCTCGTACATGAAGAAAGCGGTTGCTCCGGTCGGTCCCGGCAACAGCCGGCCGCCCACGAGCTTCAATCCGATCTTGTCGAGGTCGGGGGCACGCAACGGCGATCCCACGCGCTTCGACAGCCACTGGTCGAGATGCGGCCGCTGATCGCCCGGCACTTCGACCGGATGACGGACCTCGACGACATAAAGCCGATAGGCGTCGAGCGCATCGCTGGTGAACAATGCAAGGTCGGTCGGGCGTGCAGCCTCAATGCCGCGAGCGGTCCAGCCGAACGCGCCGCCGACCAGGAAGGCCGCGACGGTCGCGGCGATTGCAGCCGCCAGCGCCCCGTAACGCCGGCGCGTCAGGCGGCTGATATTGAACCGCTGCGGCGGAGTTTCGTCGGCAAGCGCGCCATAGCGAACGCGGATTAATTCAGCTTGTTGACGCCAAGCGGCAACGCGCGCCGCATCGTCTGGGTGCGTGCCAAGCCAAGCTTCCACAGCCATGCGGCGATCGGCAGGCAATTCGCCATCGACGTAAGCATTGAGTTCGTCTTCGTCGACAATGTGGTCTCGATCAATCATCGTTCGTTCTTTCTTTAGATCATTTTACGCGGCGCAATGGCGGTCGTTCGCCGTCGAGATACGCCTTTATTTGTCCACGGGCACGCGCAAGGCGTGACATGACCGTGCCAATGGGTACGCCTTGGATTTCGGCGACCTCGCGATAGGTCAGGCCTTCGAGGACGACGAGCAATAATGCGGAGCGCTGGTCCTCGGCGAGCTCGTCCAGCGCGCGGGTGATGTCTCGCCCGCCCGATTCCGGTCCGCCGGTCGCCGCGTCACTGTCCTTGATGGGCGTCAGCACCGGTCGACGCGATAAAGTGCGAAGCCGGTTGCGGTTGAGGTTGGTCAGGATCGTGTAGAGCCATGCACGCGCGTCTCCGCCGTGAAACAGGTGTTCGGATCGCAGCGCCCGCACCAGCGCGTCCTGAACGATGTCGTCGGCTGTCTCGGGGTCCCGGGTCAGCGCGCGGGCATAGCGGCGCAGCGCCGGAATCGCCGCCTTGATTTGCTCGTGGAACTCGCTCAAGCGCGCCCCTTTTTAGCGGTGTTAAGAACTTCACCACGTCAGGCAGACCGGCAAGACCTGCCTGCCTTCAACAACACCACCCATCTCATCCTATTCCAACACCGCGATTTTTGGCTGCATCGCGAGGCAGCGCGATGCTTGATGGTCCCCAGACCCTATGTCATAGGAGTCTGGGGCTGGAAATCGCAGAACGGGATCGAATGGATGGCCGACGGCTCGAGCCTCATGCGCGGCAAACGCGGCCTGGTGATGGGGGTCGCCAACAATCGTTCGCTCGCCTGGGGTATCGCCAAGGCCTGCCATGGGCATGGTGCCGAGGTTGCATTCACTTATCAGGGCGACTCGCTCAAGAAACGCGTCGAGCCACTGGCGCAGGAAGTCGGCGGCATCGTCGTCGGGCATTGCGACGTGACCGAGCCGAAGACCATCGATGCGGTGTTCGCGGCCGTGCAGTCGGCCTGGGGCAGCATCGACTTCCTGGTCCACGCCATGGCGTTTTCCGACAAGGATCAGCTCGACGGGCGCTACATCGACACCACCGAGGAGAATTTCACCAAGACCATGCTGGTGAGCTGCTATTCGCTGACCGCGATCGCGCAACGCGCCGAGAAGCTGATGCCGAACGGCGGCGCCATGCTGACTCTGACTTATTATGGCGCGGAGAAATGGATGCCGCACTATAACGTCATGGGTGTCGCCAAGGCCGCGCTGGAAGCCTCGGTGTGGTATCTCGCCGCCGACCTCGGCACGAAAAATATCCGCGTCAATGCCATCTCCTCGGGGCCGATCAAGACGCTCGCCGCCGCCGGCATTCGCGATCTGCGCTATATCTTTAAATGGAATGAATACAATGCGCCGCTGCGCCGGAACGTGACCATCGAGGATGTCGGTCAGGCCGGCGCCTATCTTCTCTCGGACATGTCGCGCGGCGTTACCGGTGAGGTGCACCATGTCGATGCCGGTTACCACATCGTCGGCATGAAGCACCCCGACGCGCCGGATATCACCGTCGGCAAGGAGTGACGCGTCAGAGCATGTCCCGCAAAATGCCTGCCCTCGGACTTGATCCGAGGGTGGAAACCGGTTTTGCGAGAAGGACATGCTAAAACAAGAAATCTACAGCGTGTCCCGATTCTAACATTTGTCTCCGAGCAGCCATGCCGGTCCTCTATTACATCCGACACGGCGAGACCGATTACAACGTCGAGGGGCGCCTGCAGGGCCGCCGCGATGTCGCGCTCAATGCGCGCGGCCGCGACCAGGCTCGAGACTGCGGCGGATTGCTGCGCGATCTGTTCACGCGTGACGGGCGCGAGGCGGCCGACTTCGCCTATGTGGCGAGCCCGCTGCAGCGTGCGCGCAGCACCATGGAGATTTTGCGCGCCGCACTCGGCCTCGATCCGCACGACTACGCGCTGGACGACCGGTTGATGGAAATCTCCTATGGCGAATGGGAAAGCCTGACGCTGCCGGAAATCGAGTCCCGCATGCCGGGCGTGCTGGCCGAACGCGAGCGGGACAAGTGGGACTTTGCGCCGCCGGGCGGCGAGAGCTATCGCGTCCTGACCCGTCGTATCGGCGAATGGTACGAGGGGCTGACACAAGACACGGTTGTCGCGGCCCATGGCGGCGGCGTACGCGCGCTCATCGCCATGTTCGGGCTATTGCCACGCGAGGATGCTACCCATGCGCAAATCGCGCAGGGCGTCGTCTATGTCTTCGCCGATGGCAGGATGGATCGCTACGGCTAGACGACTGACTGTCGTTCAAGAATGTCTAGTGCTTAAAACGAAAGCGGCCGAACGCTGTCCGGCCGCTTTGCAGGATCGACGATCCCGCGAAATCCGAAATCGGAAGCGAGACCCCATACGAGGCCGCGCATTCACGATTTTGGTTTACTTGGTCTTCTTCTTCATCTTCTTCTTTTTCTTCATGGCCATGATGATCACCTTGGTGTTTGTGATGAACCTACGGCAGGGGTGGTTCAGTCGCAGGTTAAATCGGTCCCCTGGGCCCGCGCCCCCTTACCGCCGCGGACCATGCCACAGCGGGATCGGGACCGCAATCAAAAAATCAAAAATAACCTATATTTTTCCGTAGCTTAACGGCCATTCAGGTTTTCGTGAAGGACCGTTCAGCGACATGAATAGCGTATGAACGTTTGCTGCGACGCGGGATCCTGCGCTGCGCATTTTTCCGGCGGAAATTCCCAGCGGCAACCGCGTGAGCAGTAAGTCGGAGCGCCGTTTTTGCTGAAGTTGCGCGTGACGCATTGGAGCAGGGCCTTATTTGACCCGACGCAGGGCGCGGGGTACCAACCCCACGATCAAGCCACCGTTGCCTTTTGTCCTTGCCTTTCGTCCGATTTTCAGCGTCATCGGCGCGTCATGTCGTTCAATACGTTCGGTCATTTATTTCGAGTCACGACCTTCGGCGAAAGTCATGGGCCGGCCATCGGCTGCGTCGTCGACGGCTGTCCGCCGCGCATTGCGTTGTCCGAAAGCGATATCCAGCCTTATCTCGATCGGCGCCGGCCCGGCCAATCGCGTTACACGACGCAGCGCCAGGAGCCGGATGCCGTCAAAATCCTCTCAGGCGTCTTCGCCGACGAAGCGGGCGTCCAGGTAACCACCGGCACGCCCATCGCGCTCGTGATAGATAATGTCGATCAGCGCTCGAAAGACTATTCCGACAACAAGGACAAATATCGTCCGGGCCACGCCGACTATACATATGATGCGAAATACGGCCTGCGCGACTATCGCGGGGGCGGCCGTCAGTCGGCGCGCGAGACCGCGATGCGGGTCGCGGCGGGCGCGATTGCGCGCAAGGTCGTCCCCGGCCTCAACCTGCGCGGTGCGCTGGTGCAGATGGGGCCGCATCGTATCGACCGTTCGCGCTGGGACTGGGCCGAGGTCGAGCGTAACCCGTTTTTCTGCCCGGATGCCAAGCTCGCGGCTTCGCTCGGTGACTATCTCGATGGGCTGCGTAAGCGCGGCTCTTCGATCGGCGCGGTGATCGAGGTTGTCGCCGAAGGCGTTCCGGCGGGCCTCGGCGCCCCGATCTACGGCAAGCTCGATGGCGATCTCGCCGCAGCCCTCATGAGCATCAACGCGGTCAAAGGCGTCGAGATCGGCGCCGGTTTTGCCGCAGCCGAACTCAGCGGCGAAGACAACGGCGACGAGATGCGTATGGGCAACGACGGGCGGCCGCTGTTTCTGTCAAACAATGCCGGCGGCATCCTCGGCGGTATTTCCACGGGACAGCCGGTGGTGGCGCGCTTTGCCGTCAAGCCAACGTCGTCGATTCTGATTCCGCGCCGCACCGTCGACCGTCACGGCCGTGAAACCGAAATCTCAACGACGGGCCGTCACGACCCCTGCGTCGGCATCCGTGCGGTGCCGATCGGCGAGGCGATGGTGGCATGCGTGATCGCGGATCATTATTTACGTCAACGGGGTCAGGTCGGGGAAACGCCGGCATGGCCGTTTCCACCGAAGCAGCAATGAACGAAATCCACCAGCGTCTCGAGACCGTCGTCGCCGCTTTTGCCCGCGGCGAGATCGTCATCGTCGCCGATGACGACGACCGTGAAAACGAGGGCGATCTGTTCGTCGCGGCGAGCTTATGCACGCCCGAGAAGATGGCTTTCATCATTCGCAACACGTCCGGGATCGTCTGCGCGCCGCTGGCGCCGGAGGAGGCGAGGCGATTGCGTCTCGATCCGATGGTGGCGCTGAACGATGCTCCGCTCGGCACCGCGTTTACCGTCTCGGTCGACGTCCGCCACGGTCTCACCACCGGAATCTCCGCCGAGGAGCGCAACAACACCGTGCGGGGGCTCGCCAACGGCAATTCGGGAGCCGCCGACTTCGTGCGCCCCGGCCACGTCTTTCCGCTGGTGGCGAAGGCGGGCGGCGTGCTGATGCGTTCCGGGCATACCGAGGCCTGCGTCGACCTCTGTCGGCTCGCCGGCCTGCCGCCGGTCGGTGTGCTTGCCGAGCTGATGAACGACGACGGCACGGTGATGCGTGGGCCCGAGCTCGCAGCTTTCGCGGAGCGCCACAAGCTGCAGCGCATGACCATCGCCGAGTTGATCGCCTACCGTCAGACGCGCGATAAGCTTATCGAGCGTGTCGGAGAATTTCCGGTCGAGTCCGAAATCGGCACATTGGCCGGCTACGCGTTCATCACCCCTTTTGATGCCGTGCATCACATGGCCTTCGTCTACGGCCGCATCGGCGACGGCCATGACGTACTGACGCGGTTACACCGCGCCGACATCATCGCGGACGTGTTCGGCGGTGCCAAGACGATCCATCAGGCGCTTGCACGCTTCAAGGCGGCGGGCAGGGGCGTTCTGATATTGTTGCGCGACGGCACCGCCGGCGTGCCGGTGATTTCAATTCCGAAATCGTCCGATACCGCGTCCGGCGAAGCGCGCACGCAGCAATGGCGCGAGGTTGGTCTCGGCGCGCAAATCCTCAAGGATATCGGCGTCCAGTCGATTAAGCTGATCACCTCCTCGCGGCCGATGACTTATGTTGGGCTATCCGGCTTCGGCATCGAAATCACCGGGACCGAGCCGCTCGACGGTTGATAATCGTTGTCGCTGCGGCGCCGTTTGCCTCTATACTCCTCCTGAAATGGGGGCCTGTTGCAAGGCCGTAGAAAACCAAGGACGGGGAGGGGACTATGAGCAATGTCGGCACCGCGCCGGTGAGCGGTCCCACGACGGGCCAGATCTACAAAGTCGCGCTCGCGAGCATCATCGGCTCGGTCATCGAGCAGTACGACTTTTTGGTCACCGGCGTGATCGCGGCGACTGTCTGGGGCGGCATTTTCTTCAAACTGCCGGGTCTTGCCGCGGTCGCAGCGGCGATCGGTGTCTATGGCCTCGGCATCATCATCCGCCCGGTCGGAGCTTTCATCTTCGGCCACATCGCCGACACCTACGGCCGCAAAGACGCGATGGTCTATGCGCTGGTCCTTATGGGTCTCGCCACGCTCTTGATCGGTCTGACACCGACCTACGACACGATCGGCGTCGCGGCGCCGATCCTGTTGATCGTTTTTCGGTTGTGCCAGGGCATCAGTTTTGGCGCCGAATTCGGCACCGCCTCGACCTGGGTCGTCGAGCAGGCGGCGCGCTCGAAATACCGCGCCTTCTGGGGCGCCTGGGTCGGCTTCGCCATCCCGATCGGATTGTTGCTTGGCTTCGGCTCGGTGATCCTGGTGAAGTCGCTGATGAGCCCTGAGGATTTCACCGCCTGGGGCTGGCGAATCTTCTTTTTCATCGGCTTTCTGGTGGCAATCGTCGGCTTGATCATCCGCACCCGCACCATGGACAGCTTTGTGTTCGAGCAGCACAAGGCGCAAATGGTCCTGAAACATCCGGCGAGCCAGGTGTGGCGCGAAATGCCGTGGACCATCCTGCGCACCTCGCTGGTGAATGCCATGTTCGGTGGCGCGTTCTTTCTCTATTTCGTGTTTGGCACCGGCTACATGAAGGCGGCAGGCTTCACCGGAAACGACCCCGAGATCATCGGCTTGATTGCCGCGGGGTTCATGCTGGTGTTCATGATCGTCGGCTCATTCCTCGCCGACTACATCAACCGCCGGACCATCCTGTTGATCGCCGCCTCGGTGCTGCTCGTGTTCGCGCTGCCATATTTCTACTTCGTCAATACCGGCAGCTTTCTCTGGGCGACGGTCGCGGAGGTCATCGGCTTCGGTTTCGTATTCGGATTTGGCTACGGCGCGATTCCGACGTTCTATACGGAAAATTTTCCGACCCGTTACCGCGCTTCGGGCGCGAGCGCGGGCTATCAGATCGCGCAGGTCTATGGCGGCGGCTTGATCCCGATTGTCGCCGGACAGATCCTGCGCGTTTACGGCGTCAAGCAGGCCTATCTGCCTATTGGGCTCTTGATCATGTGTTACGCGGTGGCGGCGATCGTCGCGATCATCCGCACGCCGGAAACCAAAGGCACCAATCTCGAAAACTAAAGCATGATCCGGAAAAGTGGAATCGGGTTTTCCGAGAAGATCATGCTTCGATAAAAAACTTATAGAGTGCAATCGATTCAATCCGAAACGATTGCGCTCTAAAACTCAAGCTATCGGCAGCCCATTCGGAAATACTTGCGGCCGCAGTTTCGGATTGCAGCCGGCCATCTTCGGCGCGTAAGGCGTTTCGGCGCCGAGTTCCTGTGCGGCATGCCAGGCCCAGTTGCGATCCCACATCGCGCCGCGCGCGAGACAGACGAAATCGGCCTTGCCCGACGCCACGATGTCTTCGGCCTGACGGAAACCCGCGACAAGGCCGACCGTCATGGTGGTCATGCCGGTTTCCGTCTTCACCTTTTCGGAGAACGGCACCTGATAGCCGGGCGCCAGCGGAATTTTTTGCTTCGGATCGAGGCCGCCCGTCGAGACGTCCATATAATCCAGGCCGCGGCGCTTGAGCTCTTTGGCGAGCAGCACCGTTTCCTCCGGCGTCCAGCCGCCATCGACCCAATCGGTTGCGGAGACGCGCATGCCGACCGGCTTATTCTCCGGCCATACCGCGCGTACCGCCTCGTACATCTCGATGGCAAAGCGCATGCGGTTCTCGGTCGAGCCGCCGTATTCGTCGGTGCGCTGGTTGGACAACGGCGAGAGGAACTGGTGGGCGAGGTAGCCGTGCGCGCCATGAAGTTCGATGACATCGTAACCGATGCGGTCGACGCGTTTTGCCGCCGAGGCAAATTCGCCGATGCAGCGCTTGATGTCGTCCTTGGTCATGGCGTGCGGCACCGGCCAGCCGGTGTCGTAGGGAATGGCTGAAGGCGCTTCCGGCGTCCACGCGTCTGGGCCGTCGAGGATCGGCTTGCCGCCCGCGCCCGGCGGGGTGGTCGGGCCCTTGCGGCCGGCATGCGCCAATTGCACGCCGAGTTTCGCCACACCGTAAGTCCGGCAGAAATCGTGCACCCGCTTGAGCGATTTCTCGTTGTCGTCCGACCACATGCCGGCACATTTCGGCGAGATGCGGCCTTGCGGATTGACGTCGGTCATCTCGCACATCACGAGGCCGGCGCAGCCGAGCGAGAAGCTGCCGAGATGCATCAGATGCCAATCGTTGGCCGAGCCGTTGTCGGAATTGTATTGGCACATCGGCGAAACCACGACGCGGTTGGCAAGCGTGAGCCCGCGCAACGTGATGGGGGAAAACAGGACGCTAGCCATGTCCGAAGGTCCTTTGGTGCTGAGAACTGAGCAATGCGGGCCTGCAATATCACGATTTCGGCCGGCGCTACATGTCCGCCAGCTTACCATTTGGCGCAGAATCCGCCGGCGCGGCCGGATCAATCAGTCGCAACCCGTGGCTATTCCCGCCGCGCGGGTCTGGGGTAAGCTACCGCAGGGAGCCAAGGGGACAGTAAGCGTGAATGCGCAGTTCTGGCTGATTCAGACCTTTAACGGCATTTCCTACGGCGCGCTGTTGTTCCTGGTGGGAGCCGGGCTGTCGCTGATTTTTGGCGTCATGCGCATCGTCAATCTGGCGCATGGCGCTTATTTTCTTTGGGGCGGCTACATCGCGCTTTCGGTGATCTGGGCAACCGGCTCGTGGGCGCTCTCACTGCCGTTGGCGGCGCTCGCTGTGGGGGTGCTGGGCCTGTTGATGGAGCGCATCTTCCTGCGGCCCCTCGGCTTCGACCCCTTGAGGCAGGTGCTGCTGACGGTCGGTTTTGCCTATCTGTTTCAGCAGGGCGCGCTCGACATCTGGGGCGGCAACAACATGGATATCGACCCGCCCGACCTCCTCACGCACAGCGTCGTCATCGGCGGCATCTACCTGCCGCTCTACCGCGTATTCATGATCGCGATGGCGCTCGCGATCGGCATTACCATCTGGCTGGTGATGGAAAAAACGCGGATGGGCGCCGCCGTCCGCGCCACCGTCGACGACGCGCAAATGGCGCGCGGCGTCGGCATCGACACCAATCGCATTTCGATGTTCGTCTTTGCGCTCGGCGCCTCTCTGGCGGCGCTTGGTGGCGTCATCGGCGGCGCTTTTCTTGGCGTCTATCCCGGCCTCGATTTTGAAATGCTGCCGCTCGCTTTTGCCGTCGTCATCATCGGCGGCATGGGCTCGCTTGGCGGCGCCGCCGTCGGGGCGCTGCTGGTCGGGCTTGCCGATAATTTCGGTAAGGCGCTGTTTCCGGAACTCGCCTATTTCACGCTGTATGCGCCGATGGTCTTGATCCTGGCGATCAAGCCGACCGGCCTGTTCGGTCGCGAGTGAGGGACGGATGAGCCAGACAGCAAAAATTTTCGCCGTCGCCGCGGTCCTTCTGGCCTTCGCCATTATCGTGCCGCTCTGCAGCTCTTTCGTAGTGCTGTTGGCGACCCGCGCGCTTGTCTTTGCCATCCTGGCGCTGAGCGTCGATATTCTACTTGGTTTTGCCGGCCTCGCCTCGATGGGGCAGGCGGCCTTTTTCAGCGTCGGCGCCTATCTGACGGCGATCCTCGCCACCAAATACAATTTCGGCCTGGGCTGGGATTTTTGGCTGGTGGTGCTCTTGGGCATGCTGATCGGCGCGGCGACCGCGGCGTTTTTCGGCTTGTTCGCCGTTCGTGCCACGGGCGTTTATTTTCTGATGATCACGCTGGCGCTTGGGCAATGCGTCTGGGGGCTGGCTTATCGATGGAATTCGCTCACCGGCGGCGACAACGGAATTAATGTCGCCGTCCGCCCGAATTTCGGCATCGATCTGACCGGCGAGCGCGCATTCTTCTTCCTGGTGCTCGGCTTCTTCACCGTAACGCTGCTGTTGCTCTATGTCTTGGTGCGATCGCCGTTCGGGCGCAGTCTGGAAGGCATCCGCGAACGCGAACTGCGCATGCGCATTCTCGGCTATAATACCTGGCTGCACAAATACATCGCCTTTATCATTGCCGGCGCCGTCGGCGGCCTGTCCGGCGTGCTGTGGGCGTTCACCAACGGGCTGGTCAGCCCGGATACCGCCGTGCTGACGACGTCCGTCGATGCGTTGCTGATGGTGGTGCTTGGCGGCGCCGGCACTCTGGTCGGCGGGGCGATCGGTTCGGCGATCGTATTCGGCCTGCGCGAATATCTCTCGACGCTGGTGCCGTGGTGGCAGTACGTGTTGGGTGGTGTCTACGTGCTGACGATCCTTTATCTACCGATGGGACTGATGGGAATTCCGGCGCTCATTCGCGGATCGCGCGCGCTGACCGGCTGGAGGAACAAGGGAACGGATAGACTGGCGCCGAGCCCTTCGTGACGGGAATAGAAACGACAAAACAAGGGAGGAAAGACATGACAAGAAAATTGCGGGGACCAATGGGGCCGCTGCTGTTGGGCGGCTGCCTGATGTTTGGCCTGAGCATCGGCGCGCGGGCGCATGCCGACGACTTGCGCATCGGCTTGCTGTCGCCAATGACCGGGTTTCTATCGCAAACCGGTCAGGACATGACGCATGGCTTTCAACTCTATCTCGAACAGCACAACGGCATGTTGGGCGGCGCCAAAGTCGACCTGATCGTCGAGGACACGGCGGGCAAGCCCGACGAAGCGGTGACCAAGGCGAAGAAGCTGGTGCTGCAAGACCACGTCGACATGTTCATCGGCGGTGTGCTGGCCTCGACCGGTTACGCGCTTGCGCCGGTGAGCACGGAGGAGAAGACGGTTTATATTTCTTCCGTCGCCGCGGCCGACGACCTGACACAACGGCAGCTCAGCAAATATCCGTATTTCATTCGAACCACCTGGACGAGCTCGCTGCCAAATCATCCGCTTGGCCAATGGGCCTGCGAGCAGGGCTATAAGAAGGCCGTGATCGTCGCCACCGATTACGCCTTCGGTTATGAATCGGCGGGCGGATTCCAGAAGGCTTTCGAGGATTGCGGTGGCAAGGTCATTCAGAAAATCTGGCCGCCGCTCGGCAACAAGGATTTCGGGCCATATATCCCGACGATCAAAAGCGATGCCGACGTCATCTATTCACTGCAAGTCGGTCCCGCGGCGCCGCAATTTCCCAAGCAATTGCGCGAGGCCGGCGTCAAGCTGCCGATTATCGCCGGCGGCACCAGCTATGACGACTACAATCTGCCGTTCGACAGCGACGTGGTCATTGGCGACGTTTCCGCGTTGATGTACAGCGCCGCGCTGCAAACGCCGAAGAACGAAGCCTTCGTCAAGGCTTTCCGCTCCAAATATAACGAGGTTCCCGGCTACTACGCCGAAGCGAACTACACGACCGCGCAAATGGTCGACGAGGCCATCGCCAAGAGCAACGGCAAATTCCCGGGGCCGGAAGAGTTTCTCAAAAACATGTTGAGCTTGAAGATCGACGCGGCGCGTGGGCCGGTCGCTTTCGACGATATGCGCAATCCGGTCGAGAACGTCTATATCCGCAAGGTCGAAAAGGTCGCGCTGTTCGGCGACGCCAAGCCACAACTCTGGAACGTCGTCATCAAGACCTATCCGAATGTCGGCCAGTTCTGGACCTACGGGAAGGACAAGTTCCTGCAACAGCCGGTCTACAGCCGCGACTTTCCGCCGTGCAAGTATTGCGAATAGGGACGTGGCGCCGGGGCAGGA
>JBARER010000234.1:0-21171 GCA_049796395.1 Xanthobacteraceae bacterium
CTCCATGACCGTTTTCCCTACATTTTTCTTCTGCGTTGCCGAATTCTTCTTCGTTACCAAGCCATGTTAGCCCGGTCGCGCCGCGATTGCCATGCGAACCCCGTCACGTCACCTCGACGGATTGAGCGGAAAAATTAACGCGCAGGCTGAGCGTGCCCTCCATTACCGTCCATTCCTTCAACTCGAAGCTTCGCAGGCCGTTGACGAAAAATGGATCGGCTTCGGCAAGCGCGCGGGCTTCGGCGGCGCTTGCCGCCCGCAAGACCGTCAGGCCATGCCCGCTCGGCGGCCCTTCGCCGTCGGACAGCGGGCCGGATGCGAAGACCAGGCCGCGTTTCTCGAGCCCGATCATGTATTCGAGATGCGCCATCAGGAACGGTTTTAGCTTGTCCGGCGGCGCAACCGGCTTCGACAGCACGACATAGAGTTTCTTGCGCAGCATTTTGCGCATGAGGTCGGCAACGCGCTCTTCAAAGAACATGGTTGAGGTCCTGGTTTTGATGTCATTGGCCGGAGGCGGCGGCACGCTTTTCGTCCTCAGAACAGCCGCGGGTGCGGACCGAGGCCTAGGAAGTAGCGGCCGATAGCCTCGTAGATCGAGAACTGCGATTGCGCCTGCTGCGATACCGCATGCATATCGCGGAACCGGCGCTCGAACGGATTGCGCACGAGCACGGCGGTGGCACCGGCGGCAAGATAGGCGGTCTCGACGACCTGCCGCGCCTGCTGGCTGGCATGGATCGAGGCCATGCGAAGCCGCACCCGCTGATCCATCGATACGGTGCCGGCTTGCGCCGCTTGCCAGATGTCGTCCCAGGCGGCGAGAAAAAAACTTCGCGCCGCGGCGATCTGGCACTGCGCCATGCCGACCTGCGACTGCACCACGGCGTTTTCGCGCAGCGGTGCCGAGCCGCTCCCGGCCACCTTGCCGCGCGCCAATTCGACGAAAGCGTCGAGCATGGCGCGCGCGATGCCGAGCGCAATCGCCGGAAAAGTCGATCCGAACAATTGGTAGATGTTGAAGGAATAAAGCGGGCCGTGCTCGCGCCGCTCGGCCAGATCCATCGCATGATAGTCGATGGCGCAATGCTCCGGCACGAACACGTCGTTCAAGGCGTAGCTGTCGCTGCCGGTCCCTTTGAGCCCGATCACATGCCACACGTCGCGGATCTCCGCCTGCTGGCGCGGCAGCACCAGCGTTTTCTGCAGCGGATTGCCGCTGGCGTTGCGGCGCGGCTCTCCGTCCGGCTCGACGATGAAGCAGTGCGCAGCGAGCCAGGTGGCGTGCCGGCTGCCGCTGGCGAACGGCCACACGCCGGTCACGCGAAAGCCGCCCGGTGCGGCGACCGCTTTGGCATCGTTATGCGTCGAGGCGCCCCAAGCCAGCACGCCGCACGGATTTTTGAAGAAAATCTCCTCGGCGATCTGCCGCGGCATGCTCTTGGAAATGGTCGAGCACACCGAGGTCTGCGCGACGCACCAGGCGGCCGAGGCATCCGCCTTGGCGAGCTCTTCGACGGCCTGCACGAACGTAAGCGGCGAGACTTCCTCACCGCCGAGCGAGCGCGGCACCAGCATGCGGAACAGGCGCGCTTCGTGCAGCGCGTCGACGACGTCGGCGGGCAATTCGCGGCCGGCATCGATGCGCGGCCCCGCGGCGGCCAGCATCGGCGCCAGCGCCCGCGCATTGGCGACGCAATCCACCGTCGTCCGCTCGTCCATCTCGACCTTCCTCCCACCGATGGTAGTTTATTGTACAGCGCCCATTCTATCGTCATCGGCGAAGCGGTCCATCGGAGGAAGGCGCGGCGGCGCATTGACCGCCGCCGCCGGCGCGCTCCAAGCCGGCGCCGCCGCGTCATGGCTTAACGTAAATGCTGGCATAGGCGCCGGCGTACGCCTCCTTCCACCCTCTCTTGCCGACGAGAAACTGCCTTAACTGTTCATGCGCCTTCGGCCAAAGCACCGTATCGATCCGATATTTTTCAAGCACCGCGTCCCAGGCGGTCTCGTCGATATTTGTCGTGGCCAGCTTGAAATATTCATGGAGCAACGTATCCGGATAGGCGGTCGCGGCTCGGCCATCGACAAAGACGGGTATGGCGCCTCGCGTGCGGAAGATCAGAATTCCACCGTAGTTCCAGTGATTCAGCAGTCGCGCATGCGGAAAGTGCGTTTCAAGATAACCGATATCCTGCTCGGAAAGCATTTGCGGCAGTCCAATTTCTGGATCTATTCGCATATAGACCAATGGCAGAGCGCACGTCGCAATTATTCCAGCAACAAGCAATGATCTTCCGATGCTGAAATTGGCCGGCTGCTGAGGTAGTAACCGATCGAGGTTGAGAGCGAACGGAATCGTCGAGAATAGAAAAAAGAACGCCAAGTATCTGAATTCGTAGAATCCCAAAAAGAGAAAGAACCAGGACAGTAACCGCGACTCCAGAGGACAAGCTCCTCGGTAGCGGAGCTCCAGCGCGACAAATATCAAAATGTAGACGATGCCGGGAATGCTCCCCGGCAGGGTTATGTTGCGGTAGTAAGGCCACCACTCGGTGACGTAGGATTGCGAAAAGTGGCCTAATACGGTGGTCAGGCCGACATAGATATGCCAGCCAAGAGGATTGATAAACGTGACGATAAGGCAGGCGATACCCACGAAGCCGTAAACGGCGACATTCGCCCAATCCCGCCGCAGCAGCGCACCGCCGCCAAAAATGCCGACAATGAAAAGTCCAAGCAAAAACCCGCCATGCAGATTGGCCCACAGGAGCATGATGAGAGGCAGCAAAAATCGGCGCCACGTTCTTTGCAGGCATTCTCCGTAGAAAATTACCGAAAACACCATGGTCGCCGTGTTCGGCGAAGCGGCGAGATAGATATTCGGATAGGCCGCAAAGGCCGGGTAAAGCAAACTCGCGGATAAGACGGAAATGCAGACGGCGATCGCCGAGGCGCCGGCGCTCAAGCAGACGGACGCAAGATAGGCGACGATGACAGCGCCGCACACGACGGTGAGAATTAAGAGGCCGCTGAAATGCGCATATTGAAATACGACACTGGCAAAAGCGTCCCAAAGCCAGGACAGATTGAACCATTGCCTGCCTGCCGTAGTGAACGACCATGGATCGTGGAAAGGAACGCTGCCTCGCGCTCGGATCAGATCGCCGGCAGCCAGGTGCCAGCCCAGATCATAGTGGCCGAGTAAAGCCTGCGCGTTCAGGAGATAATACAAACAGGCGAAGGAAATAAGAAAGACGTAAATTCCGGACCTCTGAAAATAAGAACCGATCATTCTACGCTCTCTATCGACACCGCGCTCCGGACGCGCGGACGCGAGTCCTATGCGATCCCACTGGCGATATACTGCGCGCCCAGCGGCATGCGGCAAAAACTGCGTTCGACCCGCCGTGCCAGCGGCGCTGCCGATGGCAGCAGCAGGAAATACTGCGATCGGGTGTCATGGAGTCCGGCATGCGCCATGAGCGCTCGCGTCCGGCCGGCGTGCAGCAATACCGCATCGTCGTCGAATTCGCAGCGTGCTACCGCGAGTCTGGTCAACGGATTGAACGGGTTATGTTCGATGAGACAGACCAGGCCGCCGGGGCGGACCACCCGCCGCATCTCGCGCACAAAGCCGAGCCACTGCGGCGGCGGCACGTGATGCAGCACGCAGATCGCCATTGAAAGATCGAAGGCCGCATCATCGTAAGGCAACGTCTCGCCCGCATAGGCGTCGTACCGGACTTCGGGATTCCGTGCCCGGGCTTGGGCGATGCTGGCTTCCGAGACGTCCGCGCCGCATATCCGGCCGAACATGCCGCGCAGGTGGGGATGAAGTTCGCCGACGCCGCAGCCGACGTCGAGCATGCCGAGATCGTGCCTCCCGTGCAGACGGGTGGCGATGAGTTCGCGCAGGGCGTCCGCCTTGGCCGCGGTGAAGAAACCGTGCGGCAGGCCTGAGAAATCGATCGAAGATTGGACGACCGCGCCAAAGCTCTTGTCGTATTTGTCGAATACCGCGCCCATGCGAGCGTCTTCAGTCCGCCGCCGCGCTTAACCGCGCACGGGTTTGCTCTGGCTCCTGCTCGAAGCCCAGCCGTTGCGACACGACATACAACGGCCGCCGTTTCACCTCGGCGTGAATGCGCCCGATATAGAGACCCATGATACCGGTCATGAGCATGTTGATGCCGCAAAGGAACGAAATGACGATGATCGTCGAGGACCACCCGGCAACGAGATGGCTATTGGTGAACCAAAGGCATCCGACATAAATGCCGTAGAACACCGCGCACACCGACACAGCTAATCCAAGCCAAATCGCCAGCCGCAATGGGGTATCGGAAAAGCTGAGTGCGCCGTTTAGCGCGAGGCGAACCATCTTCAACAGCGGGTATTTGGTTTCCCCCGCCAACCGCGGCAGCCGATGAAATGTCACTTCGGTTTGCCGGAAGCCAAGCCACGCAATCATGCCCCTTATGAAGCGGTCCTGTTCCGGCATGCGGTGCAACGCGTCCAAGACTTTGCGGTCCAGCAGCCGAAAGTCTCCGACATCAGCCGGAATCACCACAGAGGACATTCGCCCGAGCAGTTTGTAGAACAAGTTCGCGGTGGCGCGCTTGAACGCGCTCTCACCCGCGCGTGATAAACGGCGGGCGTAAACGACCTCGAATCCCTCTTTCCATTTTGCGATCATCTCGCCGACGATTTCCGGGGGGTCTTGCAGATCGGCGTCCATGACGACGATTGCTTCGCCGGACGCCGCCTCCATTCCGGCCGTAATCGCGACCTGATGACCGAAATTGCGCGACAGACCGATATAGCGGTAGCGTGGATCATCCCTAACGAGGGCTTGCAGGACGATCGGGCCGCAATCCGTGCTGCCGTCATCGACAAAGATCGTTTCGGCCGGCCCGTCGAGTTGCTCCATCAGCATGCCGATGCGCCGTAACAGAATCGGCAGGACCGCCGCCTCGTTGAACACCGGCACGACGATGCTGTAGCGGATGCCTGGAAGAGTGTCTGCCATGGATATTTCCGCTCGTGAGTTGCGAAAGCCTCATGCAACGAGCGTAGACCGCGAGTTTAGGCCATGGCTGGTTAACGCGGCCTTGCAATGTGCGATGGGACGGCGCCTTCCTCGCCGGAAGATATTTAGCCGCCCGGCCCAGGCGTCGGGCCAACGGCCATGCGGTCAGGCCGCAAGGAACTGGCGGAGATGCGTCGCAAGCGGTAAAGTGGCGCGATTACCAATATATTTCTCTTTTCCTTTCGATCCCGAAGTTCGCAGGAGACCGCCATGCGCCGCCGCAATCTGCTTCAATTCGCCAGCATCCTGTTGCCGATCTCGGCCGTCACCCAGTCGGCGGAGGCGGCGGAGCCGCGAGCGTCAAAGGTCGTCTATCATCTCGACGACCTCGACAAAGTCGGCTCCGTGCTCGGCAATATCCGCAATCACTATGACGGCATGGGCGGGCCCGAGAATGTGACCATCGCGCTGGTGGTGCACGGCCCGGCGTTGAAGGCCTTCCACGCCGCCGGCGCCAGCCCGGCGTCGACGCAGGACCTCGCGGCGTTGAAATTATCGGGGCTCGAAGCTTACTCCTGCATCAATACGATGCACGCCCAGAATGTAACGCTGAAGGATCTGATGCCCGGCTTCGTTGTTGCCGACAAGGGCGGCGTGGTGAAGCTCGCCGATTTGCAAGCGCAGGGCTACGCATATTTGCGGCCGTAACGGAGCGTGGGCCCGCGCATTCGGGATTGGTGAGCGGAAGTTTGGGCAATATCCGCTTTGCCTCCGAAAAGAGCGGACTCAATTCGGGCATCGCTCCATGTCTGCGTTGTGTCGATTTTGTTGCGGAAGTCGCGGCTCCGCGCTCTTTGGTGGCCGTTAGTTCTACCCGTGCCGGCGATCGGATAAGCCACAGCTTTAGCGGAGCCGTCGCATCAAGTGCAGGTCTAGTCCTGAGAGGGGTGCACCGGCTTCGTGCAACGCTCCGCCTTCGCTGAGCGAGCCTAGGTCGATCGCGGCTAAACCCACTCCATTGAGTAGGTCAATCACCACACGCTTTGCTTCTTTATCATCGCCCGACGTGAAGATGACAGTTTTCGGTTTGTTGCTGCTGAAGTCATTGATCCAGACCATGGGTATGTTGCTGATCGACTTGACCAGCCGGGCGCCTGGAGCCCACTCGGCGACCATCTCGCTTGAGGTTCGACCTGTCTTCGCCAAAGCAGCGCGTGACCTGGTCACGCCCGCAAGGCTGACGTCGGCCGGAATATCCACATGAGCGTTGGTGGCGTCGACGAGGATTTGGCCGCTCCAGGCTATACCGTGCAGCGCCTCTTGAGCCTGACGCCAGTGCACGCACAAGATTACGAGGTCGTTCCGGACGGCTTCCTCCTTGACGCCAGCTTTGGCCCGCGGTCCGAGTTCGTCGACAAGGCCCTGCCGGCTTTCGGGACCTCGGGAATTTGAGATGACGACTTGGTGGCCGGCGTTGATGAAGTGACGCCCCATGGTCTGGCCGACGTTGCCGGCACCGATAAATCCGATTTTCATTCTGTGACTCCTTTCGCCGTTTGTTTTTGGTTTTCAGGTCGGCTGTTGGCCGGCGTCACCTCCCACGTTGCCAGCGCGCTCATGGGCAGCGACGACCCTCTGCGCGTATCGTGTATCGGCCCAATTTCGCGGCTCCGTTCCAGGAGCCGATTCACGGCTACGCCGCGGCGCGCGCCGTTTGCGGCGCCAGTGCCACGACCAGCGCGGCGAAGCGGTCGACGAAATCCTGCAGAAATTTTCTCGTGCCTTCGTCGCCGATATTGCCGTCGGCATCGATCAGATTCGGCTTGAACGTGATATAGGCCTCGCCGCCGATGAGGATTACGCCGAGGCTAACCAGGATATTGCGCAGATGCTGCTGCGCCAGCGCGGTGCCGATGGCGCCCGGCGACGTGCCGGTAATGAAGGCGGGCTTTCCAGCCCAGGAATTCTTGCCGTAAGGCCGCGCACCCCAGTCAACAGCGTTTTTCAGCACCGCCGGGATCGAGCGGTCATGTTCGGGCGTGACGATGACGATGCCGTCGGCGCGCGCCAGCTCGTCCTTGAAACGCACCATCTCAGCCGGCGGATTGCCTTCATTGTCCTGGTTGTACATGGGCAGGTCGTCGATGCGGACGAATTTTGCCTCGAACTTGCCGGTGCCGAGCCCGGCCAGCGCCTGGGCGAGTTTGCGGTTGATGGATTCACGGCGGTTAGAGCCGACGATCACGGCGATACGGGGATTTGTCATGGAACTTCCTTTCCGCGTCTGACGACCAAGCCGACTTGTCTCGGCGAACAGGAACTAAGGGGGAATCGAACCCGAAAAAAGAGATGAAGTTTAGTTTATCTTCATCTAAATATTAGATATGGACTCCCTGACGCTCGACCAAATTCGACTCCTCCTCGCCGTCGTCGATGAGGGCAGCTTCTCGAAAGCCGCGAAGAAGCTGAACCGTGCGCAATCGGCCGTGACCTATGGCATCCAGAAGCTCGAGGCGCAGATCGGCCTTCCGCTGTTCGATCGCACCGCGTACCGGCCGGCTTTGACCGAGGCGGGCCGCACGCTGCTGTTACGAGCACGGCGCATCGCCGAGGAAACCAATGCCTTTCGAGATGCTGCACGGAGTCTGGCCAGCGGATTGGAAGCCGAACTGACGATCGTGCTCGACTCCATGTTTCCGATGCCGCTCGTTGTTGAGATGCTAAGAGCGTTCACGACGAAATTCCCCACCGTTCCACCGCGCATTTACGTGCAGCCGCTCGGCGCAGCAGCGGAACTGGTGCTCGACGGCACTTGCGTGATCGGGCTGCTACCGCTGATCTTCTGCGACATTGCTCTCCTAAAACGCTTTCCTCTGCTGACGATCAACCTAATCCCCGTGGCGGCGCCACATCATCCATTAGCCAAACTTGATGGACCGATCGAAACGCACGTCTTGCACGAGCATGTCCAGCTTGTTTTAACCGATCGCTCGGCGCAGACCGCAGGACGCGACTATGGTGTCTTGTCCGGCCGCACTTGGCGCCTGGCTGACCTCGGTGCAAAGCAGTCGATGTTGCTGGCTGGTCTCGGCTGGGGGAACATGCCCGCACATCTCGTCGCCGATGACATCGCACAAGGACGATTGAAGATCATTCGGCCCAGGGAGTTCGATGCTCGAACTGCGCAATTAGTGATGTGCGGAACGTATCTTGCCGATCATCGGCTTGGCCCAGCAGGGCAGTGGTTGATCAAGCACATGGCCGACTCAATCGTCGGCAATTCGTCAGTTGCTTCCGGGGTAGGCAAGCGTCCAACGATGCATGTCAGTCGCCGCAACCGTAAACGTGGAGTGCCTAGCGGAACGGCTCGGTAGCCCTGAAGTTCGAGATGGGTCAAAAAGCTGAAGTGACATTCACCTCGCCGGGCCGTTCCACGCCAAAACGTGACGCAACGGAAAAGTTGCGACGTCCGCCTTGCTGCCGGAAGCGCGGATCAGGGGGTTGCGTGCGTCGGATATTGCGCCGGCCGGTTCGCGAGGCGGCGCGGCGAGACGATCTGCAATACTTGCCTACTGGCAGACGAACTGCTCGCCGGCGCGGCCGAAGCAGAATTTCTTGCCGACATTGATGAGCTGGACGCGGCGGTTGACGCCCGAGGTTGGGTGGGACGGATCGCGCAGTTGCTCTTCGCCCATGCCGACCGGCTGCAGCACCGCCGGATTGACTCCCAACGGATTCGCCAAAGCGGCAACGACGGCTTCGGCGCGCCGCTGGCTCAAACCGACATTATAGACGCGGCCGCCGACGGAATCGGTGTGGCCGATCACCAGAAACCCGTAACCGAGCAGGATCGGATTATGCAGCGCGTCGGCGATGGCGCCGACGTTGCGGTAGGACTCCGGCCGGATCACCGCCGAGTTGAAGTTGAAATTGATCTCGACGGTGAACTGCGCGAGGTTGGCGAGCTGCGGAAAGTTCAAGGCCCGCGGCGGCAGCGCCCCCGGATAGTTGCGGATATTATCCATCACTGCCTGCCGCATCTGGTCGGCGGTCAGGTCGAGTTTGCCGCTGGTGCTGACGGCGGCGAGACTGGTGGCAATCTGGCCGGAGTCCAGCCTGGTATCTGCTCCAGCAACCGTCATGGCGATCGCCAAGGCCAGGGCGCAGACGGCGCCGATCTGATATCTGATCATTGTTGCGCCCTCTCGGTTCGCCAGCCGGTGTCGGTGAAGGTCTGGTTGCATACCGGGCTCATGGCGGCAGGCGAAACACTGAGCAGACATTCCACGAGATGCGCGTCGGCATGCGAGGTGCCGCACAACCGTTCGATATCGGCATCGCAATACTTGCCGATATCGCGCTGCGCCGCGGCGCGGCGCGCGATCGAGGCGTAGACCATGGCGCGGGTCTGCTGGCAGCCCGGCGACGCCACGTTCTGGTGCGCATCGAGACAAGCGCGCAGGCGGCCGTTTCCAAGCTGGACGTTCCTGCAATATTTCGCCAGATCGACCCGGCAAGCGGTGGCAAGCTGGTCGATGGCATCGGCGTAGCTCAGCGTCTGGGCCGCCGCGCCGACGGTCCCGCCGATCAATAGGGTTGCTGCCAAAAGCACTGCCGAGCACGCTGCCGAACACACTGCCAAGACAATGGCTGGTCGCAGTCTCGCAATCATTCTTGCCTCCCCTCACCCGCCATTGATGCCGATGGCGTGGCCGAACTCAAGGCTCGCTATCTTATCGCACACTCGCAGGTCGATTGCACAGGCCGTCGGCGTGGTATCGGCCCACCGCGGTTTTCGTGCGACGGCTATTCCTCGCCGACCAGATCGCGGCGGCGACCTTCCAGCGCCGCCGAATAACGGCGCAGCACGTAGGCTTCGGTGAGCATGCCGACGACCCGGCGGTCGAGATAGGTATCGACGACGGCCAGTGCCTCCGACTCGGCGCGGTCGAAGGCCAGCACGGCTTCCTTCACCGCCATGCTCGGCAACAGCATGTCGTCGGGATGGCGTAGAAGCTCTTTGACCGACTTGTCGGCGGATTCCGCGGCGTGGGCATCCGCCACGAGAATGAGCCCGATATAACGGTCGGCCTCGTCGACGGCGACGACATAGGCCGTCGAACTCAGCGGAAATTGTTCGCGGAAGGCGGCGACGGTCGAGACCGCATTCACCGTCTGCACGTCCTGACGCATCATCTTCTCGACGGTGAGGTCGCGCATCCAGCCGATATCGGCGGCGCTGCGGATGGTCTCGCCGCGCAAATGGAAGCGCCAGGTCGCAAACGAGTAGCCGAAGACTTCGCGGGTCACCTGGGCGGCGATGATCACGGCGACCAAGACGGCGGTGGTCAACCACAAGTCGCCGGTGGTTTCCAGCGCGATGAAGGTCATCGTCAACGGGCCGCCGATCACCGAAGCGGACAGCGCGCTCATGCCGATGACGGCATAGGCGTTGGGATCGAAGTAGACGGTCGGCCAAATCTCGGTCAACGACACCACCAACAGATGGCCGCCGAGCGCCCCCATCAGCAGCGAAGAAAAGAACAAGCCGCCGCGAAATCCGGAGCCAAGCGAGATGATCGACGCCAGGATCTTCAGTGCGAACAGGATGGCCACTGTCCGCAGCGACAAATCGAGCATGCCGGCCACGCGCAGCGCGCCGTGCCCCGACGACATGATTTGCGGCGTGACCATCGCCATCAGCCCGACGCAACAGCCGCCGACCAACGTGCGCAGCGCCGGACGCAGCCGTATACGCGCAAAGACGTTTTCGCACAGCGCGACACAGCGCATGAGAAAAATACCGAGCCCGGACGCTAACAGCCCGAGCGCCGCCGCCAGCGCCAGATCATGCACCGTGATGATCATCTTCTCGGGAGCGACGATGCCGAGCTCGGCCGGCGCAAGCTGGTGCGCGACCAGATAACCGAGCAGCGCCGATATGCCGACCGGCGCCAGGCTGTTGGGCGAGTAGCTGCCGATGATCAGTTCGAAGGCGTAAAAGGCGCCGGCAAGCGGCGCCCCGAACGCGCCGGCAATGCCGCCGGCGGCGCCACAGCCGACCAGGATGCGCAGGTCGCCGCGGCGCAGGCGGAAGGCGTTGCCGATGCGCGAGGCGATACCGCTGGCGAACTGCGTGTAGCCGGCTTCGAGACCGACCGAAGCGCCGACGCCGCTCGACCACACCGTCTGCGCCGCGACGATGATGCTGCCGAGGAGCGACATGCGTCCGCCATGCAGCGCATTCGCCTCGATGGGATCGATTTCACGTTCCGGACGCCATCGCCTGATGATCTCGTCGGCTATGCCGAAAACCAGGCCACCGATGAGCGGCACCAAAAACGCAAGATAGGGATTGAGCGTGAGCCGTGCCGAAAGCCGTTCGCCATGCTCCAGATGGAAAAAAACTTCGTGCAGCAGATCGACGGACTGGCCCATGGCTGCCACCACCAGGCCGGCCAAAACGCCGACCAGCGAGGCCAGCGCGACCAGGCTCGATTCCCGTGCGCGAACGACGGCGCGTAGCCGTCGCGGGATTTCGAGTTGCGTCGCGATTCGAGCGATCAAGACGCATGACCCGGTAAGCGATTGCTGGCTGACGGCGCGGCGTCGTGATGGCCGCACATCTTGCCGCGCTCCCACGGCGAACCCAGATTACTGGAGATTGGAACTGCCCCAGCCCGGCCTCGTTCAGTATCGGGGCCTTGCGAGGAGGACGCCATGCGTCGCTCGTTCCCTGCAGTCATCGCATTCTCTGCAGTCATCGCAATATCCGTCGCAGCAATAGTTTCACTCACCGCCATCCCGCTGTTCGCACAAACGGGGGACGGTCTGCTCGAAGGCTCGGCCGCATTTGGCGACTGGCACGCCGACCGCCCCGGAACGCGGCGGCTGATCAGACCGCAAGATTTACCTGAGCCAGACGTTGCCAAATCCGCGCGGAATGTCGTCAGAATAGTGCACCGGACCGACCAAAAGCCAATCGTCCCAAACGGCTTCGAAGTCAACCTTTTTGCTTCCGGCTTGTCGGGTCCGCGCATCATCCGCACCGCGCCCGACGGGGACGTGTTCGTCGCGGAAAGCGAAGCCGGCCGCATTAGCGTTTTGCGCGCGACCTCCGGCGGCACGGCGCAGCCTTCCGTATTCGCATCCGGCCTGACTTATCCTTTCGGCATCGCGTTTTATCCGCCCGGACCTGACCCGCAATGGGTCTATATCGGCGACACCGATGCCGTCCTGCGGTTTCTTTATCGCAGCGGCGACGTTACCGCGCGCGGCGAGGCGCAGACGATCGTGCCGGGACTGCCGGTTGGCGGGCATCACATGCGTGACGTCGTCTTCTCACCCGATGGGAAAACGCTGTACGTATCCGTCGGCTCGGCCACCAATGTCGGCGAAGACATGAACAAGCTCGGCGACGGCGCGCTGCACGACTTCATTTCCAGTCACCCGCTCGGCGCGGCCTGGGGCCCCGAAGCCGGCGAGCCGACGTGTTGGCGTTCGACCCCGACGGCAAGAACGAGCGCATCTTCGCGACCGGCATTCGCAATTGCGTCGGCATGGCGGTGGACGCCTCGCGCGGCACGGTGTGGTGCTCAACCAATGAGCGCGACGGCGTCGGCGACAACGTACCGCCGGATTATGTGACCCGCGTACGCGAAGGCGCGTTCTACGGCTGGCCCTGGTATTATATCGGCGCCAACCAAAATCCACGGCACAAGAACGAGCGGCCCGACCTCAAAGACAGGATCACCGTTCCCGACGTGCTGATCGAGGCGCATTCCGCGTCGCTCGGCATGACCTTTTACGATGGCCAGCAGTTTCCGCAGGAGTACCGCGGCACTATTTTCGCCGCCGAACACGGCTCCTGGAACAGATCCAAGCGCACCGGATACAAAATCATCCGCGTCGTCGTGAAGGACGGCGTACCCACCGGCGAATATGACGACTTCGCCACCGGCTTTGTCGTTAACGATTCGGAAGTATGGGGCCGCCCGGTCGGTGTCACCGTCGCCAAGGACGGGGCCCTGCTCGTATCCGAGGACGCGAGCGGGACGATCTGGCGTATCTCCTATCCAGGTAATTCCGCACCGGCGAAGTGACGCCCGGCGATCCAACGGAACCCCCGCGTGGAACTCATATCGGAACACATGGCTCGGCTAGGCATTAGCCCACAGGCCCGGGCTTGGCGGCATTCATTATGGATTCCTATCCAGGGGGCATATTTCAGCAGCGTGTCTTCAATCTTGTTCCCAAAGCCGTGCCGCAGCCGTCGTCGAACGAAACGCCGGGTCCTCGGCCGACGCAGCCGCGGCGGGAAGGAATTGTCGAAACCGATGTCTCGGCGCGGCTCGACGCGCTGCCATTCGGCCGATTTCATATCCTGGTCATAGCGGCGCTCGGCATCACCTGGATTCTTGACGGCCTTGAAGTGACGCTGGCGGGGGCGTTGTCGGGTGAGTTGAAATCGGCGGCTGCCCTGGGATTGAGCAACGCTCAAGTCGGTCTTGCAGGTAGCTGCTACCTCGGCGGCGCCGTGCTCGGTGCCTTCTTTTTCGGCTGGCTGACCGACCGGCTCGGCCGCAAAAAGTTGTTCACGATCACACTGGCCGGGTATCTTTTGGCGACTGCTGCCACGGGCTTGTCCTGGAGCGCGTCGAGCTTCTTCGTGTTCCGATTTCTCACCGGCGCCGGAATCGGCGGGGAATACACTGCCATCAATTCGACAATCCAGGAGCTTATTCCGGCACGGTTCCGCGGTTGGACCGACCTGCTGATCAACGGGAGTTTTTGGGTCGGCGCCGCCATCGGCGCGGGAGGCTCCCTGGTATTGCTCGACCCCGCATTCATTAATCCGGCGATCGGCTGGCGGCTCGCTTTCCTGATCGGAGCTACAATCGGACTCGTGATTCTCGTGATGCGACTTTGGATTCCGGAAAGTCCGCGCTGGCTGGTGACGCATGGTTTGCCGCAAGCCGCCGACTCGGTGGTGCGCGGCATCGAAGCGCACTTCCCGCACTATGAAGCCTCGCCCAAGCCGAAAATCCGGCTGCGCATGCGCAGCCATACCCCGCTCGTCGAAGTTGCGCGCACTCTGTTCGAGACCTATCGCGAGCGCACGCTGGTGGGCTTGAGCCTGATGGCAGCGCAGGCATTTTTCTACAACGCGATCTTTTTCACCTATGCGCTGGTTCTGACCGATTTCTATCATACGCCGGCGAACCAGGTCGGCTGGTACATCCTCCCGTTCGCGGCCGGGAACGTTATGGGTCCGGTTCTGCTGGGCCGGCTGTTCGACACGCTCGGACGCAGGACCATGATCGCCTCGACTTACGTGGCAGCGGGCCTCTTGCTCGCCGTCACTGCCGATCTGTTCAGCCGCGGCCTGCTGACGGCGGAGTCGCTGACGCTGGCGTGGATGATCGTGTTTTTCTTCGCGTCGGCGGCCGCGAGCTCCGCCTATTTGACCGTGAGCGAGATTTTCCCGCTGGAAATCCGCGCGCTGGCGATCGCCTTCTTCTACGCCATCGGCACCGGCGTCGGCGGCATCGCCGGACCACTGGTGTTCGGGTATTTGATCGGCACCGGATCGCGGGGCGCCGTCGCCATCGGCTATATCATCGGCGCCGGCCTGATGATCGGCGCCGGAGCGGTCGAAGCCGTATGGGGCGTTGCCGCCGAAGGTAAGCCCCTGGAAACCGTGGCGCGGCCGCTTGCACTTGTCGACTAAGCGACAGATATCGGAACTGGACAAACATGAGCTTTTCGCAGACAGGCCTGGAAATCTCGGATCTCGATATGGAGCTCGCGGAAACATCATTGGTGCCGGATTTGCGCCGCTGCGCGATCCTACTCGACATCGACGGCACGATTCTCGATCTGGCGCCTTCGCCGCAGCAGGTCTGGGTACCGACCGGGCTGCGGCAGACGCTGGTGCGACTCGATGCCTTGACCGGCGGTGCGCTGGCGCTGGTCTCCGGCCGTTCGCTCCGCGACATCGATCTGATTTTCTCACCACTGGAATTGGCGGCGATCGGCGGCCACGGCGCGGAACTGCGCGCAACGCCGACTGCCGTACCGGTCATGCGGGCAAAGCCGCTCGACCCCGCGTTGAAGCGGAGGCTCGCCGCCATTGCCGAACTCGGCCCCGGCATTCTTGCCGAAGACAAGGGCTATTCGCTGGCGCTGCATTTCCGGCTTGCGCCCGAGAGGGCCGAGGCGGTCCGCGCCGCCGTCGATAAAGTCTGTGCCGAGCTGGCGCCGGGCGAGGTCGATGTTCTACCCGGCAAACTGGTGGTCGAGATCAAGCGGCCCGGCATCAATAAGGCCAATGCCGTCTGCGAACTGATGACTTACCCACCATTTGCCGAGCGCAATCCGATCTTTATCGGCGACGACTTCACCGACGAGCCGGTGTTCGGCGTGATTTCGCAGTTCGGGGGCCTGGGATTTTCCGTCGGCCGGGTCGTGCCGGACGTCAACGGTCATTTCGAGAAGCCGGAATCAGTGCGTGCGTGGCTTGCTCGTATTGCCGATCTGGGCCAAATCTCGGCGTAACGAGTCTCGGCGTAACAAATCTCGGCATCACACGGCGAGAGCCGATCGCGGCAGTTGATCATGACGCAGCGCAATGACTGAACATAAGCTTGATTTGGCGAGCCTCGGACAGAACCGGACGGCCGGCGGACTGGATCACGGTCTCGACCTCGGCATCATCGGCAACGGCCGGCTGGCGGCCTTGATCGATCCGTGCTCGCGCATCGTGTGGTGGTGCTATCCGCGCTTCGACGGCGACCCTATTTTCTGCCGGCTGGTATCGGGACGGGAAGAAAAAGGCTTTTCCGATGTCGTGCTCGACGACATGGTGGAGTTCACGTCGGAATATGTGCGCAATACCGCGATCATCTCGACCGTGCTCACCGATCGCAACGGCGGCAAGGTAAAAGTCACCGATTTCGCCCCGCGCTTTCGCCAGTTCGGCCGGGTGTTCCGGCCGCCGCAGCTTTATCGCATCGTCGAGCCGATCGCCGGGCTACCGCGCGTTACCGTGCGGATGCGGCCGACCTACGATTACGGCAAGCCGATCCCGCAGCGCTCGCTCGGCAGCAATCATATCCGTTACGCCAGCGACGGCACCGCGATCCGGCTGACCACCGACGCGCCGCTGTCGATGATCGACAGCGAGGCACCCTTCGTGCTGACCCGGCCGCTGCATATGGTGTTCGGCCCCGATGAGCCGTTCACCGGCGACTTGCAGAAAACCTGCCGCGACTTTCTGGAGCGCACGCACGAATACTGGACGGAGTGGGTGCGCCGGCTGTCGATCTCCTACGACTGGCAGGAAGCGATCATCCGCGCCGCCATTACGCTGAAACTCTCCAATTTCGACGAGACCGGCGGCGTGATCGCCGCGCACACCACGTCGATTCCGGAGGCGCCGTCCTCCGGACGCACCTGGGATTACCGCTATTGCTGGCTGCGCGACGCCTATTTCGTCGTCCAGGCGCTCAATCGTATCGGCGCGACGCGCACCATGGAGGAGTTCATTTCCTTCACGCTGTCGATCGTATCCAAGCCCGGCCAGGAATTGCAGCCGCTCTATAGTGTGGTACCGACATCGAGCGTCGAGGAGCGCACGGCGCCCGATCTCGAAGGCTATCGCGGCGACGGCCCGGTTCGGATCGGCAATGCCGCCGCCGCGCAGATACAGAACGACACCTATGGCAGCGTCATTCTCGCCGCCATGCCGATGTTTTTCGATCGCCGCCTGCCGCGGCCGGGCGACGAAGGACTGTTTCATCTGCTCGAATCGCTCGGCCACCGCGCCGCGGCGAAAGCGCTCGAGCCCGACGCCGGCATCTGGGAATATCGCGGGCGGCAGCGCATTCACACCCATTCGGCGGCGATGTGCTGGGCCGGCTGCCAGCGGCTTGCCGCCATCGCTACACGGCTTGGGCTCGATGGCCGCGCCAAATACTGGAACGGCATAGCCGAGCCGATTCATGCCGCGCTGCTCGACGGCGCCTGGAATCAGAAGCGCGGCGCCTTTACCGCGGCGTTCGGCTCGGACGATCTCGACGCCAGCGTGCTGCTGCTGCCGGACCTTGGCGTAGTCGAGGTCGACGACCCGCGCTTCGTCTCCACCGTCGGCGCGATGGAGCGCGAACTGGTGCGCGAGAAGCACGTGATGCGCTACGCCAGGGAAGACGATTTCGGCATGCCGGTGACGGCGTTTTTGATCTGCCGGTTCTGGCTGATCGATGCGCTATGGTCGCTCGGACGGCGCGACGCCGCGCGCGATCTGTTCACCGACGCGCTGCAGCACCGCAACCGCTACGGGCTGCTCTCTGAAGACGTCGATCCGCAGACTGGGGCGCTGTGGGGCAATTTCCCGCAGACCTATTCGATGGCAGGCCTCATCCTCTCGGCGATGCGGCTGTCGCGCAGCTGGGAAGACCGCTACTGGCGGGGATGACCGTATCCGCAGGGCGCCGACCGAGACGGCCGCCCAATCCTTACCTTGCAGTTTTGCCGACGATCGGCGGCGGTGCGGATTCGGCGGCCGGCGCATTCGGCGAGAAAGCCAATGTCACCCAGGCATTCCAGCCCGACGGCCGATTGTCGGCGTCGAATTCCCAGTAGCCTTTGAAATTCAGGTAAGTCTGAAATGAGGCTCCAGGAAAAATCAGGCCGAGTTGCGGTCCGACGCCGACGACACGCGATTCAAAATTCCCCAGGATCGGTGCGGCGCCTTGATCCGCGGTGACTTGGTCGTAAACATAGCCGACAGCGCCGACCTGCACTGTTTTAGTCAGAAAATGCGAAGCACCCCAATCGAGGTGCCAATCAATGCCGTTGGTATAATCGGTGCTGTAGTTCTCGAAATTGTAGGTCAGCCCGGTCACGGCGGAAAACTCGTTGCCGCTTTGCGGATTGAAATAGGTGTAGCCGACACCGCTGTCGATGGCGCCGTGGCCGATGCCGATATTGGCGAGGCTCGTCGAGGAGTACATCCCGACCGGGATATCGGCCATCAAATAGGTCATCCAGTTATTGACGCCGTTATTCCACTTCAGCGTCGCCAGCGGATAAATGTCGCTGAACCCGTCGCGGCCGTCTTCGATTCCGCCTTGCCGGGTAATGACGCCGCCGCCCGGTCCGGTCAGAGTCAGGGTTCCGTTGAGGCCGGCGATGCTGCGCCCCATGGCCTCACCGGCGCTGAGGGTCAATTGGCCGCCAAGGACCGGCGTCGCGAAGGTGTACGCTGGTGAAACGAAAACCAAGTCCGGCGTCGCCTTTATGGTGGCATTGAGATTGACGTTGACCGTGGCATTGAACCTGCCGAGCGTCACCTCGCGCGCGGCGGCGACAGCGCCGCTGGCGCTCAATGACGGATAGAAGTTGACGAGGCCGAGCGACCAGCCTGGCACTCCCGGCGCAGCAGCAAGGCTGCCGAACTGGCCCGGCAGCCAGAAGCTGACACCGCCTTCGTCGGCGCGGGCTCTGTCCGACGTTACCGCGAGCGCGCCGATCACGAGGAACGTCGCTGCGGATGCCGCGAGTTTGGTTCGTCGCGAAGTGCCCTCTTGCATCGCCGTCTCCCATTTGCCCAGGCGGGAATCGAGCGCCAGCCGATCCTAGAACGGATTGACGTAGTTCAGTATCGCTATCTTTGCGATGTTGCCGACAGCCATCCCGGCAACGCAGATTCGCCGCGCTACTCTGCCGCGGTGTCGTGTTCCCTGCTCGCTTGCGTCAGTCGTTCGTGGGGGTCTGTAATTTTTCCATGATTTGGTCGAGGTTGAAGCTTTGCGGCTTTTGCCGAGGCGGAAATTCCTTGAAAGTCCCGATGAATTCCGCGGCAATCGCCTGGGCTCCAAGGAAAATGAACCCGTGACGAAGCGTCCAATCCCAGTACGTGTTCGAGGTAAGCTCCGCACGCTCGTAAGGATCCATGCGTAGATTGAAAAGGAGCGGCATCCTCCGGGCGGTGAACGGCTCGCCCCAAATGTCGAGGGTGCCGGCGGTCTTTTGCTCAAAGAAAACAAGCTTCCAATTTGCATAACGTATCGCGACGAGTTGGCCGTCATCGTCGAAGTAGATGAAACCTTTTCGCTCGGAGTGCTCTTGCTGGCCGGTCAAAAAGGCAATCTGGTTGTAGCCGTCGATGTGCACTCGATAAGTGCGGTCGCCGATCTGCCAGCCTTTGAGCAGCCGCTCCTTGACGCCAGTATCGCCAGCAACAGCCAGCAAGGTCGGAAACCAATCGTGGCTGCCGAAGATATCGTTCGCGATGCTTCCGGGTTTGATATGCCCGGGCCAGCGCACCATCGCCGGCACGCGGAACGCACCTTCCCAATTGGTGTCCTTCTCGCTGCGGAATGGCGTCATGGCCGCATCGGGCCACGAATTCATATGCGGGCCGTTGTCGGTGGTGTAGATGACGATGGTGTCGTTGGCGATGTTGAGATCATCGAGTGACTTGAGCAATTTTCCAACGTCGCCGTCGTGCTCGATCATGCCGTCGGCATATTCATTGTCGGGCATGCCGCTTTGCCCGCGCATCGACGCGCGCACATGGGTGTACATGTGCATGCGCGTGGTATTCATCCAGACGAAAAACGGCTTGTTGGCTTTGACCTGGCGCTGGATGAAATCGATCGCGGCCCCCGTAGTTTCGTCGTCGATCGTCTCCATGCGCTTCCTATTCAGCGGACCGGTGTCTTCGATAGTCTGCTTACCGACCTTGCCGAAACGCGGATCGACGGTCGGATCGTCCTTATCGCTCGCCTTGCTGCGCAACACGCCGCGTGGACCGAATTTGGCCCGAAACGCGGGATTCTTCGGGTAGTCAGAATCCTCCGGTTCTTCCTCGGCATTGAGATGATAGAGATTGCCGAAGAACTCATCGAACCCGTGCACAGTCGGCAGATATTCGTTGCGATCGCCGAGGTGGTTCTTGCCGAATTGTCCGGTGGCATAGCCGAGCGGCTTGAGCGCTTCGGCGATGGTGATGTCTTCCGGTTGCAGGCCGACCGTGGCGCCGGGAATACCGACCTTGGAAAGACCGGTTCGCAAAACCGATTGTCCGGTGATGAACGAGGAGCGGCCCGCGGTGCAGCTTTGCTCGGCGTAATAGTCGGTGAACATCAGGCCTTCTTTAGCGATGCGGTCGATATTCGGCGTCCGGTAGCCCATCAGGCCGAAGGTGTAGGCGCTGATATCGGACTGGCCGATATCGTCGCCCATGATGACGAGGATGTTCTGCTTTTTACCGCTCGCCGCCGCGGGCTGCGCCTGTGCGGGTTGCGCCGCCACCGATCCCCATGCGGACGCGGCGGCGAGCGTCGTGCTCGCAAGCAGGATTTTGCGGCGGCTTGGCGTACGAACTTTTAGGTTCGGATCGTTTCCGTCACTGTCCTTGGACATTTATCGCTTCCTGTTCGATGAAAACTGACGTGGTCCTTGAGGTATGCACCTCATGATCGATGCGGCGGCGTGTACGGATCGGGCGTGCCGGGGGGAATAGGCGGATATTTCTTCAGGCTTTGCTCAAACTCCGTCATGATCTTGAGCGCCGGGCCGGCTGCCCAGGTGCTGCGAATGCCGGTCGCCGGATATTCCTCTTTTGGATCGGTGATCAGATCGAACGCCTTTGGCTCGCCAAGCTTGATCGGCGGCGACCACCAGTCGCGCTCCTCTTCGTAGAACACGAATTTCCAATTGCGCCACTTCACGGCTTCCATTCGGTCGGCGACGTAAACCGGGAAGCCCTCGCGGTTGGACGTCTCGGACTTGCCGAGCAGAAAGTCGGTCTGGTCGAGACCGTCGATGGGACGATCCTGCGGTACCGATGCGCCGCCAAGCTTGGCTAGCGTTGTAAAGGTGTCGACCTCGTGGACGATTTCGTTGCTCACGCGACCAGCCGGAATGCGATTGGGCCAGCGGATGATAAACGGAACGCGCAGCGAGCCTTCCATGTGGGTGAAGTAATAGCCCCGCCAGGGTCCCGACGTTCCCTGCCAGGGCCAAGTCGCTTCAGGCCCGTTGTCGCTCGTGAATATGAAGATCGTGTCGTTTCGAATGCCGAGCCCGTCTATTGCGTCCAGGATGTCGCCGACATGGGCGTCCATCTCGGC
>JBARER010000235.1:0-5073 GCA_049796395.1 Xanthobacteraceae bacterium
CGCCAATACGCTGTATTACCGCGAAACCGATACCGGCATCGTCATCGTGTCCGAACCGCTCGATCGCGATCATAAGAACTGGATTGCGGTGCCGGAATCGAGCGTCGTTGTCGCCTTGGCCGGCGAACGCGCGCAAATCGTGCCGCTATTCCATCGCCATCAGCAAGCGGCAGAGTAGCTTCGCCTCCCGCTACGGTTTCCAGCCCTGCTGCCATGCCGGAGGCGTTTTGCCGTCGATCAGGATAAAGGCGATGCGGCACGGCTTGGTCCCATTATTGACCCAGGCATGATTGGTGGCCTGTTGCACCAGGACATCGCCAGCCTTCACGTGGACCTCGGTATCGTCGAGCAGCATGTCGATCTCGCCGTCGAGGATGATGGCATAGTCGATGGTTCTGGTTCGATGCGTGTTGGCGTGACGCGCGTGGCCTTGCGTCGCTGGGTCGATGCCCATGGACAGAAGGATCTGATGATGATCGACCGGCACCGCGTGCGGCGGCATGGGCGCGAAATCGACGATGCGGAAGACGGCGCCGTTGGCCGGCGGCGGCACGCCGACCTGTGTTTGCGCGCGGTCGCTCGAGCCGGCGACGTCCGCCGGGGATTCACCCGTCACCCATAACAGCGTCATGCCGTTGCTGCCGGCGCTGCGCTGCTTGGGCTGCAGCGGTGCATCGAACAGCACGACCGCTTTGCCTTGCGCGTCGTGGCCGGTAACGATGCGGCGCGTCGATTTCAACTCCATTCTCAATTCCTCCCGTGCATTTCAAATCGATATGTACTGTCACTTATGCAAATTTACCGGATCGAAGACAAGGCGGGGCCGCTCGGCCGCATGCAGACGGCGATTGCCGCCGCGATCAACGACCGAGTTCTAACAGCCGCGTTGCTCACAATTTCGGCGTGGTCGTACGTACGGGGGGCTTGCTTGCCAAGCCGCGGCGCTTGAGGTCTATCATGATCTGAAGCATCCATCGCACCTGCTGCTGCGTTTGTTCCGCCGCCAAATATCTGGGCAGATCGAACCAGGGTGCGCGTGAAGTCGCAACGAAGTGGTCTCGCATGACTACGCTGCAAGCTATACCGGTGGTCGATTTGCGCGACGGGGGTGCGCTGCGCCATGCAGAGCAGAGCGCGGGCAGGGCGCGCGCCTTGCGTGACGCATGCCTCGGCTTTCTGCCGCGGGCATCGCTACCGTTGGTGCCGGCGCTCGATTGGGCATCACGGCGCTGGCTCTCCCGCTCGTGTTCGCCTTACGTCGATGAAATTGCGCAAATTGCGCATGCCTTGGGTTTTTCGGGCGTCTGGCTGCTCAACGCGTCCTATCAATGGGCTTGCACGTCGCTCGCCGTCGACCACAACGGCGTGCCGTGGCTGTTGCGCACGCTCGATTGGCCTTTCCTCGGTCTCGGCCGTTACGCCGAAGTGGCGCAGATGCGCAGCGACCATGGCGGCTTCTTCAGCGTCACCTGGCCCGGTTATGTCGGCGCGCTCACGGCGATGGCGCCGCATCGGTTCGCGGCCTGCGTCAACCAGGCGCCGATGCGCCGGCGTACCGAGCATCGCTGCCTGCGGCCGTATGATTTTGCCGCCAACCTCCGCACCATCTGGAATTCGAGCGAGCTAATGCCACCGGATCAGCTGCTGCGCCGGACCTTCGAGACGTGTGCCGATTTCGCTGCGGCGCGCCGCATGCTGGAGACGACGCCGGTGGCGCGGCCGGTGATCTACGTGCTGGCCGGATGCGCCGCAGGCGAGACCTGCGTCATCGAACGCACCGAGCAGGGCTTCATCACCCGCGAGGAAGAAACCAGTGCGGCCAACGATTGGGTGCCGCGACGGGACGGTTGGGAGGGCCGCATCGGCACGCGACGCTTTCTGACAAGTTCCTTCGCCGATGCGGCGGGCTATAGCCGTGCGCGCCGCGAGTCGCTCAAAGCTTGGGACGGCGCAGCCTCGGAACCGGGCTTCGATTGGGTGCGAGAACCCGTTCTCAATCCCTACACGCGGCTGGCGGTGGCCATGTGCCCGGCGCGAGGGCTTCTGCGCGCCGTCGGCTACGATCGGACCGACGCGCTGTTACCGGAACCCGTGACCTCCATCTGTGAGATTACGCCAGTGTCCGCGCCGAGGGCCGCTTAACGCAGTCGCAAAATCGCGTTCATCCCTCTTAGAATATATAAAAAACGCTTTATATCAATGGCTTAATGGAAAAGCACTGAACTGTGCTTGCGATCACATCTCGCACCGCAAACCCCAGCTAGTGTCTCGTTCACGCTGATCGCCGGATAGGAGCAAGCCATGACCACCACCGCAATGACGAGCCACCGCAGCCGCAGTTTCAATTGGGATCATATCGTCCGCCGCATCGCCGAGTGGCAGCACCGCTCGCGTTCGCGCCATGAATTGCAGGGACTGCCCGACGCCACTTTGCGCGATATCGGCATCACCCGATGCGATGCGCAACGCGAAGCGCACAAGCCGTTCTGGATGGTGTGATCGCGTTTCGGAATTGCGATGCGCGAGCGTCCGGCAAGCTCCGAGCTCCGTCAAGGCAACACTCGTTAATATGGGAATCGTGGATTTGTTGGAGGCCGCCTGCTGAGGGCGGCCTCTCGCTTTCAGCCAAAGACCGCAAAGCTCAATCGCCAAGGCTGGACGCCTGTATGGACGTCCGCAATCGTCTTGACCGGGCTCGCGTTTTGCCGCGCAGGTCGGCTTTGAGACCTCGCATTTGCCGTTTCGCCGACGACGCGGCCTGAGCTTCGATCGCGCGATATTTTTCAATCAGCTTGCGGCCGAACTGCGTCAGCTCGGCACCGCCGCCCTTGGCGCCGCCGGGCCGGGTGACGACCACCGGCGCACGGAAGCAGCGATTCAAATCGTCGATCAAGAGCCACGCGCGCCGGTACGACATGCCGAGCGACCGGCCGGCCTGCGAGATCGATCCTGTCTTTCGAATGGCTTCCAAAAGCCGAATTTTGCCGGGGCCGATTGCGCCGGCGGAGCCGAAATCGATACGTACCGTCAGACGCAAGTCGTTCATCGCTTCCTCGCGCACGAGAGCGCCTGCAAGATACCATTATCGATGGCGCGCTGATCAAGGCTCAGGCCGCGGCGGCCGGCAAATGCTGCGCAGGCGTTGCGGCGTGACTGGAAGCGCCGTTACCGCGCTGGGACGGCCCAATGCATCGTCGATGGCGGCGGCAATGGCGGCGCCGACGGCATTGGCGCCGCCTTCGCCGGCGCCCTTGAGCCCAAGCGCGTTGAGTGGGCTTGGCGCATCCTCGCAAACGAGCATATCGATCGGCGGAATTTCGCGTGCCGTCGGCATGAGGTAATCGGCGAAGGTCGTGCACAGCGGCTCGCCGTGCGGGTCGTAGAGAAACTCTTCAAACAGCGCACCGCCGATGCCTTGTGCGACGCCACCGGCGATCTGGCCTTCGACCAGCATCGGATTGACCGCCTTGCCGATGTCGTAAGCGACAAAAAAGCGTTCGAGGAAGACCGCCCCGGTATCGGCATCGACCCTGACCTTCGCGAGATGAATCCCGTACGGATAATTCATATGGTCCTGCTCGAAGAAGCCATCGGCGCACAGGCCGGAAGTGGCATCGCCAAGAAGCTTCGAGCCGGGATTGAAGGCGCGTGCAACGTCGCCGAGCGTGATCGACGGTCCGCCTATTGTCTCTTTGCGGATAACGACGCCGTCGACCACGTCGAGAGTTTCGGCCGGGGTTTGCAGTAGTGCTGCCGCGGCACCGAGCACCATGCTGCGCAATTTTACTGCCGCCCGGCGTGTCGCCTCGCCGGTCATGACCGTGACGCGCGAGGCAAAGGTGCCCATGCCGTAAGCGATGCGGTCGGTCTGTCCGTGCACCACCCGGACCCGCCGGTAATCGATTCCGAGCGTGTCGGCGCAGATTTGCGCCAGCACGGTCTCCATGCCTTGGCCGACCGATGTTGCGCCGGTGACGATTTCGACCGTTCCGGCGGTATCGATCGACGCGCGCACGCCATCGTAGGGACCGAATCCGCTCTTTTCGACGAACATGGCAAGTCCGGCGCCGACGGCCTCTCCCGCCGCGCGCCGCCGCTGCAAATCGTCCTGCATCTGGTCCCAGCGGAACGTGGCCAGCGCCTTGTCGAGAAGCCCGGCATAATCGCCGGAGTCGTAGGTCATCTCGGTGCCGAGCGTGTCGAGAGGGCGTGCATAAGGCATCTCGGCTGCGGCAATGAGATTGCGCCGGCGGATTTCGATGGGATCGACGCGCAGGCGCGTTGCAATCGCGTCCAATAATCGCTCGCGCACGAACGTGCTCTCGTAGCGGCCGGGAGCGCGATAGGTGCCGCACGGCGTCTTATTGGTGAGGCGGATGCGGCCGGTCATGCGATAAGCCGCGACGCGATAAGGCCCGAGCATCATGGTGGCGGCGAGATCGGGCACAGTGGCGGCGTGGGTGCGCACATAGGCGCCCTGGTCGTGAAAAAACTCCCCATCGATGGCGAGGATGCGGCCGCGCGCATCGACCGCGGCGCGGACGCGATAGGTTTGCTGCCGGGAGTGATTGGCGGCGATCAGATGCTCGCGGCGATCCTCGATCCATTTCACTGACCGGCCGAGCCGCAACGCGCCAAGGCAGGCGATCACATCTTCCGGATAGAGCTCGCCGCGCACGCCGAAGCCGCCGCCGGTATGACCTTCATGCAAATGCACGGAAGATGCCGGCCGGCTCAGCATGCGCGCCAGGCTGTCGCGGTTCCAGTGCGGCACTTTGGCGGCGCCGTATAGAGCGAGCACGTCGCGGGCGCGATCGTAGCGGGCGATTGCGCCGCGCGTCTCCAGCGGCACCCCGCTATGCCGTCCGATGCTGAGCTCGAGTGCGACGATCTCGTGCGCCTCGGCCAATGCCGCCGCAACGTCGCCATAGCCTTTGCCGACGATCGCCGCCTCGGTCGAACGGCCGGCGTCGAATTCGCCGGGCGGCGCATCGGCGGCAAGAAGCTCGGGCAGGGTCTCAATCTCGACCGTCACCAGCTCGGCGGCGTCTTCGGCGGTGTAAGCATCGTCGG
>JBARER010000236.1:0-15202 GCA_049796395.1 Xanthobacteraceae bacterium
AGCGCGCCGGTTTATGCGCCAAACTATTCGCCGGCGCCTTATCAGCAAGCACGGCCGTACCAAACCTTGCCGCCGCAGGCCGAGCCGCCGGCGGCAAATACGCTACCGCCACTCGGCCCGAACGCGCCGACGGTCACTGCCGCGGCGGAGCCGGTGCAGGTGCAGCCGCCGGCAACGCTCGCCTGCCCGATCGTGTCGGTGCTCGACCGCTGGATCGCCGACGCCGTGCAGCCGGCGGCGATGAAATGGTTTCGCCAGCCGGTGGTCGAGATCAAGCAAATCTCCGCCTATTCGTGCCGCGGCATGAACGGCAATCCGAACTCGCATATTTCCGAGCATGCTTTCGGCAACGCGCTCGATATCGCCGAATTCGATCTCGCCGACGGCCACAAGATCAGCGTGCAATATGGCTGGCACGGCTCGCCGGAGGAGCAAGGCTTCCTGCACGACGTGCAGGACGCGGCGTGCCAGGACTTCAACACCGTGCTGGCGCCGGGCGCCAACGTCTATCATTACAATCACATTCATGTCGATCTGATGCGGCGCACTTATCGTCCGCATATCTGCGAGCCGTCGGCGATCCCGGGCGAAGTCGCGGCCGCACGCGCCCGCGCGCAATTCGCGGCCCGCCATTACGGCGAGCCGCGCTACACCGGCTCGATCAAGACCAGCGCGCGAACGCGCGATCGCGATGACGTCGGCGAGGACGACGATTCCCGTCCCGAGGCCGTGCCGGGCGACGACTAAGCCACGTTTCCCGGGCGCAGTGCAGCACGCAGCGAAGCGGAGTGGCGCACTGCCGACTTGGGATCGCAACAGGCCCAGAGTCTGCGACGATCCCGGATCAGCGGTGCACCGCTGCACGCTGCACCGCATCTGGGAAACGGCGTTTCGACGATCAGTGCGGCATGCGCAGCACCGGCTTGATCGTCTTGCCGCTCGAGGATTCCGCCGCCGCCCGGTTGATGTCGGCAAGGTCGTAAAACGTGATCATCTTCTCGATCGGGAATTTACCCTCTATCACCAGATCGACCAGCAGCGGGATGAACTCCTTTGGCACGCTGTCGCCCTGCACCACGCCGCGCACGGACCGGCCCTGCTGCAGGAACGGCATTTCGAACGACGCGTCGGTGCCTTTCGGCGCGCTACCGAGAAGCGTGCACATGCCGCCCGGCATCAGCGCTTCGATGGCCTGGCGCAGCACGGCCGGCAGCGCCGAAGTCTCCGCCGCATAGTGCACGCCGCTGCCGGTGATGGTGCGGATTTCGCCGACGATGTCGGCGCAGCTTGTGTAATCGATCGCATGCGTGGCGCCAAGCTCGCGCGCCAGCGCGAGGCGATGCGCATGCACGTCGACCGCGACGATCGGATCGCAACCCGCGATCCTCGCCGCCATCAGAGCCGACAGCCCGACCGCGCCGACGCCGAAGATGGCAATGCTGTCGCCCGGTTTCGGCTGCATGACGTTGAGGATGGCGCCGGCACCGGTCTGGCCCGAGCAGGCGAGCGGGCCGAGCTGCTCGAGCGGCGCGTCCTTGCGCACCCTGACCGCCCAGCGCGCCTGCGTCAGCGCAAAGGTGCCGAACGAAGATTGCTGAAAGAACGCGCTGAACACCGGCGCGGCATTCTTCGACAACAGCGTCGTGTCGTCGAGCCGCGTGCCGCCCATTTTCAGCTTGCGTCCCTGTAGGCAATGATTGGTGCCGCCGTCGCGGCAATTGGCGCATACGCCGCACCACGGATAGGACATCACCACGTGATCGCCCGACGCGAAGTCGGCGACCGCGGCGCCGACCGCGTGCACCACGCCGGCGCCTTCGTGGCCGTAGACCGCCGGATAGGGGCTGGCGAAATAACCGTCGCGGCCGTGCAGATCGGTCTGGCACATGCCGCTCGCCACCACGCGCACGATCAGCTCGTCTTCGCGCGGCGCGCAAAGGTCGAGCGTATCGAGAACGAACGGACCTGATTTTTCGCGAACGACGGCGGCTTTGATCTGCATCGCCGCATTGTGAAAACGTTGCGCGTCTTCGTCAATGCGCTTGCATTTCCCGCAATACCGCGGCGCTTGGCCAGCAATCGACCTTCAAGCCGTTCTTCTTCTGATAGGCGCCAAGCGCGGCACGGGTCAGCATGCCGGCCTTGCCGTCGATCTTGTCGTGGTAATAGCCGCGTGCGGTGAGAATCTGCTGCATGCGATCGAGATCGGCGGTCGGCAATTGCGCGACTTTGCCCCACGGCGTCTGGAAATTCGCCGTCTGCGGTCGCGGGTCTGCAATTCTGTCGCTCAGATGGCCGACGAACAGCACGTAGAGATCGGAGAAATTATATTGCTTGAGCGCGAAATAATTTTTGGTGGCGAGGAACGACGGGCCGTAAAGCCCGGCCGGCTGCAGGAGCGAGGCGGTCTCGGCCTTTTCCGCCGGCGACAGGACACGGCCATAAGCCGGCACGAAGCCGCGCTTGAGCCATTCGGCTATCGGCAATGTGTCGTCCGGCACACCCATCGTGCAGTCGACATCGGCCGGCGGATGCACCTCATAGGCCCAGTGCACGCCGCGCTGCCAGCCCTCGCCGAGAAGCTGCCTGGCGGTGGACGCCAGCGCGTCCGGCACCGAGGTCCAGATATCGGCGCGGCCGGTGTGCTCGAAATCGACGGCATATTTCAGATAGTCCGATGGCAGAAATTGCGTCAGCCCCATGGCGCCGGCCCATGAGCTTTTCATGGCGGGGCGTGTGATCTTACCCTTGTCAAGGATTTTCAGCGCCAGCAGGAATTCCTGCGTGAACTTGTCCTTGCGTTTGCCGTAACAGGCCTGCGTCGCCAGCACGCGGATCGCGTCGCGCGTATCGGCGACATGGCCGTAATCGGTTTCACGGCCGAAAATAGCGAGCACGATGGAAGCCGGCACGCCGGTTTCCTGCTCGATGGCCGTCAGCGGGCCGCGGTATTGCTCATAGAGCTTGCGGCCTTGCACTGCGAGCCGCTCGATCACCGGCTGTTTCAGATAATCCGCCGGCGTCTCGACGAATTCCGGCTGGCCCGGCGGCGGCTTTATCGGCCGGCCGGGGAGTGCGAGATCGGGCAGCGTGAGATCGGGCTCGAGCCCGCGCGTCGCATCATCGAATGTCGCGCGCGACACGCCGAGCGATGCGGCTTGCGGCCACAGCGATTGCAGGAAGGCGGAGAAGGCGGTGTCGGCGTGGACCGCGTGAATGCCGAGCACGCCGCTCAGCAACACCATACCGAGCAGAGCGCCGCAGAATTTCATCGCACCGCCAGGATGAACAGCCGCGGGAAGCGCAACAGCACCTTGCTGTCGTAGCGCGGCTTATAGGCGCCGACGATTTTCGCGGTATAGGCGGCGAGGAATTTCTCGCGGTCGGCGGCGTCAAGCGGCGACAAGAACGGCTGCAGCGAGGAGCCCTTGAACCATTCGGTGATCGCGGCCGGCGACGCCATGACGTGGTTATAGACGGTGTGCCACATGTCGAGATGCGAGCAGGCGGGCTTGAGCAGGTCGTAATAGTCTTCGATCGACGGCAGATCGTCGCGCGGCGCCGCTTTTACTTCCGGATGATCCTTCCACGGCCCGGCCTCGCCGACCTCTTTCTGGAAGCGTAGCGCCGGCTCGCGGGTGTTGTCGGGCATCTGGATCGCCAGCACGCCGCCCGGCGGCATCGCCTCCAGGAGCCGCCGCATGATCGCCGGATGATCCGGCAGCCACTGCATCACCGCGTTGCCGAAAATGAGGTCGGTCGCCGCATCCGGCTTCCAGGTGGCGATATCGTCTTCGATGAATATGCAATTCGGCAAGCGCTGGCGCGCCTTGCGCAGCATGTCGGGCGAGGAATCCAGCCCGACGACTTCGGTCTGCGGAAAGCGTTGGACGATCAGCTCGGTCGAGTTGCCCGGCCCGCAGCCGAGGTCGACGGCGCGGCGCGGCCGCTCGAGCGGCACCTGGGCCAATAGATCGCGCGGCGGACGGGTGCGTTCGTCTTCGAATTTGAGATATTGGCGGGCGCTCCAGTCTTCCATGGCGTTCTGCGTCCAGCGTTCGCGACTTTCCCGGGCGATTCGATTATGGTGCGGCGGTATTAGCAGGAGTCTCCGCCGATGTCCTCCCGACGCGCGGCTTTCGCTGTTGTCGTCGCAGGGGGCTTGGCTGCAGGCCTCGCCGGGGCGGCCGCCGCGCAGAACGCGCCGAGCAACGCGATACCCTGCGCGGCGATCGACAGTATCGGCACCGCGGAAATGGCCAACGACGGCACCATCACGCTGCATCTGCAATCGTTGTGGCCGGATCCGATCGCCGAAGGCGAGCTCGTCTACGCGCCGGACGATCCGCAATATGCCGAGATCAAGCAGCATATCGGCGACATCCATCCCGGCGACAAGAAGCCGGTCAAGCCGTGGTGCTGAATGCCGAGCGTGACACGCTGCCGGAACGGCCGGACGGTTATCCGGCGCTCGTCGCATGCGGATCGGCACCGATCGTTTCCGCGGCCGGCGCCGGAACCGCATGATGATCCGCCGCCAGCACAAGATACACGGCCGGGACGACGAACAGCGTGAATAGAGTGCCGATGGATAGTCCCGAGGCGATGACGAGGCCCATCTGAAAACGCGACACCGCGCCGGCGCCGCTGGCGGTGATCAGCGGCACCACGCCGAGCACCATCGCAGCCGTCGTCATCAGAATCGGGCGCAGCCTTATGCCGGCAGCCTCTTCGATCGCCTCGCGCTTGGATCGTCCGGCCTGCTGCAAGTGATTGGCGAACTGCACGATCAGAATACCGTGCTTGCTGATAAGCCCCATCAAGGTGACGAGCCCGACCTCGGTATAGATATTGAGCGAAGCGCCATAGACGCCGACCGAGATGAAGATGAGCGCGCCGGCGATCGACATCGGCACCGAGACCAGAATGATGATCGGATCGCGGAAACTCTCGAACAGCGCGGCGAGCGCCAGGAAGATGACGATGAGCGCGAAGCCGAATGTGGTGAGAAAGCCGCTGGTTTCCTGAATGTACTGCCGGCTCAATCCGCCGTAATCGATCGAATAGCCTTCCGGCAGCGTACGCGCCGCGAGCTGCTGCAGAAATGCCAGCGCGTCGCCCTGCGCCACGCCGGGCATTTCCACGCCCTGAATCGTCGCGCTGTTTTGCTGCTGGAAATGATTGAGCGATTCCGGCACCGTCTCGGTCGATATTTTGGCAACCGTGGAAAGCGGCACCAGCGACCCGTCGGAGGTGCGAATATAGTAATTGAGCAATTGCTGGGCGTTGAGCCGATAGCGCTGCTGCACCTGCGGAATGACCTTGTAGGACCGGCCGGCTATGCTGAAATAATTGACATAGCCGCCGCCGAGCATGGCGGCGAGCGCGCTGCCGACATCGCTCATCTTCAAGCCAAGCTGCGCGGTCTTGTCGCGGTCGATGACCACATTCGACTGCGGATCGTCGATCTTCAGATCGCAATCGAGAAAGATGAACATGCCGCTCTGCCGAGCCTGCTGCATGAACTGCTGCGCGACTTCGTTCAAGCGTGCGAACGGTTCGGTGGTCACGATGACGAATTGAACCGGCAAGCCGAAGCTGCCGGGCAGCGCCGGCGGTTGAAAGGCGGCGATCCGCACGCCGGCAACCTTGTTCAGCTCCTGCTGCAGCACCGGCTGTATCGCGTTGGTGGTCTTGGCGCGCTGGTCCCACGGCTTGAACACCATGCCGGCGATCGATTGGCCGGGCGTGTCGAGCTGAAATACATGCTCGGTTTCCGGATGGCTGGCGAAAATCCGATAGACCTGGTGCGAGTAAAGCTGGCGTTGCTGCAGCGTAGCATTCGGCGCCGCAATCGATTGCGTGATGATGATGCCCTGATCCTCCTGCGGCGCGAGCTCCGTCTTGGCGCTGGTGAACAGGAAGTAGATGCTGCCGAGCACGATCAGCGCGAACACGATGGTGACCTGCCAGGTATTCAAGCTGCCGTGCAGCCAGCGGCCGTAGCCGCCGTGCAAGCGGGCAAATTGCCGGTCGATGAAACCCGTAAGCCTCGACTGCCAGCCGCGTTCTTGCGGATCGGGCGCCTTGAGCAGGCGTGAGCACAGCATCGGCGACAGAGTTAGCGCGACGATACCCGACACGGTGACGGCGCCGACCAGCGCAAACGCGAATTCCGCGAACAGCGCGCCGGTCAGACCGCTCTGGAAGGCGATCGGCACATAGACCGCCGCCAGCACCACGGTCATGGCAATGATGGGGCCGCCGAGCTCGCGCGCCGCGGCAATGGCGGCGTCCATCGGAGTCTTTCCCTCCTCAAGATGGCGGCTGACATTTTCCACCACGATGATGGCGTCGTCGACCACCAGTCCGATGGCAAGCACCAGCGCCAGCAAAGTGAGCAGGTTGATCGAATAGCCGAGCGCCAGAAGGATGATGAACGTGCCGATCAACGACAGCGGAATGGCGACGGTCGGTATGAGGGCCGAACGCAGCGAGCCGAGGAACAGGAACACGACGACGGTCACAATCGCCAAAGCCTCGGCCAGGCTTTCGATGACCTCGTTGATCGACGAGTGCACGAACTCGGTCGAATCGTAGATGATTTGGCCGTTGAGCCCGTGCGGCAACAGCGCCTGGATTTCGGGAAACACCCGATGCACGCCGCCGATCACGTCGAGAAGGTTCGCCGATGGCGCGACTTGTATGCCGATATAGACCGCCTGCTTGCCGTCGAAGCCGACTTCGGATTCGTAGTCCTCGGCGCCGAGCGTGACATTGGCCACGTCGCGTAAGCGCACGATGGCGCCGCCCGTCTGCTTGATCACCAGGTTGCGGAATTCCGCCGCCGAATGCAGGCTGGTCGAAGCCGTCAGATTGACCTGCACCATCTGACCTTTGGTGTTGCCGATGCCGGATATGAAGTCATTGGCGGCAAGCGCCTGGCTGACGTCGGTTGCGGTCAGGCCGAATGCCGCGAGTTTCTTCGGGTCGAGCCAAGCGCGCAGCGCAAAGACCTTTTGCCCGAGCAGCTCCGCGGTCTGCACGCCCGGCACCGCTTGCAACTTCGGCTGCACCACGCGGGTGAGGTAATCGGTGATCTGGTTCGGCTGCAGCGTGTCGCTGTTAAAGCCGATATACATGGCATCGATGGTCTGACCGATTGTCACGCTCAGCGTCGGCTGCTGCGTGCCGGTCGGCAGCTGATTGAGCACCGAATTGACCTTGGTATTGATCTCGGTCAGCGCCTTATCGGCATCGTAGTTGAGCCGCAGATAGACGGTGATCGTGCTGGTGCCGCTGAGGCTCGTCGACGTCATGTAGTCGATGCCGTTGGCCTGGGCGATGGCGTTTTCCAGCGGCGTGGTGATAAAGCCGGCCACCACATCGGGATCGGCGCCGTAGTAGGTCGTGGTGACCGTGACGACCGCATTTTCGGTGCGCGGGTATTGCAGGATCGGCAGCACGTCGTAGGCGCGCAGGCCGAGCACCAGGATCAACAGGCTAACGACCGTGGCGAGCACCGGCCGGCGGATGAAAATGTCAGTGAAGTGCATGGCGGCGGCCCGGCTAACGATCGATGGGAACTGGCGCTGCCTCGGCCGACGGCACGATCGAATTGTCGATCGACACCGGCGAACCGTTGTGCAGCTTGATCTGGCCGGCGGTCACGATCGTATCGCCGTCCTTGACGCCCTTGAGCACCGCGATCTGATCGCCGCGGGTCGACCCGGTGGTGACGAAAGTCTGGCGCGCAACAAGATGCGGCTTGTCGTCGGCACCCGCGGCATTTTTCTCGACGATGTAGACGGTGTCGCCATACGGATTGTAGGTGATCGCGGTCTGCGGCAGCGTGATGTATTTCTGCGGCGCCCCGGTTTCGATATCCACCGTCGCGTACATGCCGGGGATCAGTTTGTGGTCGGCGTTCTTCAACGTCGCGCGGACCTGAACGTTGCGGCTCGACTGGTCGACCTTGGGATTGATCGCAGCGATTTCTCCGGTGAACGTTCGACCCTGAAAGGCGTCGACCTTTACGACGACCGATTGACCCAGCCGCACCTGATCGACCGACTGCTGCGGTACGAAGAAATCCAGGAAAATCGGATCGAGCGCCTGCAGCGTTACGATCGTGGTTCCGGCGCTGAGGTATTGTCCGAGGTCGACCGCGCGGATGCCGAGATGACCGGCGAAGGGCGCGCGCAACGATTTCTCGTCGAGGATCGCTTGCTGCTGGGCCACCTGCGCGTTGGCGTTCTTCAGGTTGGCGGCGTCGCTATCCAAAGTGGCCTGGCTCACCGCCTGGATCTTGAATTGCTTGAGATCTCGCTGATAGGTCAGCCCGTCCAGCTCGGCCGTCGCCTGCAGCGATTCGAGCTTGGCGATGTCGTCCTCCGCGCGCAGTTTCATGAGCAGCGCGCCTTGCTGCACGTCGTCACCGGAATTGAACGATATCGAGCCGACGATGCCGGACACTTGCAATGACAGGTCGGCGCCCTTCACTGCGCGTAATGTGCCGACGGCCTCGATCTGCGGCTGCCATTCGCCGTAACTCGCCTTCAGCGCCGATACCGTCTGCGGCGGGGCGCTCATCGTGCTCATGAATTTCTTGATCATGGCGGCCTTGAAGACCTGAAATCCGAAGATGCCGCCGAACACGACGGCGACCGCGACGAGCATGATCAGCATGCGTTTGGTCATTGATGCGGCTCGCTTGCCGGATGCTCGCCGACCGCGGCGGCGGTGGCGGCGTCGACTGCAGTTGCTTCCGGACTGAAGGGGTCGGGCGCGACATCGTCACGGTTCCACCAGCCGCCGCCCAGCGCCTGGAACAAGGCGGCGGTGTCGGCGTAGCGGGCCGCCTGCGCCTGCACCAAAGCCAGCCGCGCCTGCTGATAGCTGCGCTGCGCATTAAGCAGCGTAACGTACGTTATGGCGCCGAGGCGGTATTGGCCGCGCGCGAGATCGAGCGTATCGGACGCGGCGCGCAACGCGGTATTCTGTGCCTTGAGCGTGGCGGCGTCCAATTGCAGCGCACGCAGCGCGTCGGCGACGTTCTGGAACGCCCCCAGCACCGTGTTTTTATATTGCGCTTCGGCCATGGCATAGGCCGCTTTGGCGGCGCGCTCCTGGTGCAACAACGTAAAACCGTGGAAGATCGGCTGCGAACCGGTCGCCGCGATATCCCAGATGATGGTGGAGGGTGTGAGCAGCGATGCCGTCGTCAACGCGGCACTGCCATAGGCTCCGCTGAGAGCGAATTGCGGCAGCCGGGCGGCAATGGCGACGCCGATCTGGGCGCTCGCCTGATGCAGTTGCGCTTCCGCGGCGCGAACATCGGGGCGTTGCTCGACGAGTTGCGAGGGCAGGCTCAGCGGCAATCGCGGCGGCAGCCGCAGCGCCGCCAGCATCAGTCGGTCGGGCCGTTCCTCGCTCGGAAAGCGGCCGGTGAGCGCCAGCACCACGTGGCGCTGCTGTTCCAATTGCTTCTGCAGCTGCGGCAATGTCGCCTCTTCCGTCGCCACTTCCGATTGCTGGGTCAGCACGTCGGTTCGGGCGGCGGCGCCGTCCTCGAATTGTTGGCGCACGACGCCGAGCTGATCGGTCTCGGACTTGATGATGTCCTGCGTCGCCGCGATCTGGCCGCGCAGCGATGCTTCCTGAATGACCGCGGTGACCACGTTCGAGGTGAGCGTGAGATAACTCGCTTCGAGTTCGAAGCGCTGATAGTCGGCCTGCGCCGCATCGGCCTCGATCTGCCGCCGCACGCCGCCGAAAACATCCGGCGCGTAGCTGACATTCACGCTGGCCTGATACAGATTGAAGATGGACGGCGCTCCGGTCGCGCCGAACTCGACCGGTGAGAATTGCTGGCGCTCGGCGGAGGACTTGGCATCGACCGCCGGCAACAGCGAGCCGGCCTCGGCATAGAGGTTTTCCTTCGCCTGCCACAGCGCCGCCTGCGCCGCCTGCAAGCTCGGGTTGGCCTTCAGCGCATCGGCGATCAAAGCGTCGAGATCCTTGGAATGGAATACCGTCCACCACTCGCCCGGGATATCGCGCCCGGCGTCGAATTTTTGTCCGACACCGCCTGCGACGTTGCTTGATGCCGTCGTCGCTGGTTGGCCGTCGGATGTGTAGCCGCTAACCGGCGGCGCCGGCGGGGGCGCAAAGTCGGGCCCGACCGCGCAGGCCGACAAAGCCAAAAGCGGCAAGAAAAGCGGCAAAACCAGGAAGGTCAAAACCGGATCGGCAACGATCGATGCGCCGAGGCCGACGCCACGCGCGGCATCGGCGTCTTCCACCCGCACTGACGGACGGCCGCGCCAGCTGTAACGACTGAATCCAAGCACCTAGGACACCCTCACCTGGGCAACCTAATTATTTACTCTCCGGTTAGTCAATAACTTGACTTTCTGCGGAATATAAGCCTAGCTGCTCGCATGTCCGATCTGTCCGAAACGCGGCCGGAAACGCGGCGGCGCCGCAAAGCGGAACGCCCGCAGGAAATTCTGGAAGCCGCTTTCGCCGAATTTTCCCGCAACGGCTATGCCACGACCACGCTCGATCGGATCGCTGAGCGCGCCGGCGTCACCAAGGGCACGATCTACGTCTATTTCGAAAACAAGGAACAGCTCTTCATCTCGATGGTGCGGGAGATCACCAAGGCGGCGACCGAAACCGTGCAGGGCATGTTCGAGACTCACGAGGGCTCGACCGCCGATCTGTTGCGGGCGCAATTCAACTTCATCTACCAACGCATTGTCGGGGACAGACGGCGGCGCGAGGTGGTTCGCATGCTGATCGCCGAAGCGCCGCGCTTTCCGGAACTGAGCGACCGCTATCACGACGAGATTTTGCGCCCATGTCTCGACATGCTCAGGCGGGCCATCAAGCTCGGCGTCGATCGCGGCGAAATCCGCAATTCCGCGATCGTCGATTCGCCCCAGGTGGTCATCGCGCCAATAGCGCTGGTCGATCTATGGCTGATGATGTTCGACGACCGCCAACCGCTCGACATCAAGGCGTATTTCGATGCGCACCTGGATCTTGTGCTCAACGGATTGCTGGCGAAGTAGCTGCTAGAGCGTATCCCGATTTAACGGAATCGGGATACGAATTCTACCGCCGCCGATATTGACCGCGCTGCGGACGCGGCCCGGTGCCGGCGCGCTCGTCCTTGTGGCGGAAGATCATCCGGCCTTTTTCCAGATCATACGGCGAAACTTCGACCGTCACCCGGTCGCCGGCCAGCGTCTTGATCCGATTCTTTTTCATGCGGCCAGCCGTATAGGCGATCAGCGCGTGGCCGTTGTCGAGCTGCACGCGAAACCGCGCATCGGGGAGGATTTCAATCACCAGGCCTTCGAATTCCAGAAGCTCCTCTTTGGCCATGTCACGAACCTCTTGATTGACCGGTAAAGCGCGGCGCGCTGTGACGGCGATTCGGCGCAGCATCCCGGCGCAGGAAAGCGACGGTGGCGATGCCGGCATCTTGCGTCTGATCGGCCTGCGGCTGCCCGGTTCGCTGCTGGCCCGTTTGCGGCTCGCCGCGACGCGGGTCTGCGCGATGCGGCCGCTCGCGATGCGGCTGCCCGTGATGCGATTGCTGCTTGCCACCGCCGTTACCGTTACGCCGGCGCTGCTGGCCGCGGTTGCCATTGCCATTGTGGCGGCCGGGCGCGGTCCTGTTGCCAGGCGCAGCTTCGGCGGCGGACGCCTCCGCGCGCTGCGGATGTGAGCGCCGATCGCTGATCGGCAGCGACATGCGGATGAGCTTTTCGATGTCGCGCAGGAAAGCCATCTCCTCGCCATCGCATAGCGAGATGGCGATGCCTTCCGCGCCGGCACGCGCCGTGCGGCCGATGCGGTGCACGTAAGTCTCCGGCACGTTCGGCAGATCGAAATTCACCACATGGCTGATGCCGTCGACGTCGATGCCGCGCGCGGCGATATCGGTGGCGACCAGCGTCCTCACCTTGCCGGTGCGGAACGCCGCCAGCACGCGCTCGCGCTGGCCCTGCGACTTGTTGCCGTGGATGGCTTCCGCGGCGATGCCGGCTTGATTGAGCCGTCGCACCACTTTGTCGGCGCCGTGCTTGGTGCGGGTGAAGACCAGCGCCCGGTCGATGGTTTCCTGCCGTAACAGGTCGACCAGAATCGCAGGCTTGGCGGCGCGGTCGACGCGGATGATGCGCTGATCGATGCGCTCGGCGGTCGAGGCGGTCGGCGTCACCGCGACCTTGACCGGATCGCGCAGCATATGAGCGGCGAGATCGGCAATGGCTCCGGGCATGGTGGCGGAGAACATCAGCGTCTGCCGGTTGGCCGGAAGCTTGGCGACGATTTTGCGAATGTCGTTGATAAAACCCATGTCGAGCATGCGGTCAGCCTCGTCGAGCACGAAACAATCGACGCCGTTAAGCCGAAGCGCGTTGCTGTGAACGAGATCGAGCAGCCGGCCTGGGGTGGCGACGAGAATATCGACGCCATTCATGAGGCTGCGCACCTGGGCGCCCATCGACACACCGCCGATCGCCAGCGCGGATCGAAACCGCAAATGCCGGCCGTAGGTGCGGAAGCTGTCGAGAATCTGACCCGACAATTCGCGCGTCGGGCTCAACACCAGGACGCGGCAGGTCTTGCGCTCGAGCGGGCGCGTGTTGTCGGCGAGGCGATGCAGGATCGGCAGCGCGAAGGCCGCGGTCTTGCCGGTTCCGGTCTGCGCGATACCGATGACGTCGCGGCCGGACATTACAGTCGGGATGGTCTGCGCCTGGATCGGCGTCGGGGTTACGTATTTTTCTTCGGTCAGCGCACGGGCGATGGCATCGTTAAGGTTAAAGTCGTGAAAGTCGGTCAAAGAATAATCTTTCCGTTGTGCACATCGTCACGGCCGTTGCGCGAAACGCAAACAGCCCGCGATGCGGGAGCTAAATGGACATCCCGCGCGATCTGGGCTGTCGATGAGGTGGATAAAGAGCGAGCCAGAAGCCAATTAGCGGGGTTTAGTCCGAAGGGATCCCGTACACGCGGCTCGCAGCAGGCCTATAAGGCCGCGAATCACATATGCACTATTGATGTGTCGGATTCAAGGCGTCGCGGCCCGCAACCGGGCCGCGGCGCGCCGGTCCTACCGGCATTAACGCTTGGCGCGACGCGTTTTTTTCTCCGGCTGCGCCGCCACGGCGGCGGCTGCGTCGGTGGCCTCTTGGGCCTCCTTGGCCAGCCGTAGCGCCTTCAGGCGCGCCATTTGCTCGCGCACCACGCGGCCGCTGGCCTGATATTCCAGCATCGCCTTGGCGCCTTCTTTGGCGCGCTCTTCCTTCTTGAAACCTGCTTCGGCACGGGCCTTGGTCTCGTTCGCCCGGGCTTCACTCGCTCGCGTTGCCAATCTCTTCTCCTTTTGCGCGGAAAGCGCGCAATCCGACCCCGGCAATACCCGTCAAACGCCCCTGGGGGGTGGTTATGACCTTATATATGAGTCGCGACGGCGAAGCGCCATCCTTGCAAATCTCGTTAATGGGCCGAATTACCTCGAGAATTTCTTGTATTTGATCCGGTGCGGGATGACCGTGTCGGTGCCGAGCCGGCGCATCTTGTCCTTCTCGTAGTCCTGGAAATTACCCTCGAACCACTCGACATGGCTGTCGCCCTCGAAGGCCAGCATGTGGGTGGCAATGCGGTCGAGAAACCAGCGGTCGTGGCTGATGATCACGGCGCAGCCGGCGAAATCCTCCAGCGCCTCTTCCAGCGCGCGCAAAGTATCGACGTCGAGGTCATTGGTCGGCTCGTCGAGCAACAGCACATTGGCGCCGGATTTGAGCATTTTGGCGAGATGCACGCGGTTGCGCTCGCCGCCGGATAGCGAGCCGACCTTCTTCTGCTGATCGGCGCCCTTGAAATTGAAAGCCGAGCAATAGCCGCGCGAATTCACCTCGCGTTTGCCGAGCTGCAGGATGTCGGCGCCGCCGGAAATTTCCTCCCACACCGATTTCTTGCCGTCGAGCGAATCGCGCGACTGATCGACATAGCCGAGATGCACCGACTCGCCGACTTGGATGGTGCCGCCGTCGGGCTTTTCCTGGTCCGTGATCATGCGGAACAAGGTGGTCTTGCCGGCGCCGTTCGCTCCGATGATGCCGACGATGCCGCCCGCCGGCAGCTTGAAGGTCAGATCGTCGATCAAAAGGTTGTTGCCGTAGCCTTTGCGTAAGTTCTCGAAATCGACGACGTTCTGGCCGAGCCGCTCGGCGACCGGAATGACGATCTGCGCGGTCTGAGTCTGCTTGTCGCCGGCCTTTTTGAGCAATTCCTCGTAGCGCTCGTAGCGCGCCTTGGATTTTGCCTGGCGGGCGCGCGGTGACGCCCTGATCCATTCCTGCTCGCGGGCGAGCGTGCGCTGGTGCGCGTCCTCCTCGCGGCCTTCCTGCGCGAGCCGCTTCTGCTTCTGCCCGAGCCACGAGGAATAATTACCCTCATAGGGAATGCCGTGGCCGCGGTCGAGCTCGAGAATCCAGCTGGTGACGTTGTCGAGAAAGTAGCGGTCGTGGGTGACGATCAGGATGGCGCCGGGATAATTGCGCAAATGGCCTTCGAGCCACGCCACCGATTCGGCGTCGAGATGGTTGGTCGGCTCGTCGAGCAGCAGCAGCTCCGGCTGCTCGAGCAACAGCCGGCATAGCGCCACGCGCCGGCGCTCACCGCCGGAGAGCTTTGCGACATCGGCTTCGTCGAACGGACAGCGCAGCGCGTCCATCGCCTGATCGACCTTGGAATCGAGATCCCACAGCCCCTGCGCCTCGATCTGGTCCTGAAGCTTGGTCATCTCATCGGCCGTCTCGTCCGAATAATTGACGGCGAGTTCGTTGTAGCGATCGAGGATCGCCTTCTGCGCGGCAACACCATCCATGACGTTGCCGCGAACCGATTTAGCCGGATCGAGCTGCGGCTCCTGCGGGAGGTAGCCGACACGGGCGCCATCCGCCGCCCAAGCCTCTCCAGAAAACTCGGTGTCGAGACCGGCCATGATGCGAAGCAGCGTCGACTTGCCGGAGCCGTTGACGCCAAGCACCCCGATCTTGGCATCGGGATAAAATGACAGATTGACGTTCTCCAGGATTTTCCGATTTCCGGGGTAGGTCTTGGAGAGACCCTGCATATGATAAATGAATTGGCGGGCCATTTTGGTCCGGGCTAGAGC
>JBARER010000237.1:0-7640 GCA_049796395.1 Xanthobacteraceae bacterium
ATCTTGCTCTCCAAAAAATAAATGAGCCAGGCGTTCTCGACTTACCTAGGGAGGAGTTTGCTGCTCGGTTTAACCTCATTTTCTGTTCATCTGAGGATGCATTCCCCAAGAACTTTAAGCCCGAGGAGATTCCGCTCATCGATGGCATGCGTGACAAACAAGGGCGTATTCACTCTCTTGGGTGCGTTACTAACAATAGCACCGATAATGGATTTTGGCATATCGGGGGGTTTGTTTCATTTCGAATGTTGAGCGCTCTGATGAAGGGGTTGCGCGCGGGGGTGCCGCGCACCGCTGCAAGAGACGCAATATCTAGCTACGCAACCAAAGAGGAGATTCGTGCTTGGGGCGAGTCACAACTGGGCCTTGTGACAGGATCAAACGTCCCACCGATGTTGCAGGTCGGCGCGATTGCGCATCTCTGTTCGATCGGAATCGACGTTCAAGAACATGCGATGATGATGGCGGATCAAATTCCTCGAACCATAAATTACCTCGTCGGATCATTAAGCTCGACAGCGCAAATATTTGTCAGTCTGGACAGACATCCTACGCGATTTACAAAAGATATCTTGCTTCTGTCGCTGAGCCACCACTTTGGCTTCGAGATAGAGGATTTGGAAGGTTTGAGGCACGATCTACGGCTGGGGGTCGACTCTGCACCGCCCAATCGGCTTTACGCTGAGATTCACGGATCCCTCGATGCGCCGAGCAATAAAAACAGCGCATATGGCGCTCTTTGGAGAGCACTAAAGGAGGCGGGCTTTCAAATTGAAATTGGGAGCCCGTCAGACTACGTGATCGGTAAGTACAAAGGGCCGGAAGGTGGGAGAGCGCATCTGGCATCCAGACAGCTGGTTCTAGGAGCAGAAATAAGGAGCTACGGCTTCGTCATAAAGGCCAAGCGCGGTGTTGCATGAATGGCGGGCTGGTACGACCGTTTGCGTCACGCGCTACGCCTGGAGTTTTCCTGTTGAAGCCGTAAGACGCGACTCTCACGACCTGCGATTATGGATTCCGGGCTCCGGCCTGCAGCCGGCCCCGGAATGACAAGTATTATGGCATCAAAAAACACCTCGAAAACCTCCCCCGACGCTCTCACCGAAAAGCAGGCCAAGGCCGAGCACGCGCGACTAGGCGTCGAAATCGCCGAGCACGATCGCCGCTATTACGCGGAGGATGCGCCTACCGTCTCGGATGCTGCCTACGACGCGTTGCGCCGCCGCTATGGCGCGATCGAAGCGCGCTTCCCGCAACTGCGGACGCTTGAGAGCCTGACCCAGCGCGTCGGTACGACGCCATCGGCGCGCTTTGCCAAGGTCCGGCACGCGGCGCCGATGCTCTCGCTCGACAACGCCTTCGCCGAAGACGACGTGACCGATTTCGTCGGCCGCATCCGCCGTTTCCTGCGCCTGCCCGAGGACGAAGCGATCGCGTTTTCCGCCGAGCCGAAGATCGACGGCTTGTCGATGTCGCTACGCTATGAAGATGGCGTGCTGGTCACCGGCGCGACGCGCGGCGATGGCACTGAAGGCGAGGACGTCACCGCCAACATCAAAACGCTGGAGGACGTGCCGAAACGTCTTAAGGGGAGGGGCCTGCCGGCGGTCTGCGAGGTGCGCGGCGAGGTCTATATGACCAAGGCCGCGTTCCTCGCGCTCAATCGCAAACAGCAGGCGGCGGGCCAAGAGCTCTATGTCAATCCGCGCAACACCGCGGCGGGATCGCTGCGGCAGAAGGATCCGTCGATCACCGCGTCACGGCCGCTCGGCTTCTTCGCCTATGCCTGGGGCGAGATGAGCAAAATGCCGGCGAGTACGCAGTCCGGCATGATCAAGTGGTTCGAGCATTGCGGCTTCAAGACCAACCCGCTGACCAGAATCTGCCAATCGGTCGAGGAACTGCTGGCCTTCCACCGCGAGATCGAGGCACAACGCGCCAGCCTCGACTACGACATCGACGGCGTCGTTTACAAAGTCGATCGCCTCGACTGGCAGGAACGACTTGGTTTTGTCGGCCGCGCACCGCGCTGGGCGATCGCGCATAAATTTCCGGCCGAGCAAGCGACGACCGTTGTGCGCGACATCGAAATCCAGGTCGGCCGCACCGGCTTCCTGACGCCGGTTGCCAAGCTTGAACCGGTAACGGTCGGCGGCGTCGTGGTGCAGAACGCGACCTTGCACAATGCCGGCGAGATTGCGCGGCTCGACGTTCGACTAGGAGATACCGTCACCATTCAGCGCGCCGGCGACGTGATCCCGCAGGTCTTGGGGGTGATCGAGGACAAACGGCCGCGCGGCGCCGAACCGTTCGAATTTCCCAAACAATGCCCGTGTCCGCTCCACACCGACGTGGTCCGCGAGATCATCGCTGGCGGCACCGAAGGCGCGCGATTTCATTGCACCGGCGAATTCGCCTGCCCGTATCAGGCACTCGGACATCTCGAGCACTTCGTCTCGCGCCGCGCCTTCGACATCGATGGGCTCGGCGAAAAGCAGATCGAATACTTCTACGACAACGGCTGGATCAAGGAGCCCGCCGACATTTTCACCCTGCCGGAGCGAAACGGAAAACTGGTGCTGCACGAGACCGGCAAGAAGACCCGTCTCGAGGAGATCGAAGGCTACGGCGAGACCTCGGTGCGCAATCTGTTCAATTCCATCGAAGCGCGTCGGGATATTTCATTGGAGCGCTTCATCTATGCGCTCGGCATTCGCCATGTCGGCGAGACCACCGCGGTGGCGCTGGCGCGCGGCTACGGCGATTGGGATGCGTTTCACGACGCCTGCCTCAAGCTCGCCAAGGACGACGCCGATGCCAAGGAGGAAATGGATGCGCTGGACCAGATCGGCGAGACGGTGATCGAGAGCCTGCACGATTATTTCGGCGAACCGCATAATCGCCGGCGCATCGAGCGGTTGGCGGCGCAAGTGCGCATTCGCGCCGCTGAAAAACCGCGCAGCGATTCGGCGATTGCCGGCAAGACCGTGGTGTTCACCGGCACGCTGGAAAAGATGACGCGCGACGAGGCCAAGGCATCGGCGGAACGACTCGGCGCCAAGGTCTCCGGCTCGGTATCGAAGAAGACCGATTACGTGGTCGCCGGGCCTGGTGCCGGCTCGAAGCTCACCGAAGCGAGCAAGCTCGGCGTCACGGTGCTGACCGAAGACGAATGGGCGAAGCTCATCCACTGAGCTTCGCCCACAAGAGACCGCTTCAATGCAAGGGGCCCCCTGAAACGCGTGCCGCCGTCAGATTCGTCCGACTAGCGCCAAGACGATCACGACGACAAGAATCAAGCCGAGGCCGCCGCCGGGATAGTAGCCCCAGCCGCTGCTGTACGGCCAAGTGGGCAGTGCCCCGATCAAAAGCAGAACCAGGACGATGATCAGAATGGTGGAAAGCATTGTCGTTTCCTCGCCCCAAACCAAACCCAGCGAAAAAACGTCGCACCACCCGAAAAAGTTCCGTCGAAAGTTCCGGGCCTCAGCGCGGCGCCAGCCGCGTCGTCGCCGCGTTCAACCATTGCCGCGTCGGCGCGTCGACAAGCGGCGCCAGCGCGTCGCGCACGCGCGCATGATAGGCAGCGAGCCAGGCGATTTCGTCAGCCGTCAACAGCTCCGGCGCGACCAGCCGCAAGTCGATCGGCGCCAGCGTCAGCGTCTCGAACGCGTTGAGCGGCTTCTCGGCGCCGGACACGGCGGCCGCCTCCGTGACCAGAACCAGATTCTCGATGCGAATGCCGTAGGCGCCGGCGCGGTAGTAGCCGGGCTCGTTCGATAAAATCATGCCGCGCATGAGCGGCGCGCCGCCGAGCTTGGAAATGCGCGCCGGCCCTTCGTGCACCGACAAATAGCTGCCGACGCCGTGGCCGGTGCCGTGATCGAAATCGAGTCCGGCGCGCCACAAGAATTGCCGCGCCAGGGTATCGAGCTGCGCGCCGGCGGTGCCGTCCGGAAACACCGCGCGGGCGATGGCGATGTGGCCCTTGAGCACGAGCGTGAAATTCCGCCGCATGTCTTCGCTCGGCGTGCCGACCGCGATGGTGCGGGTGATGTCGGTGGTGCCGTCTTCGTATTGGCCGCCGGAATCGACCAGAAACAATTCGCCCGGCACGATGCGGCGGTTGCTTTTGCGGCTGACGCGGTAATGCACGATGGCGCCGTCAGTCCCGGCGCCGGCGATGGTCGGAAACGACACGTCCTTGAGGAGCCCGGTGTCGCGGCGGAAGCTCTCCAGCGCCTCGACCGTGTCGATCTCGCTCAATTGGCCGCGCGGCGCCTCGCCATCGAACCAGGCGAGAAACCGCGTCATTGCCGCGCCGTCGCGCAGCTGCGCGGCGCGTGCGCCGGCGATTTCGGTTGCGTTCTTGATCGCCTTCATCAGCGCGATGGGATCGGCCCCGCGCAGCACTTTGCCGCCGTTATCGGCAACGAGCCGCGCGATCGCCTCCGGGCAGGCGGCGGGATCGAGTCGCACGGCGCGGCCGGCGTTGCCGAGCGCAACGAGATCGCGTTCGAAATCCGCCGGCGCGCGCACCTCGGCGAGTTCCTCCAGCCGATGCCGGACGTCGTTGTCGAGTTTGCGGCCATCGACGTAGAGCGCCGGCCGGCCTTCCTTTGGCACCGTGGCGAAGGCGAGCGCCACCGGCGTATGCGGCACATCGCTGCCGCGGATATTGAGGAGCCAGCACACCGCGTGCGGATCGGAAACGATCAACGCATCGGCGCCGAGTTTTTCCAGCTCGGCACGCACGCGCGACACCTTGGCCGAAGCGTCCTCGCCGGCGTAGCGCAGGTCGTGCAGCACCACGCCGCCGAGCGGCGGCGCCGGCCGGCCGGACCAGCAGGCGTCGATCGGATTATCGGTCACCGCAACGAGGCTTGCGCCTGCCGCTTCGCAGGCTTTGCCGAGCCGCTCGGCGCCGTCGACCGTGTGCAGCCAGGGCGAATAGCCGAGCTTGGCACCGCGCGGCAGGTGCTCCTCGATCCACGCGGTCGGCGGATGCTCGACCAGATGCGCGATAATGAACAGCGCGGTGTCGACTTCATCGCCCGCCTGCACGGTATAGCGGCCGTCGACGAACAGCACGGCGCGGTCGAGGAGCACGATCGCCGCGCCGGCCGAGCCGGTGAAGCCGGTGAGCCAAGCGAGCCGCTCGGCGCAGGGCGGTACATATTCGTTCTGATAGCGGTCGGAGTGCGGCACCACGAAACCGTCGAGACCGCGCCGCTGCAACTCTGCGCGCAGCGCGGCGAGCCGCGGCGCAGCATCGGCGGCGTCGGTGCCGCGATCGTCGAACGACTGGAAATGCGCTTCGAACATGCCAGGCAACTTAGCAGCAGCCTCCGCGGAGGGGGAGGGTCACATCCCTCATCGGCGCCGCTTCAACACCAGCGTGGTCCAGCCGTCGAGCACGATCCGCCGCTCCAGCCGGAACGCGTGATAGGCCGCGAGCGCGGCGTTGGCTTGCGCCGTCAGCAGGCCGGACAGCACAATGCGGCCGCGCGGCGTAACGATCCTGGTCAGCGATGCGGCGAAGCGCTGCAGCGGTTGCAGCAGGATATTGGCGAAGACTAGATCGTACGGCGCTCGCGGCCGGATCGCCGCCGCAGTGGGGCCGTCGGCCCTGACCACCTCGACCAGGGCGCCGGCGCGGTTCCACCGCGCATTGGCGCGGGCGGCGCGCACCGCGACCGCGTCGATGTCAGTCGCCAGCACGCGCCGACGCAAAGCGCGCGCGGCGGCGATGGCGAGTACGCCCGAGCCGGTGCCGAGATCGAGGATGTGCAGCTTGCGTTTTGGCCCTTTGCATAGCCGATCGAGCGCCAACAGGCAGCCGCGCGTGGTGCCGTGATGGCCGGTGCCGAAGGCGAGGGCGGCTTCGATCTCGATACCGATGCGATTTGGCGGGACTGCGCCGCGGTCGTGGGCGCCGTGGACGACAAAGCGCCCGGCCGCGACCGGTTTTAATCCGGCAAGACTTTCAGCGATCCAATCTTTCTCCGCGACGCGTTCGAACGTGAGCGCTTTGGCCATCGCCGCGCCGCCGGCGACTTTCACCAAGTCGCGAATGCGCGCGCGGTCGATCGCGCTGCTGAAAAATACGCTGACGCGCCATCGGCCAAATCCGGCGCGCTGGCCGATATCCACAAGGCTGACCGCAACCTCGTCGGCAGCGAAACTTTCGCTCACGACATCGGCAAGGCGCTGCGCCGATTGTTCATCGGTTTCGACGCTGGCGACGGTGGTTTCCTGCGCCGCGGACGTTGAAGAAGTCATTGATCGCATGGGGCTTGCGGGCTCGTCTCGTTATTCACAGCCGAAACCGCCCGCGCGTGTCTAACCTGAGACACTACCAAGCTATCCACCGCCTTATCCCGAATTATTCCACCGGCTTTCAACAATTTTTCCCCATTCTTGTCACGGCTTTGTCAACCGGCGAAGACCGTTTTGGCGATAGCATGGGCGCCGATAACATCGCTGCACAATTTATTGCCGGGGAGATATCGATGGAACGCCTGCCGTTTGCAAAATCCACCGTCGCCGCGACCGCCTTTATCGTTGCCGCAGTCTTTTGCCTGCACGGGCAGACCGCGCGCGCGCAAGGCGCGGCACCGGACTATGCGGCCCTGATGGCGGCGCCCGACCGCAGCGATGCCGACAGAGCCACCGACAAGCGCCGCGATCCGGTGCCGTTTCTGCAATTCGCCGCGCCCCGGCCGGGCATGAAGGTGCTCGATATGGCGGCCGGCGGCGGTTATTCGACCGAGCTGATGGCGCGCGCGGTGGCGCCGAACGGCGTCGTCTATGCGCAAAACCCGCCCGATCTCGGCGACAAGACCAAGGCGGCATTCGAGGCGCGGATGAAAACGCCGGCGATGAAAGACGTGGTCGCCGATATCCGCCCGTTCGACGATCCGATACCGCCCGGCGTGCACGATCTCGATATGATCACCTTCCTGTTCTACTACCACGACACCAGCTACATGAAGGTCGACCGCGCCGCGATGGACAAGGCCATGTTCGACGCGCTCAAGCCCGGCGGATATCTGGTGATTGCCGATCATTCGGCGCTGCCCGGCCAAGGCATCTCGGTCAACAAGACGCTGCATCGGATCGAGGAAGCGACGCTGCAGAAGGAGATCGAGGCGACGGGCTTCAAGCAAGTCGGCGAGGGCAATTTCTGGCGCAATCCCGCCGACACCCACGACTTCCCGAGCTACAAGCCGAACATGCCGATCGACAATTTCGTGCTCAAGTTTCAGAAACCGGCTTCGTAATTGTCATTCCGGGGCGCGGGCACTTGCCCGCGAGCCCGGAAGCCATATTCGCTGACCTGTGATTATGGATTCCGGACTCGCCGCTTCGCGGCGATCCGGAATGACGCCTCGCGTCACTGCAACTGATCCTTCACCTTATCCATTGCCGCGTTGACGCAATCGTCGTCGAAACCGGGCGAGCCGGACGCGCCGATGCCGCCGACCACCTCATTGCCGACCTTGATCGGCTGGCCGCCGGGAATGGCGATCACGTTCGGCAGCGTCACCTGCTGATGCGCTACTGAATTGGGGTCCTGCAGCTTCTTGGCGTATTCCGCGGTCGGCTGCTTGAAGGTCATCGCGGTATAGGCCTTACGC
>JBARER010000238.1:0-5480 GCA_049796395.1 Xanthobacteraceae bacterium
GGCGCGGTTGGGTGACAGCGACGCCGCCAGGGGTTCAAACGCGTCGCGGCGGATCAAAAAAGTGGCGCTGAGCGGATCGCTGAGTTCGACGCCGGTGAAACGCCGCGCCAGCGCCCGCGACCAATGCCGGCCCGCGCCTGTTGCATGGCGGCTGGCGACGACGACATCGGCACCGCCGCGCATCGTTTCGAGCATGGCAGGGATGAGGGCCGCGTCGCCGGGACGCTCGATGTCGATCGCGAAGAGAAAATCCGCCTGACTCGCCAGCATCCCCTCGAGACAGGCGCCGGCCGCGCCGCGGCGGCCGATGCGGTGCAGACAGCGCACCCGCGCATCGGTTGCGCCGATGGCGCGCACCGCGGCTCCGGTGCCGTCGGGCGAATTGTCGTCGACGAACAGCACCTCCCATGCGGTGCCGCCGAGGGCGCGCTCGAGCGCGTCGAGCAACAGTGGAACTTGGGCGCGGGCCTTGTAGACCGGAACGATCACGGCAATTTCGGCCGTAGCGGGCGCGGCCGTTGCGGATGCCGGTGCGGCGGGGGCAGATGGAAAGCCGTGCATCGGGCCAGTTAAAGCTGTGGCCGACGAAAAGCAACGCGCTTGCGAAATGCCGCAATTTGTGCCGCTTGTGGCGCGCCGCCGAACAGCCGTAGCCATCCGCCATGACCGTTGCCGATCCCAACTCACGCCAACCCACGCCATCGGCGCGCGGCGCAACACCACTGATCGCAGCGGGACGGCGTTTTATCGACGACATCGCCGAGGGCCGCATCGTCGTCGTTGCGCTCGCGGCCTTCCTCGTCATCTGGATGGCGTTTGCGACCGTGTCGCTGTGGCCGGTCGATCTGCGCAATGACGCCGCCGAGGCCGCGCTCTGGGCGCAGCATTTTGCCTTCGGCTACAAACATCCGCCGATGACGGCCTGGCTGTTCAGCTTGTGGTTCGCGATATTTCCCCGCACCGACTGGGCGATGCACCTCAATGCGGTGTTGCTGTCGGCGATCACGCTTGCCATCGCCTGGCGCACCGCCCGCGATCACCTCGACAAGGACAAGGCGCTGTTCGGCCTCGCCGCGCTGATCCTGGTGCCGCTCTACACCTTCAAGACCGCGGAATTGAACGCCTCCACGGCGATGCTGCCGTTCTGGGCCGCGGCGTTGCTGTTCTATCTGCGCGCGCGGCGCAGCTTAGGCCTGTGGGACTCGCTGTTGGCCGGCGCGTGTGCCAGCGCGTCCATGCTCGGCAAATATTGGACGGTCTATCTGTTCGCCGGCATGGCGCTGGCGGCTTTCACCGGGCCCGGCACGCGCCGGTTCTGGCGGTCGCGCTCGCCTTATCTGATGGCGGCCGGCGCGCTCGTCGTCATCGCGCCGCATCTGTATTGGTACGTGACGCAATCCGGCGGCACCGACTACGCGTTCTTGCGGCAAAGCGTGATGACCACGGACTCCTTCGGCACGGCGCTCGGAAAATCCGCAAGCTATCTGTTCGGCGTTATCGCTTATGCCGCCGGCCCGTTGCTGCTGCTCGTGCTGCTGCGGCCGAGCCGGGCGGCGCTTGCCGACCTCATCTGGCCGGCCGAGGAGGAGCGGCGGCAGGCGCTCATTCTGTTTGCCGTGCCGATGCTGCTGCCGACTTTGGTCAATCTCGTGTCGCCCTATCGGCTGACGCCGGACTGGTCGCTGCCGAACTGGACGCTGCTGCCGCTGGTGCTGTACGGCTCGCGCAAGATCGCGGTGGATGCTGCCGCGGTCGCCGGCGCGGGTTTGTTGGCGCTCGTGGTCAGCCTCGGCTTTTTGCTGGCGTCGCCGATCATGGGCTATGCACATCTGCGCGCCGGATTGGATTCGAACCGGCCGACCTCGCAGGAGGTCGCACAGGCAGCGCTCAAGCTCGCTGGCAAACCGGTAACGCTCTATTGGGGCTCGCCGGATGTGGTCGGCAATCTGCCGTTCTATGTCGCCGGCGCTGCGCCGCTCGATGGCGATCCGCTGTCGCCCGCCAGCCACGCCGCAATTCAAAGCCGCGGTCTATTGATCGCCTGTCTCGACGGCGACGCCGCCTGCCGGAAGACGCAAAGCCTGCTTGGCGACGCGCCGGGCGCCAAAGCCGCCAACCTCTCCGTGCGCCGGACTTTCCTCGGCTTCGCCGGACCGGCGTTAGAGATTCACCTGGTGGCGCTGCCGGCGCGATAACCCGTTTTCAATAGCGGTAATGATCCGCCTTGAACGGGCCCTCCTGCGGCACGCCGATATAGGCCGACTGCTTGTCGGTGAGCTTGCTCAGCTTGACGCCGATCTTGTCGAGATGCAGCCGCGCCACTTTCTCGTCGAGCGTCTTCGGGAGCACATAGACTTTATTCTCGTACTTGCCGGGATTGGTCCACAACTCGATCTGCGCCAGCGTCTGGTTGGTGAATGACGACGACATCACGAAGCTCGGATGGCCCATGGCGTTGCCGAGATTGACCAGGCGGCCTTCGGACAGAAGGATGATGCGCTTGTTGTCGGGGAATTCGATCTCATCGACCTGCGGCTTGACGTTGTGCCATTTCAGGTTCTTCAGCGCCGCGACTTGAATCTCCGAATCGAAGTGCCCGATATTGCAGACCACCGCGCGGTGCTTCATCTTGCGCATGTGCTCGATGGTGATGACGTCGACATTGCCGGTGGCGGTGCAGAAAATGTCGGCGCGCGGTGCGGCCTCCTCCATGGTGACGACTTCGTAGCCGTCCATCGACGCCTGCAACGCGCAGATCGGGTCGACCTCCGAGACCATGACGCGGCAGCCGGCCTGACGCAGCGATGCCGCGGAGCCTTTGCCGACGTCGCCGTAGCCCGCGACCATCGCCACCTTGCCGGCCATCATCACGTCGGTGCCGCGGCGGATCCCGTCGACCAGCGACTCGCGGCAACCGTAGAGATTGTCGAATTTCGACTTCGTCACACTGTCATTCACGTTGATGGCGGGGAACAACAGCGTGCCCTTCTTGTGCATGTCGTAGAGCCGATGCACGCCGGTGGTGGTTTCCTCGGAAACGCCCTTGATCGATTTTGCCAGTTGGCCGAACCAGCCCTTTGGCTTCTCCTTCAGCATGCGCTTGATCAGCGCGAAGAACACCTCTTCTTCCTCGTTATTGTGCTGATCGAGGAACACCGTATCACCCTGCTCGGCGCGCACGCCCTGATGCACGAACATGGTGGCATCGCCGCCGTCGTCGAGTATCATGTTCGGCATGCCGCCGCCGTGCCAATCGAACAAACGGGCGGTGTAGTCCCAATAATCCTTCAGGCTCTCGCCCTTGACTGCAAACACCGGCGTGCCACCGGCAGCGACGGCCGCCGCGGCGTGGTCCTGCGTCGAATAGATGTTGCACGACACCCAGCGCACATCGGCGCCGAGCGCGGTGAGCGTCTCGATCAGCACCGCGGTCTGGATCGTCATGTGCAGCGAACCGGCGATGCGCGCACCCTTGAGCGATTGCTGCGGGCCATACTCCTTGCGCGTCGCCATCAAGCCGGGCATCTCGGTCTCGGCCATGTCGATTTCCTTGCGGCCCCATTCGGCGAGGCCGATGTCCTTGACGACATAATCGGTGGCGGCGGCGTGAGCCTTCGGCTGGGTCGACGTGCTCATGACATTACCCTTTGACGATTTTGCTTTGACGATCTTGCGAGGTGCGGGATTTGCAGCTTTTCGGCGTGCCTCATAGCAGGGCCCCGGCGAAGCCGCAATAACACATAAAGATCTCTTTATGTCCATGCCCGGCCCGTTTGGGGCGATGGACATTTTCACCACATGAATCAAGCCAAGAACCAGCCCAAAGGCTGGCGCTCGTCCCCGCGAAAGCGGCGACCCGGTTTCCTGCTAGCAACGCTGCATTTGGATTCCCGCTTATGCGGGAATGAGCGGAGAAATCGAAGCGCCGACGATCAGCCCGCTTTCGGCGCTTCGCTGCCGCGCGCCTTGACGACGCCGGCCTGGGTCAAAGCCGTTGCTATCTGCTGCATGCGATTGATGAGGTCGACGGCCGCAGCTGGCGGCAGGACCAGGCGGCAGGCGGGATAGCGCCGGCCGGTGATCGGGGTATTGGCTTTGACATCGTCGAACCGGGTCACGCCGAATTCGATGCGCAGCGTCTGGCCGTCGAAAATCAAGCCGGTGACCGAGTCGGCGAATGTTTCGACCATGTCGGCGCGATCGACGTAGCGGATCGCCGCCGGTTGACGGCCGGGCTCTCCGGCAGTGGCTGCGGGCGCCGCGGCAGGCTTCGCGGGGCTGCCTTTTGAAGTCGGTTCCGGACTCATCTGCATGGTCTCCTTCGGGCGCGTTTTTCGAGCCGAGCTTTTGCCGGGCGAGGCCTTGTTGCGCATTGCCCGGCGTTTCATCAGCCAATCCTAGTTCGATGGACGGATCAATCGGCTTCGCCGAAACGCGAACTGATCAGTGCCGCCAATGCTTCCAGGACTTCGGTGGCCTCCCGGCCGGTGGCTTCGATGGTGATCGAGGTGCCGGGCGCCGCCGCCAGCATCATCAAACCCATTATCGAGGTGCCGCCAACCGCATCGCCGACAGTGTCGGCGTTGCGCCACACGCGAACCTCGGCGTCGTATTTCTCGACCGTCTGCACGAATTTGGCCGAGGCACGCGCATGCAGGCCTTTTTTGTTGCAGATGACAAAAACGCGACTGACGGCGCCGTCGGACGCCTGCCCGGCGCCAGGTATCCCGGCGCTGTGGGCCGGATCGTTCATTTGCCGGTGAGCACCCGACTGGCGATGGTGACGTATTTGCGCCCGGCTTCCTGGGCCGCAGTGACGGCTTCGGCCAGCGGACACTCGTCGCGTACCTTCGCGAGCTTGACCAGCATCGGCAGATTAATGCCGGCCAGCACTTCGACCTTGGGCCGGCTCATCACCGAGATGGCGAGGTTCGACGGGGTGCCGCCGAACATGTCGGTGAGGATGGCGACACCGTCGCCGCTGTCGACGCGCCGCACCGCTTCAATGATGTCCTTGCGACGCTCTTCGACGTCGTCGTCCGGACCGATCATGACCGCTTCGATCTGGGCCTGTGGTCCGACCACGTGTTCTAGGGCGGCGCGAAACTCGAGGGCCAGCCGGCCGTGGGTCACAAGCACAAGACCAATCATGGAACTCCCCGCGGGCGCGTCCCGGTTGCACCGCACGAAAGGCTGCACATCATGACCATCCGAAGCCACGGCGCAAGAGGCATTTTTGGCTATTTCTGGGGTTTGCTGCATCGCAATAGGAAGCGTCTTCCAGAGCGCCAACGGTCCAAACAGGGCCGCGGGCATTAGCGATATGGGGCATAGTCTTGGCTGATTATGGTTAACTAATTGCCAATTCGTCGCCGCCGATCCGGGCCGAAACGCCGATTGCAGCGGCCCGGATTGGACCGGGAGCGCCCCCATAGACGCCTCCAGCGGCGCCGACAAGGGCGCCGCTATAGGCACCCAGT